>JAGALK010000078.1 GCA_017625255.1 Lachnospiraceae bacterium
ATATGGCGGAATAGCTCAGTTGGCTAGAGCACACGGTTCATACCCGTGGTGTCGAGAGTTCAAATCTCCCTTCCGCTACTGGTAAAAGCTCGAAAATTCTTTTTTCGAGTTTTTTACTATTCATAACAAGAGGAATCAATATACTAATCTCTTGTGTAACTCTGGAGAGTCCCTGCCAGACAGGGCGCCGAAGGTGTACGACAGAAATAGACATACTGTCAATCTCTCAGGCAAAAGGACAGAGCATAAAAGTGCATGTTCTTACTCTTTAGAGGGCTGATGTTTTATCAGCTCTTTTTCTATTCATATACCTAAGGAGGAAGGAAAGAATGTTAGCAACAGTAAACGAAGTATTAGTAAAAATTGATGATTTTGTATGGGGAATACCATTGATTGTTTTGATTTTGGCAGTAGGTATTTTCCTTACGATTCGTCTCAAAGGCTTGCAGATTACCAGATTGGCATTAGCAGTAAAAACCATGTTTGCAAATGACAGCGAGGGTGAAAATGGAGAAGTATCCAGTTTTGGAGCACTTTGTACAGCACTTTCAGCAACCATCGGTACAGGAAATATTGTCGGTGTAGCCACTGCCATTGTAGCCGGTGGACCGGGGGCATTATTTTGGATGTGGGTTGCAGCAATTTTAGGAACAGCTACCAAATATGCAGAATGTTTACTTGCCATCAAATATCGTGTGGTAGCAAGTGATGGTCATATTATTGGTGGTCCATTCTACTATATCGAAAATGGAATGGGAAAAAAATGGAAATGGCTTGCAAAGATTTTTGCATTTTTTGGTGTAGGTGTTGGACTTCTTGGAATTGGTACATTTACACAGATTAATGGTATTACAAGTGCAGTAAATAATTTCTTTGATCCTAATAATACCTGGACAGTAGAATTGTTTGGAAGAGATTATTCTTGGACAGTAATTATTGCAGGTATTATTTTGACTATTTGTGTGGCATTAGTTATTATTGGTGGAATTCAGAGAATTTCCGGTGTTGCGCAGGTGATTGTACCGTTTATGGCATTGGTGTACATAGTATCGGCTGTATTGATTTTGATATTTAATTTTCATAAAATTCCGGAAGCATTAGTAACGGTCGTTCAAAGTGCATTTGGATTGCGTGCGGCAGCAGGTGGTGCTTTGGGGGCTATGATTGTTGCAATGCAGAAGGGTATTGCCCGAGGAATTTTTTCTAATGAAGCAGGATTAGGTAGTGCTCCAATTGCTGCAGCAGCGGTAAAAACCGATGAACCTGTAAAACAGGGGTTAGTATCTATGCTTGGAACAGTAATTGATACAATTATTATTTGTACGATGACAGGTCTTTCCATCGTTATTACAGGAGCATGGGATATGGGACTTGAAGGTGTGGCAGTTACGACAAAGGCATTTCAGTTAGGACTTCCTTTTCCAAATCAGGTATCATCCTTTATTTTGATGCTTTGTCTGGTATTCTTCGCGTTTACTACTATTTTAGGTTGGGATTATTATAGTGAAAAATGCTTGGAATATTTAGTAGGTGATAAGCCTGGTATAGTCAAGGGATATCGTTGGTTATACATTGTATGTGTATTTATTGGTCCATTTATGACAGTATCTGCAGTATGGACAATTGCGGATATTTTCAATGGTTTAATGGCTATACCAAACCTTATTGCGTTGGTTGCACTGAGTGGAGTTGTAGTAGCTGAGACAAAAAAATATCTGGATAAAATTGATGGTAAAGTAAAATAATTGAGAGATATTATCGTTGACAAAATAAAATGGATATTTTTATAATAGCATCTGGTATATGTCAACTGTTGTAAAGCGCATAGTTGATACAACGATTAAATTCATGATAATAGAAAGTTCGCAAAGCGTACTTTCTATTATTTTGCGTAATGGTTAGTTTGGACTAACATTAGGTTGTATGGAGGGCTTATGAAAAAGCAAAATACAGACGAATTAAAAAGAATAGGTCACAACATTCCGCGAAGTATAGAAGAAAAGGAAGAGTGTCTTTTGCGCCATCATAATCTGACACAGTTTTTGCAGATGACTTGTGGATTAAATGAGGATGTTGCAGAAGAGAATGCCTGTCGTATGGAGCATATTATCAGTGGCGAAGTTGTTCAGGGGATTCGAGAGTTTTTAAAGTATGGGGATACTTATGACAGGGTGGTCAGAGATTATGATTTGCGTTCTGTTTATGAAAAAGGCTGTTATGAATTTTGTATGGGAATGTATAGAATTGAGCAAAGAAATCCCAGAGTTTTGGCAGAAGAAGCAAAAATATTTTCCGATAAAGTAGATTTAGAGGTAAGGCAGGAAAAATGTTATTTTTATCTAAAAGTAAAAAATGACTTCGCAAAAAATCTTTGGTATTTAGATAAGAAAAAGTGGGTAATGGCAAAAAAAGAAGAAAATAGATACCGCATATCGGCGGGAGCATTTGTTTATGTGATTAGTTCGTCAGCATTGATAACAGAGTGCGATTGTGTTATTGGATTTACCGAGCAGGAAAATTTGCCGACAGAGGATGAATGCAGAGAATTAAATATACATATCTGGTAGAGAAATGGAGGTTTGTCATGGCAGACGGAATGGAATTTAATCGGGAAAAGTGTCCGACCATACAACAGGTAAAGTATCTGATGGAGTTGGAAAAAATGCAGGGTGGAAGAGGAATGATTGCCCAGATTGCTGCAAACTGTCATGTGAACGCGGCTTCTGTCAGCAGATATCTTAAATCCTGCTGTGAAAAAGGGATGCTCACAAAGGATTATAGCTTAACAGCAGCTGGCAAGATGTGGCTAAGCAATTATAAGAGAATTATAGAAGAATTATATGCATATTTTCGACATATTGGGATTAGAGAAAGCCAAATAGAAGAAAATGTAAAAGATATGGTAGAAAATGTAGGATGCTATACTTTATCCACGATGCTGGCGAATCACCAGAAAATGCGCACCACTTATGTGCGGGAAAAAGAAGTAAGATCTTCACGAAATTTTTTACGGGAAATTTTGCCGGAAAAATTAGATTGTGAAGTGTATTTCATGTTATTTCAAAGCAGTGGAGGCACATTAAAGGTATCTATGGCAAATGACGGATTTCAAAAGCCTGCCATTTTAAAGCATAATCGCAGGGGAAGCTGTGGCAAATAATGACTATTGCACACAGGAAGAAGTAGATGCAGCAGTAGCAGCACTTATGGCAGCAAAAAATAGTCTTGTGGAGAAACCGGCAACTCCAGAACAACCGATAACTCCAGAACAGCCGGCAACTCCAGAACAGCCAGCCGACACAAATCAGCCAGTAACTCCACAGCAGCCAGCCGACACAAAGCCAAGTGTAACAAAAGGTCAGACTGCAACTGTGAATGGATATGTTTATAAAGTAACTGTAGATGGAGAAAATCCAGAGGTTGCTTTCGTAAAAACTACTTCTAAAAAGAAGACAATTACCATTCCAAATACAGTTGTTATAAATGAAGTAAGCTGTAAAGTAACTTCGATTGAAAAGAATGCTCTTAAAAATAATAAAAAGGTAAAAACCGTTAAAATTGGAGCAAATGTAGCAAAGATAGGAAAACAGGCTTTCTATGGTTGTAAGAATTTAAAGACAATTACAATCAAATCCACAGGATTAAAGAGTATTGGCTCTAAAGCATTTGCAAAAACAAACAAGAAAGCAAAGGTTACGCTTTCTAAGAATCTGAAAAAGGCACAGAAAAAAGCATTAACTAAGAAATTACAGAATGCTGGTTTGAGCAAGAACGCAAAAATCAAATAGATTCTTATAAAGAACAAAGATAAAAACCCTCGTAGGCAAAAAAAGCCTGTGAGGGTTTGCTTTTTGAAGTTGACAATATTTGGTAAGAGGTATAAAATTCGTGTTAGACAAAACTAACCCTATAAAAATGAGGAGGAAGACAGAGTATGTCAATTGTAGAATTTAAAGATGTGACCCGTATTTATAAAAGTGGAGATCATGAGCTAAAAGCCTTAGATGGTGTGAATTTTTCATTAGATGAGGGAAAATTTGTGGTTATTCTTGGACCAAGTGGAGCAGGTAAGAGCACACTTTTAAATATGCTTGGAGGTCTTGACAGTCCTACCAGCGGAACAATTAAAGTAAACGGCAAAGATATTTCTACACTTTCCAATGATGAGTTGGCAGATTACAGAGCTTCTACAGTAGGATTTGTATTTCAGTTTTATAATTTGATCCCAACGCTGACAGTATATGAAAATGTAGCATTAGTAAAAGAGATTTCAAAAAATGACCTTGACCCTAAGAAAATGATTGCAGAAGTAGGGCTTATCGATCATTTACAGAATTTTCCGTCAGAGCTTTCCGGTGGGGAGCAGCAGCGTATTTCTATCGCTCGCGCCCTTGCAAAGAATCCAAAGATTCTATTGTGTGATGAACCAACCGGTGCATTAGATTCCGAAACTGGTGTTTTAGTATTAAAGCTTTTGCTTTCTATGGCAAAAAATTATGGCAAGACCATCGTTGTTGTTACCCATAACCAAAATATAGCAAAGATGGCAGATGTAGTGATTCGTGTAAAGAATGGAAAAATAAAATCCTGTGAGGAGCAAAGCTCTCCAATGGGTGCAGATGAAGTGGAGTGGTAGGATATGCTGATTAGAAAATTATTTCGTACAGCGTGGAGGTATAAGGCGCAGTTTATCTCCATGATTATTATGATTACAATTGGTGTAGGCGTGTTTCTTGGTTTTAATATTGAGTGGAAGAGTATAGAAGTAGATACAGAAGATTTTTTTGAGCAGACAAAATATGCAGATTTCAGGCTTTATGAAGAAACGGGATTTACAGAGGAGGATATAGAAGCGATAGAAAATATTGATGGCGTGGATGCAGCCACAAGATTCTTGTCTGTCAATGTGAGTTTGAAAGATACAAAAAAATCCGTAGCACTAAATGTTTCTGAAAATTATACGGTTTCTACAATGCTGATTATGGAGGGAGCCAAATATGATGAGGATACAGACGGAATCTGGCTTTCGGACAGATTTGCAGAAGAAAATGAAATTGCTTTGGGTGATACTTTGACATTGACCTATCAGGGAGTGGATATTAAAGGAGAGGTCGTTGGCCTTGTAAAGTGCGGTGAAAATATGATTTGCGTAGCAGATGGAAATCAGCTCATGCCAGATTATGAATCCTTTGGCTTTGCCTATATATCACCGGAAAAATTAGAAGAATGCCTTGGCATTTCTTTTTACCCACAGATTAATGTAATTTCGGATTTGGATAAGGCAGAGCTTGAAGAGGCCGTAAAGGATGCCTTAGGCAGAACGATTCTTGTGACAGTAAAAGAAGATCATACGGCTTATGCAGGAGCAAAAAGTGAGGCAGAAGAAGGAAAGACTATGGGTTCTATTTTGCCAGTTCTATTTCTTGCTATTGCAATTTTGACGATGATTACGACTATGCATCGTATTGCAGCTAACGAAAAGGTACAGATTGGAACATTAAAAGCATTAGGATTTCGTGACCGTCGTATCCTTTTATGCCGTCGTTTTGTATACCTGTGATTGTTTTAACCGTAGCATTTTTGACACTGATTAGTTTTCTTTCTGTAAAAAGAATGCTGAAAGGTACAGCAGCAGATGCCCTTCGGCCATATACACCAAAGGCAATGAAAAAGAGTGTTTTTGAAAAAATGGCTTTTTGGAACAAGCTGTCTTTTGGTACAAAGTGGAATATACGAGATATTTTGCGCCATAAATCCCGTTCAGCCATGACACTTGTAGGTGTTATTGGTTGTATGCTGCTTTTAGTGGGTGGATTGGGAATGAAAGATACCATGGATAGGTTTATAGCTATGTTGGATGAAGAAATAAACACTTATACAACCAAAATTAATTTGTCTGAAGCTGCGGATAATGATGCGGTAAGAGAGTTGGCAGAAAGTGTAAATGGTGATTGGCAGGCATCCTCCGGTATCAGCTACGAAGGGGAAACGATTACCCTTGAAATTTATCAAACAGATAATCATAAAATCGGTTTTTTAACTGAAGAAAATGAACAGATTCAACTGACAGACGATGGTGTATATCTTTGTCTTCGTCTTGCAGATACCGCAGAAATTGGAGAT
The DNA here is from genome assembly GCA_017625255.1 of Lachnospiraceae bacterium. Lineage (GTDB taxonomy): Bacteria > Bacillota > Clostridia > Lachnospirales > Lachnospiraceae > Roseburia_B. The sequence goes on from JAGALK010000078.1 coordinate 6,124, forward strand.
ATCATCGAATTTTCACCTTATGGAAGCGAAGAAACCTATGAAGTTAAGGTTGCAGGGTATATTCGTTCCCTTGTGACAGAGTCTATAGTAATGACGGATACATATGCGGACAGTGTCGGCGTAGATTATCATATTGGTGCAATTTATACAGACAAAGAGTCAGAAGAAATTAAAGATTCTGCTTTGATTTCCGGTAAACAGGAAAAAGATATGATTATGGAAACCTATGATTCCTTTATGGAAATCATGAATTATATGGTGCTGATTTTTGTTCTGGCTGCAGTTGTGTTAGGAACGGTGGTACTTTACAATCTTGGTGTTATGAGTTATGTGGAACGCTATCGGGAGTTGGCAACCTTGAAGGTACTTGGTTTTAGAGATAAGCATATTGGAAGACTTTTAATCAGTCAGAACATTTGGCTTACTGTTATCGGTGTAGGTCTTGGACTTCCGATGGGATTGTGTGTTTTACAAATGTTAATTACTTCACTAATCAGTGAATACGAATTAAGTTTGACCGTAGGCGTATTAACCTATTCTGTCAGTATTTTACTGACCTTTGGTGTTTCCCTTGTTGTAAGCTTTATGGTAGCAGGAAGAAATAAGAAGATTGATATGGTAGAGGCTTTGAAAGGGACAGAGTAGAATTAAAACATGAAAAAAAGTATGAGCTATATATGAGATAAAAAATTTAAGATTATACTATATTTTCAATAAAATTTTAAATCATGACCGCAGAGCATGAAAGAAAAAAACAGCCTTGACAGAATATTTTTAGTGTGTTAGATATATTTACCGGAAGATAGTTACAACTAACTGTTTTCCGGTAAATATGTTTTACAGGCAAAGAACATATACAGATATTTATGCGGTAAGAGACAAGGGAGGGAAATTCTCTTGTCTATGTTTGGTATTGCCAATATGTAAAAAAGACGAGAGGTTGAGTAGAATGAAAAAAAAGTGGTATTGCAGAATAGCAGTTTTAGCATTGTCTATGCTTTTGCTAGCGGGGAATATGTTATGCCCGTGGACGATGCAAAAACTGCATGCAACAGAAACAGGAATAGATGTTAAGAAAGCAAGTTTACTTGAAATTATAAATACTGCAAAAGCAATAGATAGCACTAAGTATACAGAGAAAAGTAGTGTAGTATTGGCATCTGTATTAGAAGCAGCTGAACAGATATATAGCGATACTTCGGCTGAGGAATCGAAAGTAGCGGATATAACAGTGCTTTTGGAAAATACAGTATTAGCCATGAGAGAAAAAAAGGAAAATGTAATCTATGACGGAGAATATACCATAAGCGGGCGTATGTGGCATGCGGGACAGAATCAGGCATCTATGGGAAATGCGGCATTAATACAGCCTATGGTAGTAACCAAATCCGGGGACAGTGTGTCTTTGGAAATGGAATTTCAGTCGTTAAAAATCGGGGATTTTACAGGATATTTGTATAAACTATGCCATTTTAAAGACTGGACGGATAAAACAAAGATTCCTTATACAGGAACGCCAGTAGAATTGGAGGTTTTAGACTATTATGATGGCATATATGATTCTTATAATGATCCGGAAAATGGAACAGATGCATTAGTCAAAGGGAATTTGTATCCTCGTCATATGTGTATGCCGATTGACTGGCAGGATGATGAGGTCTGGGTACAGTGGTATGGGTGTGTCATGTATTTTATTTTGCATTCCGAATAAAGACCATAAAAAACGATGGGGAGAAAAAATGTGATTAAGTCAAGATTATTTAAATTAATGCCTCATGCGAAGAAGCAGATTGCTGCGGTGGTATTTTTTCAGTGGCTGGCTTTGATTATGCAGGTGGTAATTGTATATGAAATTTCTGGAATTCTATCTTTGCTTATAAATGAAGGAAGAATGAATACAAAAATTTTGCGGGATTGTATTTTTGGGGGATATGGGATAAGACTTCTGCTGATTTTTGTATTGGCAGCAGGGCTTCGGTTTTATTGTGATAAGCAGGCGGCAAAGGCATCCTATCAGGCAAGTGCTAAAGTGAAGCAGGTTTTAAGACAAAAAATTTATCAGAAGCTGCTTTGTCTTGGGACTTCCTATAAAGAAAGGGTATCTACTGCCGAAGTGGTACAGCTTTGTATGGAAGGTGTAGAGCAGATGGAGGTTTATTTTGGAAAATACCTTCCTCAGTTATTTTATAGCTTGTTAGCACCGTTGACGCTATTTCTTATTTTAGTGCCGGTAAATATAAAAACAGCGACCGTATTGCTTGTTTGTGTACCGCTGATTCCAATTTCCATTGTAGCAGTACAAAAAATAGCAAAACGGCTTTTAAACCGTTATTGGAGTGTATACACAAGTTTAGGGGATAGCTTTTTGGAAAATTTGCAGGGACTTACGACCTTAAAGATTTATCAGGCAGATGAGCAAAAATCTGTGGAAATGGATAATGAAGCGGCGAATTTTCGAAAAATAACCATGAAAGTATTAACTATGCAATTAAATTCCACGAGTGTGATGGATATTGTTGCCTATGGTGGTGCGGCAGTAGGAATGATTGTGGCAGCAGGAGAATTTTTTGCAGGAAATATAAATGCAGAAGAAACCTTGCTGATTCTGCTTTTAGCATCGGAGTTTTTTATACCGCTTCGGATTTTAGGTTCATTTTTCCATATTGCCATGAATGGAATGGCAGCAAGTGACAAGATGTTTGCTCTGTTAGATATAAAGGAACCAAAAAAGGGAAGCTTACAGATGCATACAGAGCCAGAGGATATTTTTTTAAAAAATCTGCATTTTGCCTATGATGAAAGCAGAGAAATTCTAAAGGGGATTGAAATGGAAATTCCGGCAGGAAAAATGATATCCATAGTAGGTGAATCCGGCTGTGGAAAAAGTACAGTTGCAGGACTTCTTTCCGGTAAAAATAAATCCTATCAGGGAAGTATTATAATTGGTGGAAAGGAAATTTCTGATATAAATGAGCAGGAATTGATGCGCTACATTACAAGTGTAAGACATAATAGCTATTTGTTTAAGGGGACTGTAGAAGAAAATCTTCGTATGGCAAAGGAAGGGGCTACAAAACAGGAGTTAGAAGAGGTATTAAAAAGGGTCAACCTTTATGATTTTCTTTGGGAACAGCAGGGGTTACTGACAAAGCTTACAGAGCGGGGCGGCAATCTTTCCGGTGGTCAGTGCCAGAGATTAGCTATAGCAAGGGCATTACTTCATGACACACCGGTGTATATTTTTGATGAAGCAACCTCAAATATTGATGCGGAAAGCGAAAATATGATAATGCAGGTGATTTTAGAGCTTGCAAAAACAAAAATAGTGCTTTTGATTTCTCACAGACTGTCAAATGTCACAGGTTCTGACTGTATTTACTTCTTGGCAGAGGGGGAAATCAAAGAACAGGGAAGTCATGAAGAATTGATGCAGAAAAATGGTGTATATAAAAAGCTTTATGAAAAACAGACATCTTTAGAAAATTATGGAAGGGCGTGAGGACATCATGAAACAAAATACAAATAGAAGAAGTGGTATTCGTATCATGGCACAGTTAATCGGTCTTGTGCGCCCGTTATTACATATCATGCTGATTGCGATTTTCTTTGGTGTAATGGGGTATTTATGTGCAATTTCGTTGACGATTATAGCAGGAAAAATGATTCTTGTAGAAAATCTTACAGCAGGCAAAAAGGCATTGTTTATTCTGCTGCTCCTAGCGGTTCTTCGTGGTGTCTTTCATTATGCAGAACAGTATTGTAATCATTTTATTGCATTTAAGCTTTTAGCAATCATCAGACATCAGGTATTTGCTGCGCTGCGGAATCTTTGTCCGGCAAAGTTAGAAGGAAAAGACAGAGGAAATCTGATTTCTGTAATTACAACAGATATTGAGCTGTTAGAGGTGTTTTATGCACATACCATTTCACCTATAGCCATTGCTGTGACAACCTGTGGGATTATGCTTTCTTATTTTTATAGCTATCATATTTTGGCGGCAGTACTGGCTTTTTTTGCCTATGCTATAGTTGGCATTTTGATTCCTCTTTGGAATGGAAAAATGGGAGCAGCCTCTGGTATGGCATTCCGAGAAAAATTTGGAAATCTTAATAGTTTTGTATTAGATTCGCTTCGTGGATTAGAAGAGATTTTACAGTACAAACAGGGAGAAAAACGGGCAAGTTCTATGGAAAAGGGCTCTAAAGACTTAAGCTATATCCAAAGAGATTTAAGTGCCAAAGAAGGTACACAAAGAGCGATTACTAATTGGGTAATAGTAGTTTCCTCTATAGCAATGCTTGGCTTGTGTCTGTGCCTGTGCAGCATGAGACAGATGCCGCAAGAGGGCGTTATTATGTGTACCATTGCCATGATGGGCTCCTTTGGTCCTGTGGTGGCATTGGCAGGGTTATCAAATAATCTGCATCAGACCTTAGCCAGTGGAGAAAGAGTTTTATCCATATTAGAAGAAGAACCACAGGTAAAAGAAATAGAAGATAGCTTGGCAAAAAAGAACAATACAAACGATGCTTTTACAGGAGTCAGGGTAGAAAATGTAAGCTTTTCCTATGAGAATGAAAAAATTCTTGATAAATACTCTATTCATATTCAGTCGGGAGAAATTATCGGTATTCATGGAGCTAGTGGTTCAGGAAAATCAACATTATTAAAGCTTTTGATGCGTTTTTGGGATACAGATAGTGGAAATATTCAAATTTCGGAAGAAGATATCAAAAAAATACCTGCAAAAGTCCTGCGGGATATGGAAAGCTATGTTACACAGGAAACCCATCTGTTTCATGATTCTATAGCCAATAATATTGCAATAGGAAAGCTTGGAGCTAGTCATGAGGAAATTATAGAAGCAGCAAAAAAGGCTTCTATTCATGAGTTTATTACAACATTACCGCAGGGATATGATACACCGGTAGGAGAATTAGGAGAAACTCTATCCGGTGGAGAACGCCAAAGAATCGGTATTGCGCGGGCTTTTTTGCATGATGCACCGCTGCTGTTGCTAGACGAGCCAACAAGCAATCTGGATGCATTAAATGAAGGTGTGATTTTAAAATCTCTTCTGGAAAGTTGTGAAAAGACAACAGTGATATTAGTTTCTCATAGAAAGTCCACATTGAATTTTGCAGATAAAGTCTATGCTATGGAATCTGTGCGCAAATCCTGATTTTTGGTATGCATAAATAGAATGAAAAGAAAAAGGTTATAAAATTTTTATAATTTTTATCTTTCTTTAAGTCCAAAGACAAATTTTGTTCAAAATTATCTGTTATATTAATACCATCACAGATGTGATACAAAACTTTTTCATAAACTCTCCCCTATAGAGCCGTCAGTTATCTGACGGCTCTATTACATCTATTATCTATTAATCAGACAGAAAATTTGCATAATGCACAAAAAACAATCCCATAAATCAGACAAAAAGACGAAAACAGCTCTTTTAGTAAATTATTACTAAAGAAAATTGAAAAATCACTAAAAAAAAGTAAAATAATATTTGAAAAGGCGGAAAGCTATGCCATCAGCTGGAAACCTGACAAAATCTATGTAAAGGGAGGCACAAAATGAAACAAACAATGAAGAAATTTCTGTCAATGTTTTTGGCATTTGCCATGATTTTGACAATGATTCCTACTTACGGTGCAAAGGCTGAGGAATCATCAAACAAAATTATTGCTAACAAGGTTTTCGGATCAGACGGACAATCAGGAAATCCGGAAATACATATCTTGTGGCAGTAGCACCAGGAGATATAAGTGCAGATGGAAACAATGCGGCGGCACCATCTATTACAGGAGAAACAAAGGCAGTTTATCGTATTCAGGCTGTTATGGGTGGTTTTTATGTAACAAATACAGGAGATAATGCTCCTGCATTATCCATTACTACATCTGACGGAACACAGACACCTGTAGAACCGGAAGATCCTGTAGAACCGGAAGAACCAAAAGATCCGGTAGATACAGATGGCTTATTGGCAGCCTATACATTTGCTGATAGTGATGTGACAGATTTAATCATCGAAGATGTATCCGGAAATGGCAATGATGCAGCATTAAAAGGTGTCGGTGCAAAGATTGCAAATGGTATGCTGACACTTCCGGGTGGAGCTCATGCAGTAACAACATCTGCAAGCAGCCCTGCTTTCGTAGAATTGCCGGGAGATATGTTTGTTGGACAGGATACACTTACAATTACTATCTGGTTAAAGAATCAGACTGGTTCCGGTAACTATGCAGCTATGTCCTTTGGTACTAAAACTGCTAATGCAGGAGGCGGCTCAGGAAGTATGCCATTAAATTACTGGTTATTAAATCCGGCAAACCCAAGTGGCTATTTCAAATCTGTATGGACAGACAGCAACAACAGTGGTGCTCCATACAATACAGAAACAGCAACTTCTACAACAAAAACAGGTTCTGACTGGGCAATGTATACAACAGTTATTACACCGGATAGAATTGTTGGATATTTAAATGGTGTAGAAGTAGATGGCGGCAATAATGCAAAGTCAAAGACAACAACAGATTTTGGTGAAAATTTAGCAGCATATATTGGTCGTTCAGGATATGCAGATATATTCTATAAAGGCGGTGTATATGGAGTAAAAGTATACAATAAAGCAATGGATCAGAATGAAATCTGGAATGAATACTATAGTGATATGCCAAGCGAATTGGATGCAGATGCCATTGTAAATAAGGCTATTTCAGCAGTTAAAGATTCCATTGATTTAGGTGATGTTGCTAATGTAACAGAAAATCTTGTTCTTCCTGCTGCAGGAGAAAACGGAGCTTCTATTGCATGGACAAGCAGCAATACAGATGTGATTGCTTTAGATGGTACGGTAACCAGAGATACACAAAATGATGTGGATGTGACATTGACAGCTACGATTACAGTTGGCAATAAAACAGAAGAAGTAGTATATAATGTGACAGTAAAGGCAGGAAGTGCAGAAAATCTTTTCAAAGAAAAGGTAGCAGCACTTAGTCTTGGAACTTCTGTTGTAAAAGAAGATATTGGTTTACCAAATACAGTAGGCGACAATACAACCATTACATGGACAAGTGATAATGCAGCAATCGCAATTAGCGAAAAGGATGGCGCAATAACAGGTGTTGTTACTCGTCCGTCACAGGATGCAGATAATGCAAAGGTTGTATTAACAGCAACTGCTGTATATGATGATGGCACAGCAACCTATACAGAAACAAAAGAGTTCACAGTAATTGTACTTGCAGATGGCTCTGCACAGTTGATGGCATATACAAACAGCAGTGAATCAGCTTCTTTGGGTAATAGTTTACATTTAGCATATAGCTTAGATGGTGAAAACTATGAAGCATTAAATTCCAATACAGGTATTTGCTTTGCAAACAATGCAGGCGGAAGCAAAAACTCTAGTCCAAATGGATTGAAGAATCTTCATATCTTCCGTAAAGCAGATGGCACATATGGATTATTAGCAACAAATGTAAATACACAGAAATACATCTATGTATTTGATTCTGAAAACTTAGTTACATTTACAAATGAAAGAAAATTAGCAGTAGATGCAGCTGTTGCAGGTGAATTCAAAGTAGAACAGATCGAAGAAGGCTACAAAATATACTGGACAGACGGAAGTAAACAGTATAGTGCAGTAACTGCGGATTTAAAAACAGTTATTTCTCAGGGTGAAGATAGTTATACACCGGATGTTTATACAGCAGCCGGAAAGAAACCAGAAGGCGCTGTAATTGGTAATATTATCGATATTACAAAAGCTGAATATCAGTATATTATGAATAAATTAGGTATTGTAAAGAATACTGGTATGAAAGAAGTATCCGTAACTGCAAAAGCAGGGGATGATTTGACAAAAGTTCTTCCGGCAAAAGTAACTGCTGAGTACAATGATGGCAGTACAACAGATATGAATGTAGTATGGGATGCAGCAGATATTGCAAAAGTAGATTTAACAAAATCCGGTACATATACCGTAAGTGGTACAGTACAGCAGACCCAGTACGCAAATCCGTTTATTGAACAGCGTGCAGATCCATGTATCTTAAAGGGCAATGATGGTTATTATTATTTCACAGCATCTTATCCAATGTGTGGTAATGATGATGGCTATGACAAGGTTGTTTTAAGAAGAGCAGAAACAATTAATGGTCTTGCAGATGCAGAAGAAATCACAATCTGGGATTGTGATGATTCCAACAGCGAATACCGTTATATCTGGGCTCCGGAAATTCGTCTTGTAAATGATGAATACTATGTATTCTATACTTCCAGTAATGAAAGAAGTAATGTATGGGGAATTCGTCCTCATGTATTAAAATGCAACGATGCAGACGATATTATGAATCCTGAAAGCTGGGAAGCTATGGGAACTATGCAGGCAGTATCCGGTGATTCTCAGGCATTTAACGGTTTCTCATTGGATATGACTGTATTTGAAAATGATGATCGTTGGTATGTAGCATGGGCACAGACAGTTGGATTCTCATCCATCCTTCTTGCTGAAATTGATCCTGATGAACCATGGAAATGTATTTCTAAATCTATCGTAATCAGTGCGCCTGAGTATAGTTGGGAAAGACAGGTAGAAAATGTTAATGAAGGACCTTCTATTATCAAGAATAATGGTAAGATTTACATGGCATTTTCTGCATCCGGAACAGGACCTGAGTATTGTATCGGTTTATTATCTATTGATGAAACAGATGATATGTTAGATGAAGATAATTGGGAAAAACAGCCATACCCTGTATTGACATCCTCAGATGTACCGGGAGAATATGGTCCGGGACATAACTCCTTTACATTTGATGAAGAAGGCAATGATATCTTTGTATATCATGCAAGAGGAGAAGAGTGTTACAATAATCAGTGTGATTGGGCTAATCAGGGTTCATTGTATGATCCATGCCGTGATGCAAGATTAAAACGCGTTCATTGGGCAGTTGATGGTACACCAATCTTGAAAATGAGCTATGAAGAAGAATTAGCTTCTGAATTTAAGATGGTAACAGCAACTATTACCGTACCTGCAGAGGAT
>JAGALK010000079.1 GCA_017625255.1 Lachnospiraceae bacterium
ACACTTCGCCTACCCACAGCCCCTGCTCGTTCTGACATCACTACACAATATGATAAAAAAACGGACGGAAACCATACACAAATCACATCTGTCGTCCGTTTCCAACAACATTCCGGAATATCATTTAATCGCTAAACCGAAATCTCTTTCGCAAGCTCCTGCATCTGTTCAACATTTTCAGTTTTAACCGTAGATTTAATTGTCACCGGAGAACCAACAATCATAACATTCTTCATACTGTCTAAATATTCTTTCATTTTCTTTCCTGCAACAGGTCCCCAAGAACCATTTTCAATCAAACCGACTGCACGATTTTGATAATTCTTAGATTTTAACTGTAAGAGTAAATTTTCCATACAAGGGAATAACCCACCTTCATAGGTTGCGCAGGCAAGCACCATTCGGTCATAACGAAAAGCATCTGCAACGACAAAAGATACATCCGAGCGGGATAAGTCATAAAGAACCACATTCTTTTCTCCCTGTTCCCAGAGAAGCTTCACCATTTTTTTTGCAGCAGAGGCTGTATTTCCATGAATAGAAGCATATGCCACAACTACGCCGGATTCTTCTGCACGGTAGCTGCTCCATGTATCGTATTTTTCAATATAATATCCTAGATTTTCTTTTAAAATTGGTCCGTGTAAAGGGCAAATCATACGAATATCCAAATCCGCAGCTCTTTTTAACAAAGTCTGTACCTGAACACCATATTTTCCTACAATGTTTATAAAATAGCGACGGGCTTCGTCTAACCATTCTTCTTCACAGTCTAATGTACCAAATTTTCCAAAGGCATCCGCAGAAAAAAGAATCTTTTCTGTTTGTTCATAAGTGACCATAACCTCTGGCCAGTGTACCATTGGTGCAATAAAAAATTGTAAAATGTGCTTACCAAGAGAAAGGGTTTCACCATCGGCTACAACTATCTGGCGCTCTGTGGTATCTAAAGAAAAAAATTGTGGAAGCATGGCAAATGTCTTGGCATTTCCCACAAGCTTCATATTTGGATAGAGCAGAGCCAGTTTTTCAATATTAGCCGCATGATCTGGCTCTAAATGAGAAATAATCAGGTAATCAATATCCCGTCCGGATAGGGTTTCCAATAAATTAGTAAGCCAGATATCAGTAGCTCTTGCATCAATAGTATCCATGACAGCAACCTGTTCGTCTAAGATGACATAGGAATTATACGAAACCCCATTTTTTACCGGATATTTGCTTTCGAATAGCTCAATAGTGTTGTCATTAGCACCAACAAAAAAAATAGCATCAGTGATAGTTGTATTTTGCATAAGAAATCCTCCTTTATAATAATGGTAATAATTACTATTTTTGATATTATACAATATAAATGACAGAAAATCAATGGAAATTTTTTCATGGAACAAGATTGTTTCCTGTTCCATGAAAGTGTGTGACAGATATATAAATGTAAACGATTAAATGCGTAGAATTTCCCGTTGAAATTCATTCTTTTCGAATGAATTTTTTTTCTGGGCAAGAATACCATAGTATAAGTTAGATGCCCAAATTTCTTTCTGAAAAAGTGTATAGGCATTTGAGGACAGACAGGTATTGGCTTTTGCTGTTTTGCTAATTAGCGGAAGAGTGCAATTTTTTTGAATTTGCTTTAAAAGAAAAGAGGTATCTTTGCGAAAACCTAAAAGTTTCAGCCAGAGGATATAATCACATTCTTTTCCAAGGATATAATCCTTTTGCCGGATATTAAGTAAAATATGCAGCAAAAGCCGTCGAATTCTGGTATGTGTCATATCTTTAGTTTTAATCAGTGTACAAAACTGTTCAAAATCCAGATAAGAATCCAACATATTAATTATTCGATTAGAAAGAAACAAAGAACTGTCTCCATAATCCGTAAATCCTATTGGTTGTTCAGAAAAAAGCTTATAATACAGCATAGATGAAAAATCTGTTTCTGATAAAAAAACAGTATCAGAAGCAGTAAAATAGTCTAAAGTTGTTTGCGGAACATTTTGAGATAGTAAGGTTGTTTTTGATTCAAAAGCTTCGTTGGAAAGCAGTAATTTTCGTAGTCCGCTTGCGGAGCTTAAGGTAGTATGCAAATCTGTTTCATGATAACCTGCGCCGGTGCGTAAAATTGGGCAGGGGAGTATTTTGGAATTTCGCTTATATAATGCTTTGCAGTATTCAATGGCAAGAATATTGTTTGGAGAAGCGAGGATTTCATGCAGATTTTCTGTGCAGTTGTTTTTTGGGGCAGATGGAATAGTATCTATATAAGTTAAAAGGGCTTTTTCCCTTGCAGCAGGGTAGGTCAGTCCCTGTTTTAAAAAGTCTTTGAGCAAGGTGGAAAATACTTTGGGTTCATTTGAGAGTATTTTAGATACAGTAAGTAACAGTGGAATATTTGGGGTTTCGCAACCGAAACTGACATAATCCACGATACCAAGGCGGTCTAAAAGTGTGATGCCTGCCATAGCAAAATATTCTGCTGATGCGGTAGACCATAATACTGGCAGCTCAAATACTAAGTCCGCACCATTTTTTAAAGCCATAGAGACGCGGCTGAATTTATCCAGAAGGGCAGGGGTACCCCGTTGTACATAGTTTCCACTCATAACAACAACGACATAATCTGCTCCGGTCAGTTCTTTGGCTTTTTTGATTTGATAAGCATGTCCATTATGAAATGGATTATATTCTGCAATAATACCGACAACTTTCATAGAAACTCCTTAATTAAGACACCAGTAAATGTATGCGCACAGTGTGCTGCACCTTTTATTATGGTATCAAATACATATTTTATGGATATTCTATCATTTATGAGAAAATGTTTCAAATTTTGTACATGAAAAACATGTATTTTACATTGTATACAATATAAAAAAGGTTTATACTAAAATAAGATATGACCATTAGCAATTTTTAACGAAAAGGAGATAAGAGCATGAATGTATTAGTTATCAATTGTGGCAGTTCTTCATTAAAATATCAGGTGATTAACTCTGAAAGTGAAGAAGTACTTGCAAAAGGAATTTGTGAAAGAATTGGAATTGACGGTAGATTGGTATATCAGCCAGCCGGTGGAGAAAAAGAAATCACAGAGGCAGCTATGCCTACCCATACAGAAGCAGTGCGTATGGTATTGGATGCTTTAGTAAATCCAAATACAGGTGTGTTAAAGAGTTTAGATGAAATTGAAGCCGTAGGACATAGACTGGTGCATGGTGGTGAGAAATTTGCCAGCTCCACTATTATTGATGAGGAAGTTATAAAAGCAGTAGAAGAGTGTTCAGAATTAGCACCTCTTCACAATCCTGCAAACTTAATCGGTGTGCGTGCTTGTCAGGAAGTACTTGGAAAAGATATCCCAATGGTAGGTGTATTTGATACTGCTTTCCATCAGACAATGCCGGAAGAAGCATATATGTACGGTATTCCATATAAATACTATGAAGACTACAAAATTCGTAAATATGGTTTCCATGGTACAAGCCATAGCTATGTATCAAAACGCGCATGTGAAATGTTAGGTAAGAATTATGAAGATATGAAAGTTATCGTATGCCACTTAGGCGGCGGTGCAAGTATCTGTGCAGTTAAGAATGGTAAATCCATTGATACTTCCATGGGTCTTTCTCCATTAGAAGGTTTGACAATGGGTACTCGTTCTGGTGATATTGATCCTTCAGCAGTAGAATATATTGCAAAGAAAGAAAACTTAGATTTTGAAGGTGTTATGAATATCTTAAATAAAGAATCCGGTGTATATGGTCTTTCCGGACTTTCCAGTGATTTCCGTGATCTTGAGACAGCTGCTGAAGAAGGCGATAAGAAATCTAAAATGGCAAGAGATGTATTCTGTTACAGAGTAGCAAAATATATTGGTTCATATATCACTGCTATGGGTGGTGTAGATGTAATCTGCTTTACTGCCGGTGTTGGTGAGAATGACTGGGGTATTCGTCAGGATGTTTGTGAATACTTCGAATATATGGGAATCAAGATGGACAAAGAATTAAACAGAAAAGTTCGTGCGATTGAAGTGACACTTACTACAGAAGATTCTACAGTTCCTGTTTTGATGGTTCCTACTAATGAAGAGTTGGCAATCTGCCGTGAAACAGTAGCGTTGGTAAAATAGAATCGTAAATGTTTATGCTGATAAAATAGAAATTATTGTTGACAAATTATAGAAGCCTATGTATAATTGTTTAGGTGTGAATAGGAGACGAATGTGAAAGTAGATATTACAGATTTACTGTCTGCTGAAAATAAGATAGTAGAGCAACAGGTAGAATTTGACTTTTCAAGTTTTAAATCGAAATTGGGTGAGTTCCCTATCACCAAAAAAGCACCATTCATGTTACATCTTGAGAATCAGGAAAATAAGCGTGTGCTTATTCATGGAGAGACAGATGTAACACTTGCAATTCCTTGTGACAGGTGTTTAGAGGAAGTGTCAGTTGAAATTCATCTTGTGATTGATCGCAAGCTTCCGTTAGGAGAAGCGGCTTCAGAAGAGGATGAGGATGCAGAGGATACAGACTTTATGACTGGGTCCAATCTGGATGTTGAGAAACTTATCTATGATGAGATCTTGGTAAACTGGCCAATGAAGGTTTTGTGCAGGGAAGATTGTGAAGGTATTTGCAGAAAATGTGGTACGAATCTGAACTACAAGACCTGTTCATGTGACAGAACAGAACCTGATCCGAGAATGGCAGCTATCCAAGATATTTTTAATCAATTTAAGGAGGTGTAACCTATGTCAATTTGTCCAAAGAACAAATCTTCCAAAGGAAGAAGAGATAAAAGAAGAGCAAACTGGAAAATGACTGCTCCAGCATTAGTAAAATGCAGCAAATGTGGCGAATTAATGATGCCTCACAGAGTTTGCAAAAACTGTGGTTCTTATAATAAAAAAGAAATCAT
>JAGALK010000080.1 GCA_017625255.1 Lachnospiraceae bacterium
TACCAATTCCGCCTACCCACAGCCCCTGCTCGTTCTGCCAAATTTACATTGTGAAACCAGACATAACACCCACACCTATACCTACCCTATATGCCCACCACAAAACAAAAATATGCTATGTCGTCCGTCTTTCAAAATCCCTCCAGAATATCATTTATCCCCCTAAAACGGAATTTGACACATGATGAAACAATGTATATAATAATCTATTAGACTAGGGATTGTTAAATACTCTGTTTTAAAGTAAAGGAGCTTAAATATGAAAAAGATATTAGATTTGATTTCAAATGAAGTGACAAGTGCATTTGTTGCATGTGGATACGATGAAAAATACGGGAAAGTTACACTGTCTAATCGCCCGGACTTATGCGAATATCAGTGTAACGGTGCGATGGCAGCTGCTAAAGAATATAAAAAAGCACCATTTATGATTGCTGATGAAGTAGCAGAAAAATTAACTGGAAATAGTATGTTTTCCAGTGTGGAATCTGTAAAGCCGGGATTTTTAAATTTTAAATTAGACAGCGGCTATCTTGCAGAATATTTAAAAGAAATGCAAGCTGATACGGAGAGATTTGGATGCGAAAAAACAGAAAATCCTAAAACCATTATGATTGACTATGGCGGACCCAATGTGGCAAAGCCATTGCATGTGGGACATCTTCGTTCTGCTATCATTGGTGAAAGCATCAAGCGCATGGGTAAATTTATGGGTCACAATATGATTGGTGATGTACATCTTGGCGATTGGGGACTTCAGATGGGTCTGATTATTACAGAGCTTAAGTTAAGAAAACCAGAGCTTGTATATTTTGATGAAAGCTATACTGGGGAATATCCAACAGAAGCACCTTTTACAATATCTGAATTAGAAGAAATTTATCCAACTGCCAGCGGTAAGTCAAAAGAGGATACCGCATACAAAGAAGCTGCTATGCAGGCAACCTTTGAATTACAAAATGGCAGAAAAGGTTATCAGGCATTGCTTTCTCATATTTTAAATGTGTCTGTAACAGATTTGAAGAAAAATTACGAAAACTTAAATGTATCCTTTGAGTTATGGAAAGGTGAGTCTGATGCGCAGCCATATATTCCGGATATGGTGCAGAAAATGAAGGATGATGGTCATGCTTATATCAGCGAAGGTGCCTTAGTTGTAGATGTTAAAGAAGAAACCGATACAAAAGAGATTCCTCCATGTATGATTTTAAAATCCGATGGAGCTTCTCTTTACAATACAACAGACCTTGCTACAATTGTATGGCGTATGCAGGATTATAATCCTGATGAGATTATTTATGTAGTAGATAAAAGACAGGAATTGTACTTTACACAGGTATTCCGGTGTGCAAGAAAGACAGGACTTGTAAATGAAGATACAAAGCTGGAGTTTCTTGGTTTTGGTACGATGAATGGCAAAGATGGTAAGCCTTTCAAAACAAGAGAAGGCGGTGTTATGCGTTTAGAGCATCTGGTTTCTGAAATCAATGAAGAGATGTACAAAAAGATTACAGATAATCATACCATGGAAGAAGCAGAAGCAAGAGAAACAGCAAAAGTAGTTGCTTTGTCTGCGATTAAATATGGTGATTTATCCAATCAGGCATCTAAAGATTATATCTTTGATGTGGAGAGATTTACATCCTTTGAAGGAAATACAGGACCATATATTTTATATACAATTGTTCGTATGAAATCTATTCTTGCAAAATACAAAGCGGCTGGAAATACAGTAGAAAATGCACAGATTCTTCCGGCAAAATCCGAAAGTGAGAAAGCATTAATGTTAGAACTTACCCGTTTTAATGCAGCAATGGAAAATGCTTTTGCAGAAATTGCACCGCATAAGGTTTGTGCATATATTTATGATCTTGCAAATGCATTCAATCACTTCTATCATGAAACAAAAATCTTAGCAGAAGAAGATGCAAAGGTTCAGGCAGGCTATATCTGTTTGTTAGAACTGACCAAAGGAATTTTGGAAAAATGTATTGATGTACTTGGATTTTCTGCTCCAGAGAGAATGTAATTTATCAGAAAAGGAAAGCTATCATGTCTCAAAAGCGTTTTTTAGTATAAATACGCTTTTGGGACATATTAAATTTGAAAAAGGGAACAAATTATGAGTAAAAACTTGAAGAAAATGATTTCTTATTATAAGCCATATATGGGGGTATTCGCAGCAGATATGTTTTTTGCCATCATTGCCTCTGGAGTTGCATTGGCGATTCCATTGATTGCCCGTTATATTACTTCTACCATTATTTATTTGGAAAGAGAAGAGGTCGTAAAGCAAACAGTGATGATTGGTGGCATCATGGTGCTTTTAGTGGCAATATCCTGTTTCTGTAACTATTATATTTCTAATTATGGTCATGTGATGGGTGCAAAAATCGAATATGATATGCGAGCAGAGATTTTTGACCACTATCAAAAGCTATCTTTTTCCTTTTATGATAATCAAAAGGTTGGGGCTTTGATGTCTCGAATTACTACAGACTTGTTTGATATTACTGAACTTATGCATCATGGTCCTGAAAATATTGTTATTTCTATAATCAAGATTTTTGGTGCTTTTGCCATTATGATGTGGATTAGTCCGGTATTGACAGTGGCTGCTTTTGCTCTTGTACCTGTGATGTTTGTATATGCATTTGTTTTTAATCGTAAAATGAAGCGTGCTTTTAAAAGAAACAGAGAAAAGGTTGCAGATATCAATAGTCAGATTGAAGATAATTTATCGGGAATTCGTGTAGTAAAATCCTTTGCCAATGAAGAGATTGAAAAAGAGAAATTTGAAAAAGGAAACAGTGGTTTTCTGGCAGCAAAAAAGAATAGTTATTTCTATATGGGTGGTTATCATGCGGGACTTGGCTCTTTTTCTTTGTTGATTACCATCGTAGTATTGGTAGTTGGAGCAATTTTTATTTCCAATGGTAAGGTTGCTGTTACGGATTTAATTACATTTTTGCTCTATATTAGTGTTTTAACAGAGCCGATTAAGACCTTGATTGATTTTACAGAACAGTTCCAGAATGGATATACCGGATTTGAAAGGTTCATGGAAATTATGTCTATTGAACCGGATATTTATAATATGAATGATGCAAAGCCATTACAGAATGTAAAAGGGGAAATTGACTTTGATAATGTTTCTTTCCGTTATGAGGAGAACAGTGAGAAGGTGTTAAGTCATATTAGTTTACATGTAAATGCAGGAGAGTATGTTGCATTGGTTGGCTCTTCCGGTGCAGGTAAAAGTACACTATGCAGTCTGATCCCAAGATTTTATGATGTAACAGGCGGTTCAGTAAAGATAGACGGTGAAGATATTCGAAATCTGCAGTTAAAGAGTCTGCGAAATCATATAGGAATCGTACAGCAGGATGTATATTTATTTGTTGGAACGGTATATGATAATATCCGTTATGGCAAGCCGGATGCCACAAGAGAAGAAGTCATTCAGGCAGCCAAGAATGCAAATGCCCATGAGTTTATTATGTCCCTGCCAAATGGTTATGAAACAGATATCGGACAAAGAGGAATTAAGCTTTCCGGCGGACAAAAACAGAGACTTTCCATTGCCAGAGTATTTCTTAAAAATCCGCCAATATTGATTTTTGATGAGGCAACCTCTGCATTGGATAATGAAAGTGAAAAGGTGGTACAGGATTCTTTGGAAAAATTAGCAAAGAATCGAACAACCTTTGTTATTGCACATAGACTTACGACTATACAGAATGCAAAACGGATTCTGGTGTTGACGGAGAATGGAATTGAAGAGGAAGGAACGCATGAGCAGTTGCTTAAAAAAGGCGGTATTTATGAGAAGCTGTATCATATGCATAAGTAAAATAGGTGTTGAGTAATTCGTATATATTGCGTATACTAAAAAGGGGCGTGAGAATATGAACAAAGCATTGCCAATCGGATACGAAGATTTTCGTAAAATTTTAAATAAGAACTTATATTATGTAGATAAAACAGAGATGATAAAAGAGCTTTTAGATGATAGAGGTGAAGTAAACCTTATCACAAGACCTCGTCGTTTTGGAAAAACATTGAATCTTAGTATGCTTCGTAGATTTTTTGAGATTGAGATTGCTGAGGATGGAAGTGTTGTTTCTAACAGTTATTTATTTGAAAATCTGAAAATTGCATCCTGTGGGGAAGCATATATGATTCATCAGGGAAAATATCCAATTATCAGTCTTTCTTTAAAATCTGCAAAACAGCCGAATTTTGAAATGGCATATGAAGTATTGCTGAATCAGATTATCAGTGAATATAAAAGACACTATTATTTGATTAAAAATGAAGATATGTTTGAAGTTGACAGAAGACGGTATATGGATATAGTAAACAGAAAGGGAAGCGCATCAGATTATGCTACTGCATTAGCTTTTTTATCCGAGTGTCTTGCAAAGTATCATAAGAAAAATGTTATCGTATTAATTGATGAATATGATGTTCCTTTAGAAAATGCCTATTTTGAGGGATTCTATGATGAAATGATTGGATTTATCCGTTCATTATTTGAATCTGTACTAAAAACGAATCCTTATTTAGAATTTGCAGTAATTACCGGATGTTTGCGTATCAGTAAAGAGAGCATTTTTACTGGTCTGAATAATTTGAAAATCCATTCTATAAAGCGAATGACTTATGATGATTGTTTTGGTTTTACAGAAGAGGAAGTAAAAGAGATGCTGGCATATTATGATTTGTCAGATAAGTTTGGTGAAGTACAGAAGTGGTATGACGGGTATTTGTTTGGAAATAAGGAAATCTATAATCCATGGAGTATTATCAATTATGTAGATTCAGCGCGTTTGAATAGAAATGCGTTTCCTGAAGCCTATTGGTCAAATACATCTTCGAACAGTATTATTAAAGAATTGATAGAAAATGCGGATAGAAATACAAAAAAAGAAATTGAAGATTTAATTGCCGGAGATTGTATTGAAAAGCCTGTGCATGAAGAAATTACTTATGCGGATATTCATGCATCGCAGGATAATCTTTGGAATTTTTTGTATTTTACAGGATATTTGAGAAAATGTGGAGAACGACAGGAAGGCAGAAACAAATTATTGGAAATGAAAATTCCAAATGAAGAAATTACATTTGTTTTTGAACAGACAGTTCTGAATTGGTTTGAATCAAAAATACAAGATGCAGACATAACTTCATTAATTACTGCATTTGAATCTGGTGAATGCGAGAATATTGAACAAATTATATCAACTAATTTAATGGATACCATCAGTTTTTATGATTATGCAGAAAATTTTTATCACGGATTTTTGACTGGACTGTTAAAGAGTTCCAATAAATATGAGATTTTATCTAATAGAGAAAGTGGCTTGGGCAGAAGTGATATTCTTATGAAAGAATATGCATTTCGAGGAAAAGCTATTTTGTTGGAATTAAAAGTAGCGCATACCTTTGCTGAAATGGAAGGCTTATGCGAAAAGGCTTTACAGCAGATTGAGGCAAAACAGTATGAGACAGCATTAAGGGCAGAAGGCTGTAGAGAAGTGCATAAGTATGGAGTGTGTTTCTATAAAAAGGGATGTATGGTAGCAGGAAAGTAGATTTAGGCACATGGATTGCAGAGAATGCAGTCTGTGTGCTTTTTCTAAAAAAGCATATTTTGCTTGGTGAATCAGTGGAAGATAAAGAGTTTCATTTGCCGTTCATATGATCAAATTAATAGAGGCGAAGATTATAATGATATAAAACCGGTTTTGCATATTGGATTTTTAAATTTTACTCTTTTTAAAGAAAGTCCTCAATTTTATGCAAAATATAAAATTATGAATACAGAGAATCATATCGTTTATAGTGACAATTTAGAGCTTCGTGTGTTAGACTTAACACATATAGAGTTAGCAACAGAAGAAGACAGAGAATATCATATAGACTATTGGGCTACATTGTTTAAAACAAAAACATGGGAGGAATTGAAGATGTTGGCGAAAAAGAATGAATATATAGAAGAGGCAACAAAGACAATTTTTCGTATGAGTGCGGATGATATGATAAGAAAACGGTGTCGCGATAGAGAAGATTACTATTCAGATTTGCGTTCCTACGAAAAGGCTGTCGCTGCAGCAGTAGCAGAGAAGGACGCAGCAGTAGCAGAGAAGGACGCAGCAGTAGCAGAGAAGAACGCGGCAATAGCAGAAAAGAACGCGGCAATAGCAGAAAAGGATGCGGAAATATCAGAAAAAGAACTGGAAATTGAGATGCTTCGTAAACAGTTGACAGAATTAAAAAATAATAAACTATAAAATGCTTAAGTTACAAAAATAAGCTAAGCTATCATCGAAAGAATAGAAAATGATTTGACAAAATCACACTTTAAGACTATGATTTTCTAGCAGGCAAAAACAGTATGAGAATAAAGAAAGAGGATGAAAACATGATTAAAATTGATATTATTTCCGGCTTTTTAGGTGCAGGAAAGACAACCTTTATCAAGAAAATGATTGATGAAGTATATAAAGAAGAAAAATTAGCACTTATCGAAAATGAATTCGGCGAAGTTGGTATCGATGGCGGATTTTTAAAGGATTCCGGTGTAAATATTACGGAAATGAATTCCGGTTGTATCTGTTGTTCGTTAGTCGGTGATTTTGGCGAGAATTTAAAAGAAGTAATTACCACATATCATCCGGATCGTATCATTATCGAGCCTTCTGGAGTTGGTAAGCTTTCAGATGTTATGAAATCCGTTGTAGATGTAGAAAAAGAGCAGGATGTCAAGATAAATGCACTTGTTACTGTGGTAAATGCGAAGAAGGCGTCCAAGCAGATGAAGGCGTTTGGTGAGTTTTTCAATAACCAGATTGAGAATGCGACAACTATCGTACTCAGCAGAACCCAGAGTGCAACACCAGAACAGTTAGAGCTCTGCGTTAAACAAATGCAGGAATTAAACGAAAAAGCAGCAATTATTACAACACCTTGGGATGAAATCTCAGGTGAGCAGATTTTAAAAGTTATTGAAGGTCAGAATTCCTTAGAAGCAGAAGTAATGGAAGAGCATCGTCATGAACATCACCATCATGAGCATGGAGAAGACTGTACATGCGGCTGTCATGACCACGAGCACCATCATGAGCATGAATGCCACGAGCATCATCATGAGCATGAATGCCACGAGCACCATCATGAGCATGAATGTCACGGGCATCATCATGATCACGATCATGGCGAAGGCTGCACATGTGGCTGTCACGACCATGAGCATGGACATCATCACCACCATGCAGATGAGATATTTACTAGCTGGGGAAAAGAAACACCACATAAATTTACAAAAGAAGCTATTGAAAATGCTGTAAAAGCTCTTGCAGAAAGTGAAGAATACGGAACGGTGTTAAGAGCTAAAGGTATGGTAGAAAATGTAAATGGCGGATGGATTTATTTTGATATGGTTCCGGGCGAATATGAAATTCGTGAAGGAGAACCAGATTATACAGGTCGTCTTTGCGTAATTGGAACGAATATTGATGAACATCAGTTAGAGAAATTATTTGGAATTGCATAAGAAAGGATAGAAGATATATGCAGGAAATACCAGTATATTTATTTACCGGCTTTATGGACAGCGGTAAAACTACATTAATTCGTCAGACTTTGTTAGAGCAGGACTTTGGGGATGGTGCTAAAACTCTACTCATCGTCTGTGAAGATGGAGACGAAGAATACGACGAAGCAGAGCTTGCAAAAGCAAATACAAAATTGCTGATGATTGAAAATGAAGAGGATTTTACAGAAACTCTTTTAAAGAATATTAATTTACAGTATTTACCGGATCAGGTGTTTGTGGAATACAATGGTACATGGGGAATGGATACCATTTTAGAAGCAAATCTGCCGGAAGGCTGGATGATTGTACAGTCTTTAGCAACCGTAGATGCGACAACCTTTGAGATGTATTTGAATAATATGCGTGCAATGATTATGGAACAGTTATTCAAAGCGGATGTGGTTATTTTTAATCGTTGTGATGAAAATACACCAAAGATTAAATTCCGTGGAGCTGTTAAGTCAATGAATCGTCCCGCACAGATTGTTTATGAAAGAAAAGATGGTTCTATAGACGAAAGTGAGGATGAGCTTCCATTTGACTTAAATCAGGATATTATTGAAATTTCTGATGCAGATTATGCTCTATGGTATATGGATGCACAGGAAAATTACAAAAAATATGATGGTAAAAAAATCGAATTTACCGCATTGGTATATAATCCGGACAAAATGAAAAAAGGAATGATGGTTCCGGGAAGATTTGCCATGACCTGCTGCATTGACGATGTGACATTTTTAGGTTTTAAATGCAAATATCCGGATTCCAAAAGTATTCCGCACAAATCATGGATTCACATTGTAGCAGAAATTCATGTGGAATTTGCAAAAGAATATAAAGGAAAAGGTCCGGTATTATACCCGATAAGTATTGAAATGACAGAAAAGCCAGAGGACGAACTGGTATACTTTTCTTAAAAAGCATAATAGATGAGGACATAAATGAAAAATACACAAGAAACAAATGGTAAACCAAAGGTTACAGAAAAGAAAAAACATAGCAGGGCATATTATTATCAGGGATTTTTAAAATGGTCTTTTTGTATAGGGATTTTGCTTTTATCCGTTTTGCTGTTCCAGTATCTGGATAAGAGAATTAATGATGGTAAACTTGTAGAAAGACTGGTAAGCACGATTACAGAACCTGCAACAGAAGTAAATAAAGAAGAGTTAACAGA
>JAGALK010000006.1 GCA_017625255.1 Lachnospiraceae bacterium
ATGCATTTTTCTTCAAAATATTTTATACTGTTAATCATAGAGGACACCTTCCTTTGTTTGTATTTTGGTTGTCAGCCTTAAATACTTTATCACAAAGTGGTGTCCTCTTTTTTATTAATCCGAATAAAATTTTACGCTAGCATCTGTAAATTTACATAGTCTGTCTATAGGTATTCCATATTGAAATTTTTTTTAATTTTATATACACTATTCTTAACTATTACAACTACAGGAAGGTGCTGCTATGTCTATAAAAATCTTTGTTATGACCCACAAACCCTTTACCCCTCCTGAGGATTCCATGTATGTACCTTTGCATGTTGGACGAGCGAATGCCTCGGACTTAGGCTATTCCGGTGACGATACCTTTGACTCTATTTCCACACTAAATCCTTACTTTTGTGAACTAACAGGAATGTATTGGCTTTGGAAAAATTGTCACGATATAGAGTATATCGGCATCTGCCATTACAGACGATATCTTATCAATGAACAGGGAACTATTTTTACCCAAAAACAGCTAAAAAAGCTTTTATCTAAATACGACATAATTTCTACAAAGCTGCTGACCTTGACCTGTTCTTATTATCATGGTTTTGGAGAAAATCATCATATTAAAGATCTCGTAACTACAGGAGAGGTATTAAAGGAAAAATACCCGGAATATGGTGAAACCTTTGACAAACTGGTGCATGGTCCTCATACCTATTTTGGAAATATTTTTATTACCTCAAAGGAGAATTACGACCGCTATTGCCGCTGGCTTTTTGATATATTATTTGAAGTGCAAAAGAGAACGGATTTTACCGGATATAACGATTACCATAAACGCTTATTTGGATTTTTATCTGAATTTTTACAGACGGTATGGATGCAGTACCATCATTTAAAAGTCTGTGAATGCAAAGTAGGTATGATTGGTGAAAAATATGAAACCAGAAGGCTTCGAGAGCAATTATCAGCTTTCTTTGCCAAACGAGATTATACCGGTGCTAAAAACTGCTTTATGGAATGCTACCAAAAACGCCCGGATGTATTGATGGAAGCCTCTGATGTTACAGGAGAATTACACCTTTGTATGCAGATTATTTCTACCTGCTGTTTTGAGGATGAAAAATATCAACACTGTATTTTAGACGATATAAGGGACTACAATCATTTAATTACCCATTTTCATCGTCTAAATGCTGCTGTTTCTAATTACCTTGCGGGAAATCTTTCTGAAGAAAACCGACAATTTTTACAGTGCAATTCTTTACTTACATCGGAAGCGATTGCTATTTCAGTAAAAATGTTCTGTAAGGATATTTCTCTTCAGCCTTCGATGACAAAAGGAATCTGTAATCTATGCAACTTAAAATCCTGATTTCCAGCAAAAAATATGGCGTATCAACGATTTCCACCGTCGATACGCCACTTTTACTTCATAGATTTTAAATCATAATGTCAATAGTTCCACCAATATGAGGGGCAACTGAACGCTCCATTGCTGCTGCATCAAGCATTTCTACCATTCCCTGACCAAGCACCTCAGTTGTATCCATTGCATTACTCAATAATGCTACTCCAATATCTGTCTGCAAACTCATCTGTGATACTGACATTGATAATTCAGCAATATTCATACGCCCACCTCCTGCAATTTGCATTTTAACTATTATAATTATAAAACAGTTTCCCTATATTTACAATACAATTATTTTCCAAGAATTTCTTTTACAGTTGCTTTGATGGTTTCATCCTTGCAATTGTCCCAGAAATATTTATCAAATCCTTCTGTAGATAAAGCTCCTTTTGTCAATTCCTGATCCATAGCTTTTAAGATTACATTGATATCCTGATATGTAACCTTCTTTACTTCATCTAAAATCTTCTTATTTGCTTTCTCTGGTACTGCGCGTTCTCTTGGATATCCCTGACCACTTTCTTCTACATATAATTTTTCGAAGATATATTCTAAGTTTAAATCTCCGCCCCAGCCAAAGCCTTTTGCAAACGGAAGAGAAATAGCATTTCCATCGTTAATCTGAGCAAATGTATATGCATCTAATGCATCCTCTACATGACCACAGATAACACCCGGGAAAGAGTTACATGCAAGCATTGCACCTTCACCGGTTCCGCATCCTGTGATTACATAATCTGCTGCACCGGAATTTAAAAGAACTGCTGCTAAAATACCTACCTGTACATAAGTAAGCTGTGCTTCATCATCCGCTTTATACATACCATAGTTGAATACTTCATATCCCATTGGCTCTACAACTTTTTTCAAAGAATTGCAAATCATTTCATTTTTTGCTGCCTGACTGTTTTCATTAATTAATGCGATTTTCATTTTTCATTCTCCTTTTACACATATTTTTTATATTTTAATATTTTTTTCAACTAAACAAAAGGGCAAATCCCAAAACTTAACGGGATTTGCCACAAACTGTATCAAATATTCAAGTTTTGCAATTATTCACATGGAAATTTCAGATTCCATTTTGCACGAATTTCATCCATCAGACGCATTACCCGTATAGTCTCGCTATGCGGCATTTCTTCACATTCAATTTTCCCTTCTTTTAATGCGCGGATGCAGGACAACACTTCGTATTCATAACCGGTAATCTGTTCTGGTACTGTATATCGTGCTGTCATTTCGCAATTGGTATTGTATACACGAATTTCCTCGCAATTATTAATATTTTGAACCTCGATATATCCCTTATTGCCATTGATAACCCCTTGTCTGTCTGTAAGCGCCAGCATATTACTGTAAAGTGCTGCCATTTTTCCATCTTCAAAGGTTAAGGTAATGGTATTCATCCAGTCCACACCCCTTGGAGACATAATGGCTGTGGCATCTATACTTTTAATCTTATCATGGAAGGTCATCAGTGCAAAATTTATCGGATAAACGCCTAAATCTAATAATGCACCGCCTGCAAGCTCAGGACTTTGCATACGCTCCACTTTATCTAAAATATAACCAAGATTCGCAGAAAGTGAGGTTACTTCTCCAATCGTTCCTGCCTCTAATAAATCATCTATCATTTTACGGCTTGGCATATATCTTGTCCAGATTGCTTCTGCTAAAAGTACTCCCTTTTCTCTGGATAAAGCTGCCAATTCCTCTGCCTGCTTCGCATTGACAGTAAATGCTTTTTCTACTAATGCAGCTTTTCCATGCTCAAGACACAGCTTCGTATGTTCATAATGATGTGAATGGGGAGATGCTACATAAATCAAATCCACTTCCGGATCTTGTACCAATTCTTCATAAGAACCATATGCTTTTTCAAAATTCCACTGTTCTGCAAATTCCTTTGCTCTTTCGTAACTTCTTGAAGCTACTGCATAGCATTCAACTTCTTCTAACTGACTTATGGTTTTTGCCATGGAATGGGCAATTTTTCCCGGTCCTAATATTCCAAACTTCATGGTTGTCCTCCTTATATTTTTTGTGACAGTCAAGCCACATTTTTACTAAAAAATTATACCAACTTTATTCCCATTATACAATGCCTTTTAAAGCTCTATTTCATTCTTGTAAAACCTCTTTTCCCATGATAGAATATAAGGAAATAAACGATATTTATACAATTTTACAAAATGAGGAAAACTATATGTACAGCAGCCAACCAAAAGTATTAGTTGTAGACGATGATCCATATGAACTTGAACTTATGCGCACATATCTTGACCCTGTTGCCGAGGTAACTACCGCACTCGGTGGTCAGCGCGCCTTAGAATGTGTACAGCAGCAGCCTGTAGACATGATTTTTCTGGATGTAAATATGCCGGTTATGAATGGTTTTAAAACCTTAGAGCAGCTTCGCAACCTCAAGGAATGTATCAATGTTCCTGTGGTATTTGTTACCGGCCAAAATGACCGTTATTCTGTTATGAACTCTTTATATATGGGAAGTGACGGATATCTTTTAAAACCTGTCAAAAAAGAGATTCTACAGCAAAAAGTACACGAGCTTTGTCAGAAAAAAGATTCAGAAGAGAATCGAAAAACGATTCTTGCAATTGATGATGATATGGCATATTTAAAAACTATCAATAATTATCTGCGCAGCACCTACAATGTTGTCATTATTAACTCTGCCAAACTGGCATTAGATTACCTGATGAAACACACACCTGATTTAATTCTGTTAGATTATCAGATGCCTTTGTATAATGGTGCAAGCTTTTTGAATATGCTAAACCGTAAGCCTGACGGAAATCCAATTCCCGTTATTGTTCTGTCCGGCACTATTGACAGAGCCGCTTTAAAAGAATTTTCAACCAGTAATCCCGATTGTTTTCTGGTAAAACCTGTCAGCAAAGAGATTTTATTAGAAAATATCGACCGACTTTTATACGGTTCAAATCAGGAGGCTTGATGGTATGAAATATGTCTTTTCCGTAACTTTATTTACTTGTTGTTTATTAGCATTTTTTGTTGGCATTTATTATCTTCTTACAAAAGAAAAAAAATATTTGGAAAACCGTCTGTTTTCCCTTTTTTGCATATCCAGCGCTATCTGGAGCTTTGGTTTTGGTGGAATTTTCATCCAGACTAATCCGAATGCTGGTTACATCTGGCGTGCAATAGGGATGATAGGCGTTTTTTTGTATCTGATTAGTGCACAGATGCTGGTATGCTACTTCTCTGATTTTAAAAAAAGTATTAAGTATTTCTTTAACGGTATCTCTTTTACCGGTATCATTATTTATTTTTTTGTTATCCAAAAAGACCAGACCATTTTTCATCTGGATAGCTTTGGTATGACCTACTATTTCAAAGCAGGTCTTTGGAATACAGTTTACACCCTGTATTCTGTTATTGTTCCTTTAAATTTAATGATTACTGTTCTGTATATTTTACGAACCTCAAAATCCAAGCGCATCATTGCTTTCTGCAAACGCTTTCTGTTAGCAGAACTGATTATTTTTCTTGGAATGATTTTGGATACAGTCTGTCCGCTTTTGGGAATTCCGGCTATTCCGGGCAGTTCTCTTTCTCAATTTATCGGACTTTTGGTGTTATTTTATGCTTTAACAGAAATGAATCATTCCCGCATCAATGTATCGAATATGTCAGAATTCCTTTATTATTCTTTGGCTATGCCGGTTCTCGTTTTTGATACAAA
Source organism: Lachnospiraceae bacterium (assembly GCA_017625255.1). Lineage (GTDB taxonomy): Bacteria > Bacillota > Clostridia > Lachnospirales > Lachnospiraceae > Roseburia_B. The sequence continues at coordinate 5,133 of JAGALK010000006.1, forward strand.
TAAAAAGCTGCAGATTTTAAATGATGCCGCCCATGCTTTTTTCCATATCAGCGACTCTGATAATAGCTATGAAGACTTGCAGATTCAGGATTTATTTGATTTAGACGACAGCGTATTTGATTTTACTGAAAACCGTAAGGATATTGATGCCACCTGCAGCCGAAATTGGCTCTACTGCAATCTTGCCATCAATCAGATTCATGACACCTACGGCGATACCAATGGTTATATTATTCTGGTTACAGACCTTTCCGAACGAGTAAAAACCATGCAGGATTTAGAAGAGGCAACTATCGAAGCAAAATGTGCCAGTCAGGCAAAAAGTACCTTCCTGGCAAATATGTCCCATGAAATCCGTACTCCAATGAATGCCATCATTGGTTTTTCCGAATTAATTTTAAAAATGGATTTAAGTGCAGAGGTACGGGAATATGTACAGGATATTAAATCCTCTTCTCACAATCTTTTGGCTATTATCAATGATATTTTAGATATTTCCAAAATCGAATCCGGTAAAATGGAATTGGTATGTGCAGATTATTACATGACAAATCTGCTTGGAGATGTTTCCCTGATTATTTCCGGTCAGGCAAAGAAAAAGAATCTGGATTTTACCATGTTTGTAGATCCTGCCATCCCAAATAAGCTTTATGGCGATAAAATCCGCATCCGCGGTATTTTGGTTAATATCTTAAACAATGCTGTAAAATACACCAAAAAGGGAAGTATTCATTTTGAAACCAGACTTTTAAACCAAAATACTGATTCTATTACTCTGGAATTTAAGATTTCCGATACCGGTGTTGGTATCAAAAAAGAAAGTATCGCTACCCTGTTCCAAAGTTTTTCTCAATTAGATCAGTCTATACATTATGGTATTGAAGGCTCCGGTCTTGGTCTTGCCATTGTAAAAGGCTATACTGCATTGATGGATGGAGATGTTTCTGTAGAAAGTACTTACGGAAAAGGCTCTACTTTTACTGTTACACTCCCTCAAAAGGTTGTTGACCCAGAACCGATTGGTGAAAATTTCTCCATGAATAATGGTCAAAACAGCAAAAGCAGTATCGGAGATATGAAGATTTTTGGTATCCGCGTACTTGTAGTTGACGACAATCAGGTAAATTTAAAGGTTGCCGGAACCAGCTTAAGCTACTATGGTCTGTCCGTTGATACCGCTATCTGTGGAAAGGATGCCATTGCCCTGTGTCGCGAAAATCATTATCATATTGTTTTTTTAGACCATATGATGCCGGAAATGGATGGTGTCAAAACCATGAAACATATCCGTAAAATTGCACCACATTATGCCAAAGGCGGAGAGAGCAAAATTATCGTACTTACTGCAAATGCCATTAGTGGCGTACGAAACAGCCTGATGGAAGAAGGCTTTGACGAATATCTTGGCAAACCAATTAATTACAAACAGCTAGAACGACTTTTTGTTCGTTTTCTTCCTGCAAACAGCATCTCTTATGAAGAAAATAAAACTACTGACACTGCTCCATTTGCAAGCGAAGATATACTCTATCTAAAGAACACACTAAGCGGTGTAGATATTCAACAGGGAATGGATAACTGTGGTGGACATTTAAATGATTATCTAAGTGTTTTGGAAATTGCCTGGAAATACGGAAGCAAGAATTTGGACGAATTACTGGCATTATTTGACCAAAAGGATTTGGAAAATTATACAATAAAAGTACATTCCATGAAAAGTATGGCAAAAAATCTTGGAGCTAATTCTGTTTCTGAACTGGCAAGACTACAGGAAGAAGCCGGAAAGCAAAATGACTTTGAATATATTGCTGAACATGTAAAGGAATTAGAAAATGCTTACCGCGATTTATTAGCAAAGGTAGAAACTGTATTAATCTACCATGAAAAAATCAATCCATCCGCTCAAGAAGAAGAAAAGATTGCGCTTTCTAATGATCAGATTCGATTGATATTTACGAATATTTTGAATTGTATTGATAATTTTGATTTTACAAAAATCTTTGACATTTTGGATGAGTTACATAAATACCAATTACCTGAAGAATATCAGGATGCATTTGCTTTGATTGAAAAGTGGATGGATGAGTTGAATGTGGATGAGATTCGGAAGGTTATTGAAAATTCCGGTTTGGCAATTAAATGATATCCCAGAATGTCGTCGTGAAACGGACGACAGATGTGCTTTGTATAAGGTTTCCGTCCGGTTTTTATCCTATTGTGTAGTGATGTCAGAACGAGCAGGGGCTGAGAGAAATTTGGGAAATATGCATTCAATCGAAATCTCCATGTGTGAAATGGCGCCATCCTACACATGGAGGTTTGATAAATGCTATTCCGTTTTTCGCTTAACCAGACATAACACCCACAACCTCCCATGTATCATTCCCACAATGTAGATTGCATATAGGGTAGGTATAGGTGTGGGCAGATGACTTTGGGAGGGTGTTAGATTTGCTTAATATTCTGG
>JAGALK010000007.1 GCA_017625255.1 Lachnospiraceae bacterium
CAACTATGCACCGACACGGATGTCGGTGCAAGCTGTCACCACGGCAGGGATGCCGTGTTGACAGTGGTAGTGTGCGTTACCATAACTGATATGAAAATGTTTAGAAACCCTTCTTTCCTGGACACTTCGCCTACCCACAGCCCCTGCTCGTTCTGACCGCACTACACAACTATCAAAAACCGGACGGAAACCTTACACAAAGCACATCTGTCGTCCGTTTCACTCTGACATTCCGGGATATCATTCAATCGCACAAACCGGAATTTACTTCACTACAACCCGAACCTTCTTATATACTCCATTCTGTCCATATACATACACATCACAACTGCCTTTTTCTTTTCCTTTTATCTGACCTTTTTTATTAATGCTAATAACTGAATGCTTAGAAAGTTCGTATCGGAATTTAGAAATGTGTGTCTTACTCTTTCCCTTTATTTTTAAGGCAGAAGCAAGTTTTATTTTCTTTCCTTTTTTTAGCATCACCTTTGCTTTTTTTACCGTCACTTTGGTTGGATTATTATACTTTCCACCTTTAGTAACAGCATGTACTGTTACCGATTTATCAATCACGCGTTTTTCACCATAAATATTCTTATAAGTGACAAGCATAAATTTGTAATATTTGCCTTTTCCTAATCCCTTTACAGTATAAATTTTTGCAGCTGCAGGAATATCTGCTATTACATTCATCGTCTCTCCACAGGCAGCACCATATAACAAATAGCCATCTATTTGTGTCTGCTTACTCCAAGACAACTTAATACTGCGATTCTTTCCTGTTGCTTTCAATTTCATTTTCGCAAAGGTGCTACCAGCCACATCCACTTTATCCGTGTTGGTTTCTGCTATTTCTGTGGTTGCAGATTCTACCGATATAGTTCCTTTTTGGGCTTCTTCTTTTTTCTGCTGAGCTAACTCTTCCTGTCCTTTTTCATTTTCTTCTGCCTCTTTTTCTGCCTTAAGCTTAGCATACTGCGCTTCAGCCGCTTCTAAAACAGAGAGATTTGTCACATAGGACTTTTGAACATCCGATAATGTTACATAAGCTGTTCTTGCTGTTTCAATTTTATCCTTAGAATTATCACTATATGTAACCTCATCAATCGCAGCGATTAATTCCATTACCGTCTTTGCCACAGCTATGTCCTCTGCTTCCTGTTTCTTATCTGCTTCTAACTGCTCTAATTCTTTTGCCGTCATAGCTCGATTATACAACTTAATATCATCAAAATATCCATTAAAATAAGTATCGCCGCTAAAGAAAGAGCGTCCGAAATACGCCTGCAGATTTTCTCCCATATCCGACAGCTTAATGCCCTCTGTACTCTGCTCTGCTATCTGTTTTCCTTCACTATACATTCTGATAGTTTCCGGTGTAACAGCGACGATTACTTCTCTCCATTTTCCGGTAGTAGATGGCAGTGTCGCCTTAGCAGTTTTTTCCTGCCTATAGGATTCTAGTGTAATAGAGGTTCTCCATAGGGTATCTGTGGTTTTTAAAAACACATATTTCTGTTCATTTGCACCAACTGTAAAAGTGAAGAAATTACCGGATGTATCCACTGGTTTTATCTTCATTTGTATTGTAAAACTATCCATTCCATCAAACAAGCCGGTGGGTAACGCAGCATAGGTACTATTTGTTCCGTTTAATGAAAGTACCTTAGAACCTGCCTCTGCCTCTTCAATAACCACTGCTTCTCCATACAAATCCAAGAGATTTCCACTCAAGCTCTCATCATTTACAAAACTTCCAAAAACATTTTCAAAATCATAATATGCTACCAGTCCATCTGCGTTGGCTTCTTCCTTTGCAAATACCGCTGTAAAAGCTTTATTGGAATCTACATAGACATCATTTCTCTTTGGATTCGTATTCCCGTCGCTCCAACGGACAAATCGATATCCTTCTGCCGGAATAGCTTCTACTTCTGTTGTTTTAGAACCTTTTTTAATGGTCTGACGAAAATCTCCTCGAATCTCTCCATGATTTTTATGTACTTTATAATCTACAGAAACTGTTTCTACTACAACTTCTTCTTGTACCTCTTCCTTTGACATAGCATAATTATATATTTTCAAATCGTCAAAACAGCCGTTAAAATAGGCATCCCCACTAAAAAAGGATTTTCCAAGATACGCCTGCAAATTTTCTCCTAAATCTGTCATGGCAGTCGTCACTTCTGCTGTCTCAGCTGCCAGCTTTCCATCCACATATAACTGCATCTTATCTTTTGCCAGCACAATGGTCACCTGTATCCATTCTCCATAACTGTCTGTATATGTCGCTGCTGCTGTTTGCTCTGCTTTATATCCCGCCTTTGTAATAGAATTGCGGATATCCTTATTATTCACCTTTAAAAACATATATTTATTGGTATCTGCACCCACTGTAAATGTAAAGAAATTGCCGCCTGTCATATAGGATTTTACATCCATAAAAATGGTCATTTCATCCATCCCATCAAACATTCCCTGTTGAAATTCTGCGTAAGTACCTGTATTGCCATTTAACTTCAACACACGGCTTCCTGTAATATCGTCTGTTACAATAGTTGCATTCCCCTGCATCTGTAGGACATTTCCATTTTGCGTTGTATCCTCTACACAGATATCATATATATTTTCAAAATCATAGAATGCTACCATTTGCTTATCTTTTGCAGAAGTTTTTCCAAAGATTGCCGTAACTGTAAAATCTTCTATAAGCTGCTCTTCCTGCCTTGAAGGAGAAACTACACCATCACTCCAACGGATAAATCTCCATCCATCTGCCGGAACAGCGGTTACCAAATTGGTGGTTGTTCCCTTTTCAATCGTCTGATTTGACCGACCAAAAATACTTCCTTCTCCATATATTTCATAAACTGCCATCACCATTTCTACACTAGCAATATCTGCAGAAGATTTCGCATAATTATAAACTGCCACATTGTCAAACGCACCCTTGAAATATTTATCATTACCATAGAAAGACTTGCCCAGATATGCGGACAAATTATCCCCCATATCTGCTATTTTTTCTGTTACAGATATATTTTCTGCCAATAACTCCCTGTCCTTATACAGGCGCATTATACCATCTTCAACCACAACTGTAATATGCATCCATTTTCCCTTAGAAGAGGCTATTGTTCCAACGGCTTCCTGCTCATGAGTATAGGTATTCGTAGTCACTGCATAGCGAACCTTTGTATCCATTGTCTTTAAAAATGCATATTTCTGATTATCTTTACCTATCGTAAATGTAAAATAATTTCCACTGGTATCTTCTGTACACACATCCATCTCAATGGTATATTCCTCTAGACCATCCATCATACCTGTCGGAAGTTCAGCATATGTACCAGTAGTTCCATCTAGTGAAAGAACATTCCCATCTTTTTCATCCACATCCAAAATCTCTGCATTTCCATGCAAATGCAATACCGCATCACTTCCAAATGCATCTAAAATGTTTCCATCCATAGTTTTCTCAAAATCCCAATAAGCAAGTAATGATTTGACAACCGGTGCTTCTATTACTTCTACATCCGGCTGCTGTGGCAATTCACTTCCTGTTCCTAAGTAAAAGCTAGGATGTGGCGGCTGATTATATCCCACATTTTGTGCTGCCACCTGACACCGATACTGGGTATCATGCATAAGGGTAGGGATTCTATAGCTGGTTGGAATCGTCGTCGAGAATACCCGAATTGTACTATCATTCAATGGTAAAATCATCTCTTCACGCCAATCACCAAAAATATCCGCTGTCAATGTAGCATTCGCCTTTGTTCCATTATTATACCCCGCCGGAGCAGATAAATGTCTGCCATGCTGATAACATTCGATAAATGTTCTGTCTAAATTCTGGCGTTCCAATCCACCACACCAATAAATCTGTGAATTCATCCCCCATTTAAAGGGCCATCCAATTTCTTCTCCACTGGCATTTAAAATCGAATTTCCCATACTATCTATAAGACCTGAACCTGTATAGGCAAACTCAGCTCCTAAATGTATATCATCAGATATAAAGTTTCCTGCTGCACATCTTCCTGTATCCCAAGGTCCCTCTGCCACACGCAGCAACACCTCACCTGTATCTCCATCTCTTAATGCAGCTCCACCTGTACCTTCAAAACAACTCCATATCTCAAGTCCTGAATTTTCTATATCAAAATCCCCTACATGTAAAGCATCTCCATGTCCATATCCATGAAATGTTCCATCTTCATCGGTTTTTCCCCAAGAATATAATAAACTTCCATCGTGGTCAATAACGGCGCTGCCATATACAATTTCATCATAGCCGTCACTATCCACATCCGCCGTGGCAAGATTATGATTTCCCTGTCCGATAGCCTTCTCATTTCCTTTAGCTGCAGTATCAAAATACCACCGCTTCACAAACTTCTTATCTACAATATCATAGGCAGCAAGGGCATAATTATGATAATATCCTCTTGCCATAATAACACTTGGATGTACACCATCTAAATAAGCTGTAGCCGATAAATACCGTTCACTGCGGTTTCCAAATCCATCTCCCCAGTAATCCGCGTCCACAACACCTTCCGGTCCGCGAGCAGGTTCATAGTTAATGGTATCTAACGCCTCTCCTGTAAAACCATCAAAAACCGTCAGATATTCCGGGCCATCCATAATCGTTCCCGAAATGTTACGCCAGTCTGCATCTGCATCACCGATGGCATTTCCCAGACCATCTATAGTTCCATCTGCGGTTTTTACTACAAATTCTGCATAACCATCACAGTCATAATCATAGAGCATAAACGGCGTATAATGAGCTCCGGCTCGGATGTTTACACCCATGTCAATACGCCACAACTGCGTTCCGTCCATCTCATAGGCATCGTAATAGACATTTCCACGATAGCCATCAGGCATATTATCCCCTGCATTGGATGGAAGCCACTTAATAACAATTTCATATTCTCCATCCCCATCTAAATCTCCTACACTAGCATCATTCGATGCATAGGTATATGTCTGTCCGCTTGGTGTGACTCCATCTGCAGGCTTGTCTAATGGAATATCAAAAAAGTAATCTGCCTCAACTGTAATATCTTTCGTTATCTCTGTTGTTATACCATCCACAATAGTATGTATCTCATACACAGAATTTATAGTTCCTGCTGTATCCGTATAACAGGTAGCATCCGCTACTTCTTCTGCAATCTTTGTATCCCCGCGATAAATGTCAAATACAGTATCTGCACTATCTGTTCCTAAATACCGCCAGCTTAGATACACACCTTTTTCTATTTTCATGGCAATAGCTCCACGATTTAAATTTTCTACATAGCGGATTTGTTCTGTACTTTCTGTTGCCCGAACATCTATAGCATCAGACACCGTGATTCCAGTTATTGCCATACAAATACAAAGTCCCATTGCAATTTGTCTCTTAATATTTTGTAATTTCATAAAATCTATCTCCGCCTACTTTAGTAACTATTTACAGTATATTAAATGCCATATCAAATTTCCATAAAAAATCCCAATTTAGCGATTAAATAATATCCCAGAATGTCGTCGTGAAACGGACGACAGATGTACTCTGTGTGAATGATAAGTTTCCGTCCTGCACAGCTTGGAGCATGGGAGTTCTAGGTGCTATACAAGTGCTAAATGTCCGGGGATAAGGGTTTCTAAGTGTTTTTATATATATTATGACAATGTACGCAAACACTCCGAAACCGCCATCCGGGCGGTCTCCGTTTTCGCGGACATCCATGTCCGCGAATTGCTGTTTTACAAAAAAACACTAAGAAACACTATATCCCC
>JAGALK010000081.1 GCA_017625255.1 Lachnospiraceae bacterium
CCCATAATGTAGATTGCATATAGGATAGGTATAGGTGTTGGCAGATGACTTTGGGAGGGTGTTAGATTTGCTTAATATTCTTGATTTTATCAGCGAAAAGTTGCCACGGATGGCAATTTTAGGCGAAACCGCCATGTAGGGCGGTTTGAGCCGACGCGTCCGTCACCAATATCATTTATAAGAATATTTAGCAAATCTTACACCCGTACAACGGAATCTGCCAACACCTATACCTACCCTATATGCCCACCACAAAATAAAATATGTTATGTCGTCCGTTTCACAACGACATTCCGGGATATCATTTAATCATTAAACCGGAATTTAAACCAACTTCGCCCGATTCACAGCCGCAGTCAGTGCATTGATAGATGCCTTAATAATATCCTCATCCATACCAATACCCCATACTAATTTTTCATGAGAGGTAATTCCCACATAAGCCATTGCTTTAGAAGAAGAACCACGAGAAAGAGCATGCTCGGTATATTCGGTTAATTCATATGTAATACCAAAATGCTTTTTAATAGCCTTGCTTACCGCATCTAAACGACCATTACCGTTAGATTCAATGGTTGTTGTATCTCCTTTATATGCAATAGTAACACTTGCCTCAATACCATTATTCTGTTTAAAGTGGCATTCAGGAATGGAGAAGGCACAGTCGATATCGCGATAAGTGGTTTTTAATACATCATAAATCTGTTCAGGAGATAATTCACTATGTCCCTTATCAGAAACATCTTTTACCAGATAACCAAATTCTTCCTTCATGCGATCCGGAAGAGAAATACCATATGCCTGTTTTAATACATAGCTTACGCCGCCTTTTCCGGATTGGCTGTTGATTCGGATAACATCAGAATCATATGTACGACCTAAATCCTTTGGATCGATTGGCAGGTAAGGTACTGTCCAATATGGGTCTTTTCCTTCTGTATGACAGGTCATGCCTTTGGAAATTGCATCCTGATGAGAACCGGAGAAAGCGGTAAATACCAAATCACCGGCGTAAGGCTGACGCATGGATACTTCCATGTTGGTCAGTTCTTCGTAGGTTGCACGAATATCTTTCATATTGTGGAAGTCTAATTTTGGATCTACACCATGAGAATACATATTCATACCCAAGGTTACAATATCCACATTACCTGTGCGTTCACCGTTTCCGAATAAGGTTCCTTCAATACGGTCAGCACCGGCAAGAAGTCCAAGCTCAGCATCACTGATACCGGTTCCACGGTCATTGTGTGGATGAAGAGAAATTAATACATTTTCTCTGTATTTTAAATTCTTATCAAAATATTCTACCTGACTTGCAAATACATGCGGCATAGAATGCTGAACAGTAGATGGGAGATTGATGATAGCCTTGCGGTCTGGTGTTGGCTGCCATACATCTAATACAGCATTACAAACCTCTAAAGCATAGTCCATTTCTGTTCCTGTAAAGCTTTCCGGTGAATATTCAAAGGAAATATTGCCTTTTTCATTTTTTGCCAAATCATAGACTAATTTAGCACCTTCCACAGCGATTTTTTTGATTTCTTCTTTGGATTTTTTGAATACCTGTTCACGCTGTGCAACAGATGTGGAATTGTATACATGTACAATGACATTTGGTGCACCATCGATGGCTTCAAAGGTTCGTTTGATAATATGTTCTCTTGCCTGTGTCAGTACCTGTACAGTAACATCCTTAGGAATCATATTGCGCTCAATGATTGTGCGCAAAAACTGATATTCTGTTTCAGATGCAGCAGGAAAACCTACTTCTATATGTTTGAATCCGATATCTACAAGCATCTGATAAAATTTCACTTTTTCTTCTAAGCTCATAGGCTCAATCAACGCCTGATTACCATCTCTTAAGTCTACACTACACCAGATGGGTGCTTTGTCGATGGCATCTTTTTTGACCCAGTCAAAGCAGTCAACGGGTGGCATAAAATACATTTTCTTATACTTTTCAAATCCCTGCATGTTATAAATCCTCACTTTCTTCTATCTACTATATTGGCGCGAAGGTATTTAATGCATTAATCGCATAAAATAAAAAAGCCCTGCGCCTCTAGCTGTTATTTAGAGACGCAAGACATGCTTACGCGGTACCACTCTAATTCATGAAAAATCATGCACTCAACAGGTACGGGAAAATCCTTATACCTCCCCCTAATAACGGCGGGTATCCGTCTGCATCTACTCTCTTAGAAAAGATTTCAAGCAGCAACTCCAAGGCGAGTTCTCCAAATATCTTCTATCACCTCACAGCAACCGGTGACTCTCTGAAATCCAATAAAATGGGTACTATTCCTTTTCTTCGTCTTTATGTGCAATATGATAACACATTCATTTTGTAAGGTAAAGAGGGAAAAAATTTTATTTTGAAAAAATTTCTCTTTATTATGGAAAAGATTACCTCTTGTCATATACCCTATGGGGGTATATAATAAGTGCAGAAATTCATAAACTTGCTGCTCAAGTAAATTTTTGTATTGTAACTGAGAAGCTACAAAGCAGTTATGAAAAGGATAGAATCAGTGAGGTGTATGGCATGAGTGAAGAAAAGGAATGCTGTTGTCATAAGACAAAGGAACGCTCCCAAAAGGAGTATAAAGACTTGATAAATCGCCTAAGCCGCATAGAAGGACAGGTAAGAGGTATCAAAGGAATGGTAGAAAAGGATGCCTATTGTACAGATATATTGATGCAGGTAGCAGCGGTAAATGCAGCGTTGAACAGTTTTAACAGAGTACTTCTGGAAAATCATATTAAGACCTGTGTTACTAAAGATATAAAAGAAGGAAAAGAAGAAACGGTGGACGAGCTTCTTGCTACTTTACAAAAGCTGATGAAATAAATTATTTTAATACTACATACATGAATGGAGGTAAATATGGAGCAATATACAGTAACAGGTATGAGTTGTGCTGCCTGTAGTGCAAGAGTGGAAAAAGCAGTGGCAAAAGTGCCGGGTGTAACCGGTTGCTCGGTAAGTCTTTTGACGAATTCCATGGGAGTAGAAGGAACAGCCTCTGCAGGCGATATCATAAAAGCTGTGGAAGATGCGGGATACGGCGCATCGTTAAAAGGGAAAAACGAAGGCAGTACATCATCAGCAAAAGCTTTAGATGCAGAAGAAATGCTAAAGGATAAAGAGACGCCGGTGTTAAAACAAAGGCTGTTGACATCGGTAGGGTTTTTATTGGTGCTGATGTATGTTTCCATGGGACATATGATGTGGAACTGGCCATTACCGTCTTTTTTTGATGGCAACCATGTGGCAGTCGGACTTTTGCAATTACTGTTAACCGTAATTGTGATGGTTATAAATCAGAAATTTTTTGTCAGTGGTTTTAATAGCTTATTTCATGGTGCACCCAATATGGATACCTTAGTAGCGCTTGGCTCTATGGCATCCTTTGTATACAGTACCCTATAATCCCGAATACTACAAGCAGATCGCGGAACAGATGCTTGTTTCGGCAGGCGTTGACCTTTACACCAACTCTTATATTTCAAGCTGTAGG
>JAGALK010000082.1 GCA_017625255.1 Lachnospiraceae bacterium
ACCGGTAACAGTTACTTTGCCAATACTTGGTTACTATAACAGCAGCATTCCATCTCAAACTTCTTATATTAAAGAGTTTGAAGTGACGGATACGAAGGATACTATTTATTTTATTGCCAGAGATGGATGGAAATTTGACAATATTTATTTGAATAGTGAATTTGATGCTATTGCAGATCTTACTTTAGATGCAAGTAAGACAGTTGCTACAATTAAGATTACAGGCAATCCGACAGTTAATACTTGGAACTATCAAGTGCATTATTTGGCGACGAATCCAAATATTGGTGGTCAGATGAATGATCATCTTGGTATTTCTCTTACAAGTAAGAAACCTCATATCGAATTTGCAGCACCGGATGGAATGGGAAATATCAACTATTTTAATTGTATATCTATGGCTCCCGGATATACTTCTGATATGTGGATTGTGTTTAATGACGGACAGGGTGGAGAAACCTATACGATACCATTGGATAAGTTAGAATCCAATAATAAAGATGTCTTTACAATTTCTTCTGCCGGAGATTCTAATAATCCGGATATGTTTACTCTTACCACTGTTGGTTGGGGAAGAGGTCAGCTTGTATATACAGATAGTAATGGAAAAATGTATACAGTAGATGTTTTGTCTGACATTGAACATCAAAATTTGGGTTTTTATAAGGAAGATAAAATTAGCAAAGAGAACTGGATACCTAATGAATATGTGTTAAAAAATAAAACCAAAAGATTTTATTTTATGGCACAAAATGGATGGACTTTTGATAATTTTGTGTTAGATGGTGACGCAAAAAATTTTGCAACCTTGACTTTGTCTGAGGATAAAGCCTGTGTAACGATTACCTTTACAGATAAATTGAAAGAATATTTTACATTTGATGAGAAGTTTATGTTTGGTTTTGAGTTTACCTCTAAAGATGCATTTGGTAATAGTTATACAAATCATTACGGACTCAATATAACCAATTATTTGTGTGAGCATCCAATTACATATATAAAAGATAAAAAAGAAGCAACAAATACAACAGCAGGTTATACAGGGGACATCGTATGTGAAAAGTGTCAGGATATTGTAGAAGTTGGAAAAGTGATTCCAGTAATCAGTGATGCAATTAGTGTAAATAAAGGAGATGTGTTTACTTACGGTGGATACAAGTACAAAGCACTTGGAAACAATGCAGTAGCATTTTGTGGTGTCGAGGGTGGTAATACAAAGAAAATAACCATTCCAAAAACAGTAACATATGCTGGAGAAAACTTTAAAGTTACATCAATTGCCAAGAATGCATTCAAGAATAATAAAAAAGTGACTAATATAACAATTAGCGAAAATATTATGTCAATCGGTAATAGTGCTTTTTCCGGATGTAAGAATTTAAAGAAAATTATTATTAAGAGCAAAAAATTAAAAACTGTTGGAAAGAAAGCTTTTAAAGGAATTCATAAAAAAGCAGCTATTAAAGTTCCAAAGAATAAATTAAAAAGCTATAAGAAACTGTTAAAAGGAAAAGGGCAAGCTAGTACCGTTAAAATTAAGAAATAGGTATTTTGGATTAAATACCATATGACAAGTGTTGTAACCACATTGAAGTTTCTGTTGAAGAAGCTCACAAAGCTGGTAAATGCTAGTGAACAGCCGTATTTAGTGGTTTTTAAAAGAGATTAAGGGTAATTAGGAGTGGCTTTTTGTGTAGAATAAGAGGTCACTCCTATACTATTTATACATGTATACATAGGAGGAGAAGATATGGATAAGAAAGTTACAGGCATTGTGTCCTACATCACAATTATTGGCTGGGTGATTGCCTATCTTGCAGGAGACAAAGAGGCGGCTAAATTCCACTTGAATCAGTCATTGGTTATTGAATTGGCAGGATTGATTAATTCATTTATTTTAGGCAGAATACTTGGATTTATTCCAATTTTGGGGGAATTGATATCTTTTGTTATTTCGATTTTAATTTTAATTCTCTGGATTTTAGGTATCGTAGCTGCAACCAAAGAAGAAGAAACACCAGTTCCTGTTATAGGACAGATTAAAATTTTAAAGTAATATGATGATTTAAATAAAAAGTTTAGCAGGAGTAAAATCCTGTTAAGCTTTTTATTAATAATAAAAAGGAGATTTTTATCATGAAAACAAAAATACTGATAGTCGGCTGCGGATGGCGTTCGCAGATATATTTCAGAGCAATCAGAAATTTAAAAGAACACATGGAAATTGTTGGTGTTCTCATGCATACAAAGCAGCGGGCAGAGGAAGTGGCAAAAGAAACTGGTGTATTTGCAACAGACAGTTTTGAAGAAGCCATAGCTTTAAAACCAGATTTTACGATTCTTTGCGTACCGAGACCTGTGATGAAAGAATATATCATCCGTTTTATGAAGGCTCAAATTCCTGTACTTTGTGAAACACCACCGGGAAGAAATGTAGAAGAATTAAATGAGCTTTGGCAGGAAAAGCTTCGTTATAATGGAAAAGTACAGGTAGCAGAGCAGTATTTTATGCAGCCTTATTATAGTGCTGTACAAAAGATTATTGACAACGGCACACTTGGAGATGTGTTAAATGTGAATATGTCTGCAATTCATGGTTATCATGCTATCAGCATATTCCGTAAATGGTTAGGGTTAGATTGCGAAAATTGTACCATTCGAGGCAGCAGATTTTCCTTCCCTGTGACAAAGACAAGAGATCGTGCCGGTTGGCATGAAACAGGAGAAATAGTTCATCCAAATCGGGATAGAGTAGAGTTGGTTTTTGAAAATGGAAAAACTGCGTTTTTCGATTTTGACCATGAACAGTATTTTTCTCCAATCAGAAGCCGCTCATGGAATATACAAGGGCTTCGTGGAGAAATTCAGAATATGTCTGTATGCTATTTGGATAAATATAATCGTCCGGTGACTGAAGCAATGCATCGTGAGGATGACGGTGTTTATAATATTGATGGTTGGAGTCATATGTATATTAGTTTTAGAGGGGAACGAATTTATGAAAATCCATTCTCAGGAATGCGCATCAATGATGATGAAATTGCTGTTACAGATATGATGATGCGCATGAAAAAATATGTGGAGACGGGAGAGGACTTTTATTCATTGCGGGATGGCTTGCAGGATGCATATTTGGATTTTTCAATGGAAGAGGCTTTGACAACAGGAAATATAATAGAAACACAAAGTCAGAATTGGAAATGAAATTTTGGATAAATGAACAAGAATTGCAAAGTTATTAAAAAAATGTTAAATTTATGCAGTATACATTTGTATAAGTGAAAAAAAGGAAGGAGAGTATCTAAAGATGAAAAAGAGAATTCTTGCTTTACTATTATCTTTAGGCATGTTAGTTACGGCATTGCCACAGAATCTATATGCTATGCCGATAGAGAATATGCCTGAAGATATGGTACAAGAAGCTGTTGTAGAGGAGGTCACTACAACTGAAACAGAAACAATGACAGAAGAAATTCCATCGACAGAAGCAGAGATGGAAACAGAAGTAAGTCCTAAAGAGGAAGCAAGTGTTGAAACAGAGGTAGAATCCGAAGAGGAAACAAGTGTTGAAACAGAGGTGGAATCCGAAGAGGAAGCAAATATAGAAGCAGAGGAAGCATCTGCAGAGGAAACAGAAGCTGTTGCTGAACTGGAAGAATCAGCAGAAGAATCTGCTGAAAAGAATGAAGCTGCATCTGCAAAACTTGCAGATGTTCCAGCAACTGCAAGTGTAGTAGATACATTTAATGTTTTGGATATTAATACTACATTAGAAAGAACAATTTCAAGATATGAAACACAATCCATTTATTTTGCACCAGAAACAACCGGTTATTATCATTTGGTGTATCAGGCAGATGCAGACAGCCATTTATCATGGTCTAAAGATGATAACAACTATGCTGGAACTCTTGGTGGACAAAAATCCATAGATAAAGTATTGTATTTAGAGCAAGGATTTACATATACATTTAAGGTGTATACTTATGAGGAAGGTTCTTATGCATTAACCATGTACCATGGTGAAATTGAAAGTATAACAGTAGAGACAAATCCTACCAGAAGTTCATATGAAGATGTAAATTATGATGGACTCACTTTGCGAATTAACTATACAGATGAAATGTCTCCGGATACAATTACAGCCGTATCAGAAGATGGTTATATTGATGCATTTTCAATAATAAACCATTTTTCGTCTGAATATCTAATGTCACAGTATTTGAACTGGCAGAGCATAGGCGGTGGAACAAAGCCAGTGTATGAATTAGAAGACGGTGTATATACAGTAAAGGCGAATATTTATGACTATAAAAACTATGGAGGACATAAGCCCTATACGCTTGAGTTTCCGATTACTGTAGAAAGAAATGCCATTTCTTCTATTGAAGTGATATCTGTTGACAAAACCAGTTATCAGGGATATCTGAATGAATCTCTTACAAACAATATTGTAGTACAAGTGAATTTTAAAGATGGAAGAGAACCATTAACCATTTCGCCGGATGATACAAGTGAATTGTCTTACGGATTACCTATTGAGGAGCCATATACGGATCTTACAACATATATTGATTCGTATTTAAATGCAGGAAATAATCCGGGCAATACAGAGGTAAAAGTGTTTTATCGTGGAATGGAAACAACTTTTACAATTGAAATTAAGGATAAATTGTATAAGAGTATGGAGGTAGAACTTCCAAGAACAACATTTTATGCAGGATGTCGTTATAAAATGGAAGATGCTACTTATTATACAGGCGGAGACTATATTGATAATTTTAGTAAAATGACTTTACATCCTACAGATGAAACAAAAGAAGATGTGATTTATACCAATAGATATGCCATCTCTTCTGGTTATGTAAATATGGGGTTGGTATTAGAAAATGAATCTGGAGAAACATATTTATATAGTTATGTAGATGATTTTATAGAAGCTGGTGGGGAATACGGAGAAAATATTCTTCGCGTTTCTTATGCAGGAAATTCTTTGGACATTCCGGTTACTATTGAAGAGAATCCATTTACATCTGTCGAAATTGTTGAATTACCAAAATATACAAAATATATAGAAGGTTCTTCTTCTGTTTCCGGACTGAATTTATCTGGAATGGTCATACGAGCAACTAAAAAAGATGGAAATACACAGGATTTTTCCTATGATGACTTTGTCGCAGGAAAAGATAATTATAATGGAGCTAGTGGTTCAAGATTATGGACAAGTTATACTGGTGGGCATAATAGTATTAGCTATTTAGAAGTGGGTAAACATACAGTTACAACCGTCTTTTTTGGTCATAAGGCAACCTTTGAAATTGAAGTTATTGATTCTGCTGTAGAGAATTTTACAATTAGCACATTGCCGAGCAATACAATTTATGCTGTATCAGATAATGCACAGGCATTATCTACAGTAGGAATGAAAGTTAGTTTCACACTAGATGGTGTAGAATACAAGGACATTGGATGGAATTATCAGGAGATATATCCAATTCTTAGTAATTCGAATATCTATGGTGCAAATAGCTGGATGATAAGTAGTACAGATGTAAATTGGAATGAAGTAGGAATATATCCGGTAAAAGTACAGTTTGCAGGAGCAGAAGCGTATTTTAATATTGAAATAAAATCAGAATTAATTAAAGAACTTTCAATTATAAAAACACCTGATGATTGCAATGGTTTTGCAGGCGAAATGGGAATAAGTTTTTATGGAATAGTAGTTTCTGTAACCGATCTAAACGGAATAGAAGCAAAATATGGCTCAGGATACACAGAGGATGAGACAATCACAGGAACATGGCAAGAATTAATAGATATGGGTCTGACCTATAACATGAATGTGGATTGGAATACCCCTGGAACATATCCGGTAACTTTGAAATATAAAGGAAAAGAGGTTTCTTATGACTATGTTATAAATGAATCCCCCGTTTCCTCTATTGAAATTACAAAATATCCTGACAATCCATATATGATTAGAACTTTAAATTCATATTATCCGGATAATTATGTTGGTATGAGCTATACAGTAACTTTTACATCCGGAGATAGTTTTTCTAGGACAATAACTAAGGAAGATAATGGAGTATATGTCACATACGAAGGAACGAAGTATTGGTTTAGTCTTGGATGGACAAAGTGGGAAATAGTGAATGGTTATTCATTACCTACTATTGGCGAAAACAGTGTTACTATGACAGCACTGGGCAAAAAAATGGAAGTCCCAATAACTATATTAGAAAATCCGGTAAAATCTATTGAGGTAATAGAGCAGCCGGAAAAAACAAAATATTCAAAGTTAGACAATAAGATTGATTTGTATGGTGCAAAGTTTAAAATCACATTTACAGATAATAGTACAGATGAAGTGATATTTGATGAACATCTGTCATTCATGACATATTCCAATGAAAATTGGTATATTGAGAATAAAGCTATTTCCGCAATATTATCTGATGAAAAAATTACAGTAAGTTTTATGGATAAAACTTGTGATTTGGCTATAGAGAATGTGGGATTAGATGAAGTTGTTGAATCTGAACTTTCAGATGGAGATATTTTGGTTGCTAATATAGAAGCGAATGGACAAAAATGTGTATATAAATTTGTACCGGAAACTACAGGAATCTATTACTTCTATAGTGTAGGAAGTGCAGAAACTATCGGAAGTTTATATGATGCAGAAGAGAATATACTGCAAACAAATACCTATGGAGGATATGATTGTAATTTCCGTATAGAAGCAAATTTAGAGGCTGGAAAAACCTACTATTTTGTTGCTGGACATATGAGTAACTATTCTGTTGGAAAATTCATTATCTGTTTTGGAACAGAGTATTATCCACATGGACCTGTATTTTCATTAGCAGATGTAGAAGAGTTTGAAATTACTCAAGTACCGTCAACTGTATTCAGAACATACGAGCATGTATTTGATTATGATACAGTTTATTTGAAAAACTGTGAGTACAAGCTTACATTTAAAGACGGAAGAGAAATACAGAGTACATTTACAGATTATACAGATACTTATAATAATGGGCTATATATAAATTTCTTTGGATTAAAGTGTTATGCAAAGTACAAATATCTGGATAATGAAAATTGTCTTGATACTACAGTAGATAACGCAATGATATATGCGTTAGTGGATGATGAGGGCAGCACTTATTTTGAACAGGAGATACCAATTACTTTTGATCATACAAATCCATTAGAAAAATTAGAAATAGAACAGATGCCAACGAATACAAGTATTAATCAGTGGCAGGTTGACGACGAATTTTCTATAAATGAGTTTTTAGATGGTCTTCGTATCAAAGTTACTTTTACAGACGGAAATATAAAGTATATGGAATGGGAAGATTACTGGGGACCAAGCCGCTTAGAGGACTATTATATTTCTAAGAGCTGGAAAGAAACGGTTTATGATGAATATTATGATATGAATATTCCGGTAGCTGGCAATAACGCGATTGTTATTACATATATTGGTCAGAAAGTTGAAATTCCTATAACTGTAAAAGAAAAACCATATACCTCTATAGCTGTAAAGAAATTGCCGGAAAAGACAAGCTACTATCTTTTTGAGGAAACAGCAGATCTTTATGGATTGGAGCTTGAACTGACTACAACTTCAGGAGCAAAAGAAACCATTGCAATTCATGAGCATTGCAGAAGATATCAGGTATCAGAAGAATTGGGTTATCTATATGCTTCTCATTATGGAAGCTATGTAAGAATACGCTTTATAGGATTGACCTGTACTTATGATATAAATATAAAGACTCCGGCAGAAATGGCAGAATCTGCATCTGAAATAAAAGCAGGAGAATCCAAAGAAGTGACCATTAATGAAACATCAGAATATGCAATCTACAAATTTGTTCCGGAAGAGACTGCTATTTATAGTTTCTTTAGTACAGGTGAATATGATACCTGCGCTTATTTATATGATGAATTTGGAAATGAATGTGCTTATAACGATGATGGGTCAATGGGAGTAGATTTTTATCTTTCATACAATCTTACAGCAGGAAAAAGCTATTATTATATAGCGAAAATGTTAAGTGGAGGAGAATATGGAACATTTACCTGCAGCTTAACAGATGGAAGAGAACTGACACTTCTTGAAAATGTTAGTCTTAGCTTAAATGCTCCTGTTGTAAATGAAGAATTCTCTTATCCAAGTCGGTTAGAGGATGAGCCAAATTACACAGTATCTATTTCATGGTATGGTGACGAGGATGATGATTATTGTGCTGATTATGCAACAGCACATATGGCAAAAATAACCCTGAAGCCATCCATAGGCTACAAATTTAACCGTAATACAGAGATTGTATTAAATGATAAAAAGATAGCAAAGAAGAGCCTGCGTACAGACGGAAGTATACAGTTTACATATACTTTCCCGTATACAAATTGTCGTGTATCACTGTTTACAGAAAATGGTGCATCTATCGAAAGTATCAAACCTGAGAATATTAACGAGGGTGTTGCTTATGGCGGTGAATACCAGTTTAAGGTTACAGGAGCAGAAGATGCAGCAAATCCATTGATTGTAAAAGTAAATAATAAGCTGGTAAAACCGGATAATAATGATATTTATACCGTAAATAATGTGAAAGAGAATATTGCAGTAAGCGCAAAGATTCTTAATGATGCGGAATTAGACGATTTAACCCGATTGGATTTTGTGAATAATAAGACACTAGAAGACAGTTTCTATGCAACCCGTGAGGAAGAGGTTCGTTATAATGAGGTTGGTGAAACAAGTCTTCCTGTATTAAGCAGCTATACCGAAGAGGCAAAAGATCAGTTCTTCTTTGGATGGTACAAAGAGCAGAATGAATCTGGTAATGGTTCTGGACAGCGATTCACATCCCGTTCAACAGTACCAAGCCAGAGCGTATTACAGCTTTTTGCGAAGTGGGGAACAGGTATTTTCAGCAGACAGTTACTCGGCAAAACAGTAAGCTATAAAATTTTATCTTTAGACGAAGACAATCGTTTGAAAGTACAGATTAAAGATTTAGCAGATGTGCAGACAGCTTCTGTTTTCAATTTGAGAAAAGGTGCTGCAAGCGGTGTTAGTTTAGAATTGCCGGGAGAAATTACAGATTTAAGTGATTTAGAGCAAGAATTAGGCATTGAGTTTGATGGAGCAGAGGTAACGGGAATTGCTTCAGGAGCATTTTCAAATGTTAGTGGTGTATCTGATGTGGTACTGCCATCTACGATTACAGAAATCGAAAGCGGTGCATTTGAAAATTGTACAGAGCTTGTCAGTGTAAAAATTCCGGATTCAGTGACAAGTATAGAAGCAGGTACATTTAAGGGATGTGAAAATCTTGTCAGTGTGAACATTCCAGATTCTGTGACAACAATTGCAGACGATGCATTTGCAGATACCTCTGACAATCTTGTAGTAACCTGTAGTGTGGCAAATCAGGAATTAGTCGAGAGCGCGTTAGAGGATGCAGGTTCAAAAGCTGCTGTCGAAGTGGTAGAAATAGAGTTGAGCTATGAATATGCAGAAAAAGAAATGATGTATGGAAGCGAAGACTTTATATTTACCTACACCGTAAAAGTAAATGGTGAAGAAAAAACAGACAGATTAGTAAATGTTAGTTGTGATAATGAATCTGCTTATCAGATTACTGCTGTAAATAATACTGTTACAGTAAAACCATTAAAGGCTGAAAGTGCAATTCTTACCGTAGAAGATGTAGCAAGCGGTGAAAAACAAAAGATTTCTCTTTTTGTTGAAAAGTGTAATATTTTAACCACTGTTACTGTAAGTGATATTGCGGATGTCGTTTACAGTGGAAATGCAGTTATTCCACATATTGTTGTTACCAGAAAAGACACAAATGTTACTTTAACAGAAGGTGTAGATTATGAAGTATATGGTTATAACAATGTAGACCCTGGTACTGAGGCGTATATTGTAATAGAAGGAATTGGTAATTACACAGGTTCTATTACTAAGTATTTTACAATTTTAGCTTCCAAGGAAGATAAACCACAGGAAGAAAACAAAAATGATAAAGTAGAAACGGTTACATATAAAATCACATATGACCTTGCAAAAGGTAAGAATCATGTATCCAATCCGACATCTTATACAGCAGGTTCAGTAGTAAAATTATTGAATCCAAGCAGAAAAGGCTACACATTTGAAGGATGGTTTATTGCTAATAGTAAGGTGACAGAAATATCTGCTGCGATGTCAGGTGATATTATAGTAACTGCGAAGTGGAAAAAGGTTTCTAAACCAAAGAAAGTGACATTACAGTCTGTAAAAGCAGCAAAGAAAGCGTTTACAGTTAAATTGAAGAAAAAAGTATCTGGTGCAGCAGGATATGAAGTCACTTACTCTACCAACAAAAAATTCAAAAAAGGTAATAAAAAGGTTTATATTACATCTACTTCAAAGAAAATTAAAAAGTTAAAAGCAAAGAAAACTTATTATGTAAAAGTCAGAGCTTATAAGTTAGATTCTGCGGGAAATAAGGTTTACGGAGCTTATAGCGTAGTAAAACGAGTAAAAACAAAATAATAAGTAAAAAGAATTCCGATAGAAGAAAATGCTTCTGTCGGAATTCTTTTATATAGTAAAATATCTTTATAAAAATCAATGAAAATACTATATAATATAAATTATTTTTTGGTAATTTTCAGAAAAAACGACAAATTATATTGAAAATTTTTGCTCAAAAGAGTAAAATTGATATATAGAGTGAGTTCTCACCAAGACTCGATACAATAGATATGCGTAGGATATCGAAATAAGCAAAGAAGGAGGACGAGGATATGGGAAAGGACACTAAGAAGAAAAGAAGTATTTTAAACTTTAAGGGGATGCGTATAAAGGAGCGATTGAAAAAGTCCTTTGCAATTATTATTTCCATATCTGGAATAGCATTAGTAATTGCGATGATAGCACTTTTGGTTATTACAGCGAATTTTAAAACTGCGTTAAATAACTATGCGCTTCCACAGGGGGATATTGCTTTATTGATGAATGAACATGCAGAATGTCGTTCGGCGATGCGTGGTATTATCGGTTATGAGGATCAGGAACAGATTGATCGGATGGTAAAACAGCATACAGAGCATAAAGCGGGTGTTTATGACTTGATCGAAGAAATCAGACCTACAATAATTACAGAAGAAGGACATGCTGCTTTAGCACAGGTAGAAAGTGCCTTAGAAGCTTATTTTGCAAAAGAAGCAGAAGTAATTGAAATTGGTGCGACTACCGATCAGGAGCTTTGCCGTCAGGCACAGGAAATGGCAATTAGTGAAATGACTCCGCTGTATGATGCAGTAGATGCAGCACTTATTAATCTGATGAATGTAAATGTGCAAAAAGAACAGGAAATGGAAACTGTGCTTACAGTGCTTGAATATGCTTCAATTATCATCATGATTCTTTTGATTGTAGCATGCGTTTCAATTTCCACCAGAATCAGTGTTGTAGTTGCAAAAGGAATTTCCAAACCATTGAAAGAGTTGGAAAATCGTTTTAAATCATTTGCAGACGGAGATTTGAAATCAGAGTTTCCACAGTCAGATTCAGAGGATGAGATTGCAGGTTTGATGAATGTATCCCATGATATGGTTGAAAGATTAAATACCATTATTTTTGATATGGAAAGACTTTGTAAGGAAATGGGAGACGGTAATTTCCGCATTCAGACAGAGTGTGAAGAAGCTTATATTGGTGATTTCAGACAATTATTATTAGCTATTCGTGCAATGAACCGAAACATGAGTGGTGCATTGACAGAAGTAAATGAAACCGCAAAGCATGTAAATCTCGGAGCGACAAACTTAGCAGAAGCAGCACAGGATTTAGCAGAAGGTGCAACAGATCAGGCAGCTTCCGTACAGGAAATGTTAGCAACGATGAATACTCTTTCCGAAGGCTTAAAGGGTACAGTCAGCAGTATGGATGATGCATATCAGCAGGCAATGAAATGTGCAGAGGATGCACAGCTTAGCCGGGAAGAAATGGGCAATATGGTTGCTTCCATGAATTCTATCAGTGAAACCTCCAAGAAAATTGAAAACATTATATCTGAAATTGAAAATATAGCAAGTCAGACAAACTTACTTTCCTTAAATGCATCTATTGAAGCGGCAAGAGCCGGTGCTGCTGGTGCAGGATTTGCAGTAGTAGCAGATCAGATTCGAAATTTGGCAGATCAAAGTGCAAAATCAGCAGTAGATACCAGAGCATTAGTTGGTGATACATTGCATGAAATTGAAGAAGGAAATAAAGTTGCACATCGTACATCAGCAGTATTAGATGGTGTGGTAGAAGCAGTACAAAAAATTGCAGAATCTTCTAAACAGTTAAGTGAAGATACAGTTCAGCAGGCATATGCGGTAGAACAGGCAGATGCAGGTATTGAAAGAATCTCCGAAGTTGTTCAGTCCAATTCAGCGGCTGCGGAGGAAGCTTCAGCAACCAGTCAGGAGTTGTCTGCACAGGCAATGTCTATGCATGAATTAGTGGACAGATTCCAGTTGAGAGATGAGTAAAGGATAATAAAAAACCTTCCGGAAAATATTCCGGAAGGTTTTTTGACAAAATAGTAAAAAGCCGATAGTCGGACTCGAACCGACGACCTACGCATTACGAATGCGTTGCTCTACCAACTGAGCCATATCGGCATTTAAAGCACTATGTTATTATATATATTCTAGTTAAAAATTTCAATATTTTTTTGAAAAATTTATATAAAAGGAGAGAAATATTTGATAAAAGAAACAGTTTGCAGGGTGTATTATTCAAAATTATACCGTGATGAGATGGAGAATAATCTTCATGCTTCACAAAAGAAACTGGCAATGAAATTATTAAAACAGGGGTTTATAGAATTTTTCGGTATAGAATTTGATGAGAAAAAGATAAAGAGAACACCCTTAGGAAAGCCATATTATGATGATGGGAAAGAGTATTATTTTAATATCAGTCATTGTCCGGATATGGTTGCTGTTGCAGTTTCTAAGGTTTCTGTTGGTGTTGATGTGGAAGGTATGCGGCAGATTAAATATGGGACAGTACAAAAATGCTGTTCTTTAGAAGAGTTTTCTTATGTTATTGATAGGAATGTGTCAGAACCGGATAAAAGGGCATATTTAGGGAAAGAAGAGGTGAAACGATTTATTCAGTTATGGACATTAAAAGAAAGCTTTGTGAAAATGACAGGAGAAGGTTTGAGAAATCCTGTGAATACCATTGTTTTTGATATAAATCAATTTAAAAAATGTGGAGAATTAATGATTGGTAAAAAATTGCAGGAAAAGAGCAGTACTTCCTGTTTCTGTTTTTGGCAGGATTTTGTCTTGGCGCTTTCCTTGCAAAAGAATATGGAACAAAGTCCCTATTTGATTGAGTGGAAGGAACAGAAGTTTTGATGCAATAATATTGGAAAATCTTGTGAAAAAAGCTAGGCTATGGTACTATAAAAGAATAAAAAAGGAAAGGGTGAAGGTGCAATGAATTTATTAAAAAAAGGGTTTTTTAAACAATGTCTGGCACTTTTGTTATCCATATCTCTGGTTGCTACCAGTGTGAATATGGTTTGGGCAGAGGAAGCTGGGACAGGGGCTGTGGATGGAGCAATTGAAATTTCATCAGCAGAAGAACTAAAGAAAATTGGTGCAGATGCGGCTTATCCTATGACCGGAGATTATGTATTGACGGCAGATATTGATTTATCCGGTGAAAATTGGACACCGCTTGGCGGCTACATTGGTACAAAAGGAACAATGGATGCAGCTGAGGCAAATGTGTTCTCGGGCACTTTTGACGGTCAGGGACATGTGATTTCCGGAATGACCATTGATTTGAGTGGTTCTGTAAATCAGGCAAACAAATATGCACAGGTTGGTTTCTTTAGTGTAATTGCCGGAAGCAGTGCACAGGATTATGCAGTTGTAAAAAATCTGATATTTACGGATGTAGACATTACAACGGATTTTTCAGATGGATTTTCTTCTATCGGTACATTAGCAGGTGATGTAAATGGATATTCCATGATTGATCAGGTAGTAGTTTTAGATGGAGATATTGTGGCAAATATGTCTAGCTTGTGTGATACCGTTGGTGTAGGAGGATTAATTGGTGAATGCCGTACCTCTGATACAACTGTATTAAACAATCATATCTCTATCACTAACTGTTATAATGGTGCGATGATTACATCTAGTGGAACTAGAACCGATTTGACCTATGCAGGTGGTATCATCGGTCGTGTAGCAAAGAGTGCATGTAAAGAGATTAGCGGATGTTTAAATGTTGCAATCGTTCAGTATGATGGATATAGCGGATATGCAATTGCTTCAGCGGAGTCTTTGAATGCAGATTATTTGTCAACCCTGACAAACTGCTATTATTATAAGGAATATGAAGCACTTACTATCGGCAGTGGTGCAACAGAATTATCCAAGAAGAAATTGACAAACGGAAGCTTACCGGATGGATTATCAGCAGATGTATGGACTGCAAAAGAAGGCTGCTTTGTTGTGCCGTCTATCTGTTATGAATCTTCTATAGCAGAGTTATTATATTTGTCTGGTTATTCTTTCACTTTTGCGGAAGAAGAAAGCGCAGAGGCATTTAAGACAACAATTACATTGCCGACAGAAATCGGTGGTATAGCTGTTACATGGACAAGCAGTAATGAATCCGCAGTAAGTATTGCGGATGGCATAGCTACTGCAAATACAGATAATATAGGTATGGATACTACAGTAGAGTTGATTGCAACAACTCCAAGCGGCAGAAGTCAGTCCTATAAGGTTACAGTTATCAGTTCTGTAAATCAGAGCGTAAGCTTTGATGCGAATTATGCTAAGGTTGGTACACCATTAAAGGTTGTAATGGAAACAGAAGTAGATGGTGCAGTCTATGATTATACATGGACGGTAGATGGCAAGGTTATTGATAACAATACAGACAGCTACACACCGACAGAAGCAGATTTAGAAAGCTTTATTACTGTAAAAATCAAGCATACAACCTCTGATTTGACATGGGAATTAAGCACATATTTTAGTGAACTTCCGGTTGTATATGTAAATACAGCAGATGGAACCAGTATTGACAGTAATATCGCATATGAAGATGGCTATGTAAAGGTACAGGGAAATGATGAATTTAATGATTCTAAAACATATTATGAGGGTGTTGCAGAATTAAAGGGTCGTGGAAATTCCACATGGTCATCCTCTGTAGGTATGGGTGTTAAGAGACCATATAAGATTAAACTGGATAAGAAAGTAAATCTTTTAGGTCTTGGTGAAGAAAAGAATAAGCATTGGGTATTACTTGCAAATATGATTGACCATAGTAATATGCGAAATGAGCTTGTAAAGGATTTTGCAGATTCGATTGGTATGACCTATATGAATACAACCGGTGTAGTGGTTATTTTAAATGGTCAGTATGAAGGTACTTATGAATTATGCGAGCATAAGCGTGTTGGCGAGGATCGAATCAATGTCTTTGACTGGGAAGGGCTTGCCGGAGATATTGCAGAAGCAATTGCGAAAGCAGATGCTACCATCGATGAAGATGATTTGGTAGATGCCATGGAGCAGAATTATACATGGATTGACGGAACTTTCGAATTTGATGGAAGAACTTTAGTTATTGCAGATTACTGGGATGATGAAATTCCGGAATTTACAGGTGGATTTTTCTTGGATATGGACTTTAGAAGCTTAGGCGCATCCAATTCCTACAAATATATTTCCCCATTTACATCCTCAAATGGAATACCATTATTTGTGGATGGACCGGAATATGCGATTACCAGTGATACGATGATGACATATGCGAAAAATTACATTAATGCATACGAGGCAGCATTAAATAGTGGTAATTATTCCACTACCTACAATGGAGAGACGGTACATTATTCGGATTTGTTTGATATGGACTCTTTAGTACAGTATTGGTTGGTTTGTGAATATACTAACAACTGGGATTCTATGAAAAACAGTACATTGCTTTACAAGGATTTGGAAGGTAAGGCTAAGATGGGACCAATCTGGGATTATGACTGGGCATTTGGAAATATCAATATGTACAGTATGACCGGACCATTTGTATATGATAACTGGCATACAACATTAACGCAAAAAGGTCAGGCTTTCTGTGAACAGGATTATCAGTCAAGACAGTGGAATCACTATCTTGTAACAGATCCATACTTTGTTACAAAAGCATATGAAATGTATAAAGAAGCCCGTGCGGGAATACTTGAGGATACCATTAAAGATGGTGGTTTAATAGATACCTTAGAAGCTAAATACCAGACAGCAGCAGAAAAGAATGATGAAAAATGGTCTTATACCTATAGAAATTATAGTGGTTTTGCTTTTGTAGATGGTGTACAGCAGTATGTACAGAGTCAGAATTATAATGATTCTGTAGAATCCTTAAAGACCTTTATTACAAAGAGAGTAGACTGGTTTGACAAACAGTTTACAAGTGTAGAAAATCTGTATAAATCCCTTGGAAATACAGTTTCAAACAAGATGGCTGTAGAGGTAAAAACATTATCAACTACAGGGGAAACAGTAGCAACAGCAACTATAACAGACAGTAATGTAAAATATGTAGAATTTATTGTAAATGGAAATAGCGTTGCTGGCACAGACAAAAGCAATTATATTGCAGTAGCGAATGGAACAGCAGAAGTAACCATTGATGATTCTGTATTAGAAAAAGTAGAAGGAGATATGAACACAGTACAGATTGTAGGATTAAATTCTTCTAAGGTATACAGAGATGGTGCTACGAACTTTGTGAATTTTACCAAGGCTGTAGAGGTTACTCCGATTACCGGAACAGTATCCGCAGATGGTTCAGCGATTGCCGGTGATTTTGTAAACGCATATGTAAGCGGTTATGAAGGTACAGGTACACTTTCTTATCAGTGGTATGCAGATGGCAAAATAATCGAAGGTGCTACAAAGCAGCATTATGTGATTCCGGATAGCATGGTAGGCAAAAAACTTCATGTTGTTGTAACTAGCGATATGGAAGATGGAATGCTTGTTTCAGAAGAAACAGCGGCAGTTTTACCTGCAACAGAGCCGGAAGTTGGAACGGTTAAAACAGGTTTAATTATTAACCATATTTATGCGGGCGGCGGAGCTGGTGATACACCGATTTCCCATGATTTTATCGAATTATATAATAATTCTGATGAAGATATTGTATTAGACAATTATAAAGTGGGTTATTTATCCAATCGTTCAGGCAAAGATGGTTATACTGAGGGAGCTATCGTAGAAAAAGCTTTAAGCGGAACAGTAAAGGCAAAACAGTCCTATTTAATTCGCTGTGCTGCAAATGAAATGAATACATATGAAGATTCCACTTTACTTCCATATAAGATAGAAGTATATGATTTAGAATGGAAAGACCGTGTATTGGATAATAAGCAGTATCAGGTGATTGTATACAATGGTGAAGGTGCTGTTGTAGATGCAGTATCTGTAGGAGAAGCAGATACAGTAAATGCAGATATTACAGAGATGGTTCGCTTGACAGGAATTGTTTCTAAACAGAAATCTCTACGCAGAGCAGAGATGGGTGACTATTATGTAGTGAAGTGGTATGACAGTGAGATTGAAGCAGTGTTTGTTACATCTAAGGAGCGTTTAGAAAGTGTAAGACCACATTCCGCAGCAGATGGATATTGGGCAGGAGAGCCGACAGTAACACCAGATCCAGATCCTACACCAGACCCAACTCCAGACCCAACACCGGACCCAACTCCAGACCCAGACCCAACCCCAACACCGGATCCGGAACCAACCCCAACACCTGAACCTGGAGATTCCAATACAAATGTAACTCCACAGGGAACAGCTATTCAGATTTCTGCAACTGCAAGAACAATGCAGGTAAAAGAAAAAGTACAGCTTTCTGTTACCGTTTTACCACAGAATGCTTCTCAGACAGTTTCATGGATAAGCAGCAATGAATCTGTAGCAGTAGTTTCTGATACAGGTGTTGTTACTGCTAAAAAAGCAGGAAAAGCAACTATTACAGCATCAACGAAAGATGGAAGCGGATTGTTTGTAAACTGTGAAATTACTGTAAAGAAACCTTCTGTAAATGTAACCGGAAAATCTTCAGTAAAACGCAAGAAATCTATTACATTAAAGGTATAGCCTTTAGGTGTATCCGGAAAACTTAAGGTTTCACTGGATAAAAAGGGCAAGAAATTATTAACGGTTAAAAAAGTTACAAAAAATAAAGTTATTTTGAAAGCAAAGAACAAAAAAGGAACAGCAAAGGTTACCATTAAATGTGGCAAATACAAGACCGTTAAGAAAATCAAAGTAAAATAAGTAAGTAATAAGCCGATGGTTATTCTTTTGATTATAAAAGATTAACCATCGGTTTTTATTGTGAATGACTACATTCTTTTTTTATACCATTTTTCAATAAGCTGTATTGTACCATATAGACCTACGGCAATAATACAAAGAATAAAAATCGACATAATCACCACATCTAACTGAAAAACCTGACTGGAATAAATAATCAGATAGCCAAGTCCTGCTCTTGCTGCAATAAATTCACCAATGATTACACCGACCAGACAAAGCCCTATATTAGTTTTCATAAGTCCAATCAGATTTGGCATATTTGCCGGAAGAATAACTTTAAATAAAGCGTGTGTTTTGCTTCCGCCTAAGGTGGTGATTAATTTAAGTTTTTCAGTATCTACTTCATGAAAACCGATATAAAGATTTAAAATAGTTCCAAATATGGCAACGGACATACCGGTTAAGATAATGGTTCTATAGTTTGCTCCCAACCAGACAATTAAAAGTGGTGCTAAAGCAGATTTTGGCAAACTGTTTAATACAACCAGATATGGGTCTAAGGTTTCGGTCAGGCTTTTGCTGTACCATAGAAATATCGTAATCATCAATGAACAGAGCATAACCAAAATAAAACTGATAATGGTTTCAAATAAAGTAATTCCAATATGATAGAATAAGGTGTTTTCTGTTGTCATACGAAAAAAACAGGCAATAAGCTTTGAAGGACTGCTGAAAATAAAATCATCAATCCAGTTTTGGCGGGCACTTATTTCCCATAAAGCCAAAAATAAAACTAAAATCCCTATACGATAAAGCTGGATTTTGATTTTATGAAATTTATGTGCCCGCAGAAAAGCGACCTGAGCAGCAGATATAGATGTATTATCCATTTTCATTCAACTCCTTCCAGATAAGATTGAAATATTCTTTAAACTGACTGGTGTTTCTTCTTGACAGTGGAGATAAATCCGATGGAAAGTCCATAGGAACAATCGCTTTTACACTGGCAGGAAGTGCATTAAGAACAATCACACGGTCACCTAAGCTGACAGCCTCGGAAAGGTCGTGGGTCACTAAAATGGCAGTTTTTTTAGATTCGCGGATGATGCTTCCAATATCATCCCCTACCTGTAGTCTGGTCTGATAATCTAATGCAGAAAAAGGTTCGTCTAGTAAGAGTAAATCCGGATGTAAAAGTAGTGTTCGAATGAGCGCGGCTCTTTGGCGCATACCGCCGGAAAGCTGTGAAGGCTTTGCATCTTTAAACTGAGATAATCCGTAGGTTTCCAATAAAGAAAGGGCTTCTTGTTTCGTTTCCTTTGAAAGCTTCTTTTGTATTTCTAGTCCTAAAAGGATGTTTTTGTAGACACTTCTCCATTCAAACAGATGGTCATGCTGCAGCATATATCCGATGCCAAAACGATTTTTTTCAGAAATTGGTTCGTCTTTAAATAAAATGCTGCCATCTGAGGGTTGCAAAATTCCGCATAAAAGAGATAAGAGTGTAGATTTTCCACAGCCGGAGGGACCTACAATACTGATAAATTCTCCTTCTTTTACTTGAAAATCAATATCACATAATGCCGGTGTTTCCCCTTGCAGTGTGTGATATGTATAATTCACATGATTGCATGATATTAAATATTCCATGAAATTCCCGCCTTCCTATAATAAACTATTTTATGTGAGTTGCTATTTTTTGACTCTTGGGGTAGAATGTTTTTTGGGTAAAAAGAATTTTGTTGTAAAGACATAGAAAACCGAGGGAATTATGAATCGAAATTACCAAAAGGAATTAGAACAGATTTTAAAATGCCAGAAAGAAGAGGGCGTAGTGCCTAAGCTGTTGCTGCATAGCTGCTGTGCGCCTTGTAGTTCCTATGTAATAGAATACCTTTCGTCTTATTTTAATATTACGGTATTTTATTACAATCCGAATATTTATCCGGATGAGGAATATGAAAAACGGGTAGAAGAGCAGATGCGTTTTATTCGGGAGTTTCCCACGAAATATCCGGTAGAATTTATTCGTGGTGATTTTGAAAAAGAAAGGTTCTATGATGCGGTAAAAGGCTTTGAGCAGATAAAAGAAGGTGGGGAACGCTGTTTTCGCTGTTATGAGCTTCGTTTATCAGAAACGGCTAGATTAGCAAAAGAAATAGAAGCAGATTATTTTACCACAACACTTTCTATCAGTCCTTTAAAAAATGCAGCAAAATTAAATGAAATCGGAGAAAGATTAGCAAAAGAATATGCGGTTTCTTATCTGGTTTCAGATTTTAAGAAAAAGAATGGGTATAAACGGTCTGTGGAACTGTCGAATGCCTATGGTATGTATCGACAGGATTACTGCGGATGCGTATTTTCCAAACAAGAACGAGAAGCACAAAGGAAAGGAGAATAAATAATTATGGCACAATTATGGGGAGGACGCTTTACAAAAGAAACAGATAAGCTGGTATACAATTTTAATGCGTCCATTTCATTTGATCAGAAATTTTACAAACAGGATATAGAGGGAAGTAAAGCACATGTGGCTATGCTTGGCAAGCAGGGGATTCTTACTACAGAGGAAATGAATGACATTACTAAGACATTAGACGAAATTTTAGCAGATGTAGAATCCGGAAAATTAGAAATTTCTGATACATACGAAGATATTCACAGCTTTGTAGAGGCGAATTTAATTGACAGACTTGGCGATACAGGCAAAAAGCTTCATACAGGAAGAAGCCGTAATGATCAGGTAGCGTTAGATATGCGTCTTTACACCAGACAGGAAGTAGAAGAAACAGACGAGCTTTTAAAGAAGCTTTTAACCACAATTTTGACAATTATGGAAGAAAATACAGAAACAATTATGCCTGGATTTACCCATTTACAGAAAGCACAGCCGATTACGCTGGCACATCATATGGGTGCATATTTTGAAATGTTTAAAAGAGATCGTTTAAGACTTCGCGATATCCATGAGAGAATGAACTACTGTCCATTAGGCTCTGGTGCACTTGCAGGAACAACTTATCCTCTGGATAGAGAGTATACAGCAAAATTATTAGGTTTTTACGGACCAACCTTAAATAGTATGGATGGTGTATCAGATAGAGATTATTTGATTGAGTTTTTGTCAGCAGCATCCACGATTATGATGCATTTAAGTCGTTTTTCTGAGGAAGTAATTATCTGGAATTCCAACGAATATCAGTTTGTGGAAATTGATGATGCTTACAGTACCGGAAGCAGTATTATGCCACAGAAGAAA
>JAGALK010000083.1 GCA_017625255.1 Lachnospiraceae bacterium
TGATTGCATAGGAATAATTAGCAGTAATATATTCAATGCCCTTTTGAACATAACTGCTTGCAGTATCCGCATTTTTCTTGTGCGATGCAGACTGCATGAAAAGAGAGAGCATGGTGTAGAGACGACCAGTCATTTCTACAGCGTGCTCTAATTCATTTCCACGGGCATCATAGATATGCAGAATCTGCCGATGAATGGAATCGCCTAAAGGATTTTTATGAATGACAGGTGAATTAGGTGAAAAATCTGTAGCTTTTAATATAATGGAAGCATCACTTCCTGTAAATCCAACCCAAGCGTATTCCCATGGATTTCTATGGTCAGCAGAATAAGCAACCTCAGTATTTGGATATACAAGAAAGGAATCACCTGCTTTAAGCTCATAGGTTGTACCATTTACAGTATATGTACCATTGCCGGAAATCACATAGTGAATCAGATAATGATCTCTGATTCCCGGTCCCCACTGATAATCTGGTGTACATTTTTGAAATCCAACATTATAAACAGAAAGCGATACCAGTTCCTTTTCGCTGACTTTATAAGAATTTTTGTAATTATTTGACATAAAAACTCCTTTATTATAGATAATAAACTCATTTTTATTATAAAAGCTTTTTTATTACCATGCAACATAATTACATATTTTCTATACATTTCTTTCTAGTGAAAAATACCAGAATCCGTTACACTAATAGTAACATAAGATTAAAGGAGGAGATTGTTATGGCAATTTTAGTAACAGGCGGTGCTGGATATATCGGCAGCCATACTTGTGTAGAACTGTTAAATTCAGGTTATGAAGTAGTGGTACTCGATAACCTTTCCAATTCCAGTGAAAAATCTTTAGATCGTGTAAAACAGATTACAGGAAAAGAAGTAAAATTCTACAAAGGAGATATTTTAGACCGTGATATCTTAGCAAAAGTTTTAGAAACAGAGGATATTGAAGGCTGTATTCATTTTGCAGGATTAAAAGCGGTAGGAGAATCCGTTGCTAAGCCATGGGAATATTATAACAACAATGTAACAGGTACATTGACATTAGTAGATGAGATGCGCAAGCATGGCTGCAAAAATATCATTTTCTCATCCTCAGCAACAGTTTATGGTGATCCTGCAATGATTCCGATTACAGAGGAATGCCCAAAAGGAACATGTACCAACCCATACGGATGGTCAAAATCCATGTTAGAGCAGATGTTAAGCGATATTCAGAAAGCAGATCCTGAATGGAATGTTATTCTTCTTCGTTACTTTAACCCAATTGGAGCTCATAAGAGCGGATTAATCGGAGAGAATCCAAATGGTATTCCAAACAACTTAATGCCATACATCACACAGGTAGCTGTTGGTAAATTAAAAGAATTAGGTGTATTTGGTGATGATTATGATACGCCAGATGGAACAGGCGTAAGAGATTATATCCATGTAGTGGATTTAGCAATCGGTCATGTAAAAGCATTAGATAAGATTAAAGAAAATTGCGGTCTTGGTATTTACAACCTTGGAACCGGTACAGGCTACAGTGTATTGGATATTGTAAAGAACTTCGAAGCAGCAAATGATGTGAAGATTCCGTATGTGATTAAAGACAGAAGACCGGGGGATATTGCGACCTGCTATTCTGATGCTACAAAAGCAAAAGAAGAGTTAGGATGGACAGCGCAGTATGGCATCAAAGAGATGTGCGCAGATTCTTGGAACTGGCAGAAAAACAATCCAAACGGATATGATGAATAAAATTTAAAAAAATAATAAAAAAGACTTGCAAAATTAGATATTATATGTTAAAGTATTAAACGGTCATGGTTCATTGGTCAAGCGGTTAAGACGCCGCCCTCTCACGGCGGAAACAGGGGTTCGATTCCCCTATGAACTGTTCTGTTTTTTATAAAAACAGCCCAACCCGAAAAGAATGCTTGAATTCCCTTAAGGAGTTTTAGCATTTTTTTGTAATATGAAAAACTGCTAAAGGGGGATATTTAGCAGTGATGTATCTAAGGTACAAATTTTACATTAGAAAAGGAGAGTATGTATGGGAAACGATGGGGAAACAGTATTGGCAATGCTTGAAAGCTTAAATAGCAAGTTTGATGATCTGGATTTGAAATTCGAGCTATTGGATACGAAATTTGAAGCGCTGGATAACAAATACGAAGCATCCGACAGCAGATTCGAAATGTTTGATGAAAGATTCGAAATGTTAAATAACGGAGTCTTAACTGTCGAAAATAGTATTTCGTCTGTAGATGGCAGATTTGAACAACTAGAGCAAAAGACAGAAGATATTCACACAGTCTGTTCAAATGAAATAAGCAGCAGTATGCAAACGATCGCAGATGCATTTCAAAATATGAATCAAAAACTGGATGAGGTTGTTAAAGTAAAAGCTGAAAACGAAATACTTAAAATGCGTATAGAACAACTGGAAAATGAGGTACGAAAAATAAAAGCGCATTTAAATATCATATAGGAAAGTTTTTCATAAAAAACTTGCATTCTAAAAATCTTAGTGCTATACTGATATATGTAAATATGGTTAATTAATTTGAGAGTGGGCGAAAGTCCACTCTCAAATTATGTTTACCGTAGTATATCAAAGGTAAACCCTAAATACAGAAGGAAGGTGAACAGAGTGGGAAAAAGAGAAATTTACGAAGAAAAGACAGAACAATTGATACTTCCTATTTTAGAGAAAAATCAGTTTGAACTGGTAGATGTAGAATATGTCAAAGAAGGCAGTACATGGTATCTTCGTGCCTACATTGACAAAGAAGGTGGTATTACAGTAAATGACTGCGAGCTGGTTGCCAGAGAAATGAATGAAATTTTAGACCGCGAGGATTATGTGGCAGATTCCTATGTATTTGAGGTGAGCTCACCAGGACTTGGCAGACCGATAAAAAAAGAAAAAGATTTTGTACGCAACATGGGAAAAGAAGTAGAAATCCGCACTTACCGACCAATCAACCGGGAAAAAGAATTTTATGGAATTTTAAAAGCCTATGATGCAAAGACTGTTACTATAGTAAATGACGAGGAAGAGGAAATGGTGTTTGAAAGAACAGACATCGCTTTAATCCGTCAGGCACTCGATTTTTAAATAACAAATAAATTTAGGAGGATAAAAAAATGAGTAGTAATGAGTTATTAGATGCATTGACAATATTAGAGCAGGAAAAAAGTATTCCAAAGGAGACATTGCTGGATGCCATTGAAAACTCACTGATCACTGCCTGTAAAAATCATTTTGGCAAATCAGAAAATATCAAAGTACAGATTGACCCAAAAACTTGTGAATTCCATGTTTATCAGGAAAAGAAAATTGTTGAGCAGGTAGAAGATGCTGTAACAGAAATCAGCCTTGCAAATGCCAAAATGATAGATTCTCAGTATGAAGCAGGAGATGTCATCAATGTGGAAGTAAAATCCAAAGAATTTGGCAGAATTGCTACCCAGAATGCAAAGAATGTTATTTTACAGAAAATTCGCGAAGAAGAACGAAAAGTATTATATGATGAGTATTACAGCAAAGAAAAAGATGTAGTTACCGGTATTGTTCAGCGATATGTTGGCAAAAATGTTAGTATCAACCTTGGAAAGGTGGACGCTATTCTGACAGAAAATGAACAGGTAAAAGGTGAAGTGTTCCAGCCGACACAAAGAATCAAATTATATGTTTTAGAAGTAAAATCCACCAATAAAGGACCAAAGATTTTAGTTTCCAGAACACATCCGGAGTTAGTAAAAAGATTATTTGAATCTGAAGTAACGGAGGTAAAAGATGGTATCGTAGAGATTAAGAGTATTGCCAGAGAAGCCGGAAGCAGAACTAAGATTGCAGTATGGTCTAATGATGCAGATGTAGATCCTGTTGGTGCATGTGTAGGTCTGAATGGTGCCCGCGTAAATGCAATCGTAAACGAGCTTCATGGTGAAAAAATTGATATCATTAACTGGAATGAAAATGCAGCTATGTTAATTGAAAATGCATTAAGTCCTGCAAAGGTTATTTCTGTTATTGCAGACGATGAAGAAAAGACAGCAAAAGTTGTAGTTCCGGATTATCAGTTATCTTTAGCAATTGGTAAAGAAGGACAGAATGCAAGACTTGCAGCCCGTTTAACAGGCTTTAAGATTGATATAAAGAGCGAAACACAGGCAAGAGAAGCCGGCGACTTCATGGATTATGAAAATGATTATGAAGACGAAGAATATGATGAATATTATGATGAGGAATATGTGGATGGCGAATAAGAAGATTCCAATGCGTCAGTGTGTGGGATGCAGAGAAATGAAATCCAAGCGAGAACTGATTCGTGTAATCCGCACATCAGAAGATGAAATTTTAGTAGATGCTACCGGTAAGCAGAATGGCAGAGGAGCCTATATTTGTCCAAACCGTGAGTGTTTAGAAAAAGCAATGAAAAGTAAGGGCTTAGAGCGTTCCTTAAAAATAGCTGTTCCACAGAAAATCTACGAAGATTTTGAAAAGGAGATGGAAAGCATTGAAACCAGATAAGGTCTTATCCATGTTAGGAATTGCGACTAAGGCAAATGGCGTTGTAAGCGGCGAGTTTATGACCGAACAAGCAATAAAATCCGGTGAAGCATGCTTGGTAATCGTAGCAGAAGATGCATCTGATAATACCAAGAAAATGTTTCGTAATTCCTGTGAATTTTATCAAGTGAAACTCGTATGTTATGGCACAAAAGAAAGTCTTGGTCATAGTATTGGCAAAGAATTTCGGGCATCATTAGCGATAACCAATGAAGGACTCGCTGATGCGGTGTGTAAAAAGCTTGCACAAATAACAACTGAATAATGGAGGAGTAAGTATATGGCAAAAGTCAGAGTACATGAACTTGCAAAAGA
Organism: Lachnospiraceae bacterium; assembly: GCA_017625255.1. Lineage (GTDB taxonomy): Bacteria > Bacillota > Clostridia > Lachnospirales > Lachnospiraceae > Roseburia_B. Next base: position 4,880 of record JAGALK010000083.1, read on the forward strand.
ATTGAATATTAATTCCAAAGAAATCATAACCTTTTTAGGTGAAAAGAATATAGAAGTAAAAAATCATATGAGCAGCTTGGAAGATTCTTCCGTAGAGCTCATTAAAGACAAATTTGCAAAAAAGGAGACTAAAACAATCGTTAAGTCAGAAACAGAAACAAAAGCAAAAGAAGAAACAGCAGCAGATGCTCCTGCAGAAAGACCAAAGAAAAAATCCAGTATTACAGCTGTATTTAATCCACAAAATAGTCAGCAGGGCGGCAGACGCCAGCAGAAGCCTGCACATAATCAGACTAAGCGTCCACAGCAGGAAAAACCTGCAGCAAAGCCTGCAGTAAAAACAGAAGCACCTGCGCCGGAGACAAAACCTGTGGAAAAAACAATAGAAAAAACAGAAGAAGTAAAACCTACTGTTCAGGCAACACAAAAGGTGCAGAATACTGAAAAGGTGCAAGCTGCTGAAAAAGTGCAAACAGCAGAAAAGATCCCTGCACAGACAAAACCGGCTCGTCCGCAGAATGACCGTCCACAGGGAGATAGAAACAACAATCGTTTCCAGAATGACCGTTCACAGGGAGATAAAAATAATAATCGTTCACAGGGGGATCGTCCATTTAACCGTTCACAAAATGGTGACAGAAACAATAACCGCCCACAGAACGGTGACAGAAATAATCGTTCATTCAATAATGACAGAGGCGGCAGACCATTTGACAGAAATGATAGAAACAATCAGAGAAATGGTCAGGGCGGAAATCGTTTAAACGGTAATGGAAATCAGTCTGACAGAGGCGGCAGAGGCTTTAATTCTAACAGACCAAAGGATTTTAAAGGCAGATTAGATCAGGAAATCAATAAGTTCAACAAAGAAGCTGTTGCATCCGTAGAAGAAGTAAGAGGTAAAGAGACCAGAGATCGTGCCGAAAACCGCAAAAATAATAATCGCAAGCAGGATCATGATAAATTAGGCAAAAAACAGGAACGCTTTATCAATCTTGAAAAACATGGCGGCAAGAAGAAACCACAGCAGCAGCCAAAACAGGAGAAGGAAGAAGATGTAATCAAGAGTATTACATTACCGGAAAAAATAACCATCAAAGAACTGGCTGACAAAATGAAAGTACAGGCGGCTGTAATCGTGAAAAAGCTTTTCTTAAAAGGTACAATGGTAACTGTAAATCAGGAAGTAGATTATGATACAGCAGAAGAAATTGCATTGGAATTTAACTGTATTGCAGAACCGGAAGAGAAAATCGATGTAATTGCAGAGCTTTTGAAAGAGGACGAAGAAGAAGAAAGCACAATGGTTTCCCGTCCACCGGTTGTTTGTGTAATGGGTCATGTTGATCATGGTAAAACCTCTCTTTTGGATGCTATTCGTTCTACAAAGGTTACTGATCGTGAAGCCGGTGGTATTACACAGCATATTGGTGCATCTGTAGTATCTATTAATGATCAGAAAATCACATTCTTAGATACACCGGGACATGAAGCCTTTACTGCAATGCGTATGCGTGGTGCAAATTCCACAGATATCGCTATCTTAGTAGTTGCAGCGGATGATGGTGTTATGCCGCAGACAGTAGAAGCTATCAATCATGCAAAAGCAGCAGGAATTGAAATCATTGTAGCTATTAACAAAATTGATAAACCAAGTGCAAATATCGATCGTGTAAAACAGGAGCTTTCCGAGCATCAGCTGATTCCGGAAGATTGGGGTGGAAGCACTATTTTCTGTCCTGTATCTGCCCGTACACATGAAGGTATTGATAACCTGTTGGAAATGATTCTTTTAACAGCAGAAGTATGTGAGTTAAAAGCAAATCCAAATCGTAATGCAAGAGGTCTTGTTATCGAGGCTCAGTTAGATAAGGGTCGTGGTGCAGTAGCAACTATCCTTGTTCAGAAGGGAACATTAAAAGTCGGTGAGCCAATCGCCTGCGGAAGCTGCTACGGAAAAGTTCGTGCCATGATTGATGATAACGGCAGAAGAGTAAAAGAAGCAGGCCCTTCTACACCGGTAGAAATCCTTGGATTAAATGGTGTACCAAATGCCGGAGAAGTATTTGTATCTACAGATTCTGATAAAGAAGCAAGAAGCTTTGCAGAAACCTTTATTTCAGAAGGAAAAGAGAGATTACTGGAAGAAACCAAGGCAAAGATGTCCTTAGACGATTTGTTCAGCCAGATTCAGTCTGGAAATGTAAAAGAATTAGATATTATTGTAAAGGCCGATGTACAGGGTTCTGTAGAAGCTGTAAAACAGAGCTTAGAAAAATTGTCTAATGAAGAAGTTGTTGTTAAAACTATCCATGGTGGTGTAGGTGCTATCAATGAATCCGATGTTATTTTAGCATCTGCTTCTAATGCAATTATTATCGGTTTCAATGTTCGTCCGGATGCAACTGCTAAGGCAACCGCAGAACGCGAAGGCGTAGATGTACGACTTTACAAGGTTATCTATAATGCAATTGAAGATGTAGAAGCCGCTATGAAGGGTATGTTAGATCCAATCTTTGAAGAAAAGATTATCGGTCATGCAGAAGTTCGTCAGGTATTTAAGGCTTCCGGTGTTGGTAATATTGCAGGTTCTTATGTATTAGACGGTATCTTTGAACGCGGATGTAAGGTTCGTGTACGACGCGAAGGCGAGCAGATTTTCGAAGGTGATTTAGCATCCTTAAAACGATTCAAGGATGATGTAAAAGAAGTCAGAACCGGTTATGAATGTGGTCTTGTTTTGGATGGATTTAATGATATTCAGGAATTTGACCAGATTGAAGCATATAAGATGGTAGAAGTTCCACGATAAAATATAATGGAGCGTAGTATATGAGAAAAAACAGTATTAAAAATACCAGAATCAATGGAGAAGTATTGCGTGAATTAAGCAATATCATTCGCGGTGAAATCAAAGATCCGCGAATCAATCCTCTTACCAGTGTTGTGGCTGTAGAGGTTGCACCGGATTTAAAAACCTGCAAAGCTTACATCAGTGTTTTAGGTGATGAAGCTTCTCAGGCAGACACTTTAAAAGGCTTAAAAAGTGCAGAAGGATTTATCCGTATGAAACTGGCAAAAAGCATCAATTTAAGAAACACTCCGGAAATCAAATTTGTTTTAGACCAATCCATTGAATATGGAGTAAATATGTCTCGAATGATTGATGAAGTGAATCGTAAGGATGCTGAAAATAAGCCAGAAATTGCAACTGACGAATCAGCCGACGAGGAATAAAATATGAAGAATTTAGATTCACAGCTTACAGGAGTAAAAACAGTTGCCATTGCCGGTCATATCAGACCGGATGGCGATTGTGTGGGTTCTTGTCTTGCCACTTATAATTATATTAAAACTTATTATCCGGATGTGGATGTTACCGTATATCTTGAGCCAATACCAAATATATTCAAATTTTTAGCAAGAGCAGAAGAAATTGTGCATTCCTGCGAAAAGGATTGGAATTATGATTTGTTTATTGCACAGGACTGCGGAGATACAGGCAGACTTGGTGCTGCGGCAAAGTATTTTGAAACAGCAAAAAAGACTGTTTGCATAGATCATCATATCAGTAATGACAGTTTTGCAGATGTCAACTACATATATCCTTATGCTAGTTCTACCTGTGAATTGATTTTTGAACTTTTAGATGAGAAAAAAATCACCAAAGAAATTGCAGAATGCATTTATGTAGGCATGGTACATGATACGGGTGTTTTTCAGTATTCTAATACTTCAGCAAAAACCATGGAATCTGCCGGAAAGCTGATGGAAATGGGCATCGATTTTTCAAAGATTGTAGATGAAACCTTTTATACAAAGACCTTTGAGCAAAATCAGATACTTGGAAAAGCTTTATTAGGAAGCGGACTGTATGCGGATGGTAAGGTGATTGTCAGTGTAGTTACCCAAAAAGATATGGAAGAATTTCATGTTTTGCCAAAGCATTTAGATGGTATTGTCAATCAGCTTAGGGTAACAAAGGATGTAGAAGTCGCTGTATTTATTTATGAAAATGAAGATGGCACATATAAAGTCAGTACCCGTTCAAACGGATTAGTAAATGTGGCGAAATTAGCTGTCACCTTCAGTGGCGGCGGTCATGAAAGAGCTGCTGGATTTTCCATGACAGGAACTATAACAAAAATTATTCAGACGATTGTTTCTGAAATAGAAAAGCAGCTGTAGCTATCAAGTAAATCTGTAAAGGAACCAGACAGTTTTATGGATGGAATTATTAATGTATACAAAGAAGCCGGCTTTACATCCTTTGATGTAGTAGCCAAGCTTCGTGGAATTTTAAAACAAAAAAAAATCGGACACACAGGAACTTTAGATCCCGATGCAGAAGGTGTATTGCCAATCTGTGTAGGGAAAGCAACAAAAATTTGTGAATATTTAACAGAAAAAGATAAAGTATATGAAGCAATACTGCACTTGGGTATTACAACAGATACGCAGGATATGAGTGGAACAATCATTGCAACAAAAAATGTGGACATTTCCAATGAAGCATTAGAAGAAGTTATTGGAAAATTCGTCGGCAGACAAAAGCAGATCCCACCAATGTATTCCGCATTAAAAGTAAATGGACAAAAATTGTGTGATCTTGCCAGAAAAGGGATTGAGGTTGAAAGAAAAGCCCGAGACATTGAGATTTTTTCTATAGAAATTTTAAATATAGACATACCGTTAGTTTCCCTTCGCATACATTGTTCAAAAGGCACTTATATCCGGACTTTATGTCAGGATATCGGAGAAGCTGCAGGCTGCGGTGGTTGTATGGAAAAGCTTCTTCGTACAAAAACAGCAGGTTTTGCATTAGAACACGCATTGCGCTTACAGGAAATCGAAGAAATTGTAAAAGGAAATGCGATAAAAACAGTGGAAGATATTTTAATCCCTGTAGATAAGGTGTTGGATATTTATCCTGTTATTACGGCTATAAAAGCAGCAGACAAACTCCTGTGGAATGGAAATCGTATACCGGTTAAAATGACAGACTATAAAGAAATACAAAAGGCAGAATTCTATCGTATGTATAATGCAGAGGGCATATTTATCGGATTATTCCGTTATAATAAAGCGACAAAAGAATTTAAGCCGGAAAAAATGTTTTTGTAAAAGGAACCAGATAACATGGAATATATCAGAAATACAACAGAGTTTCAAATTACAGAACCAACAGTGATTTCACTTGGAAAATTTGATGGATTGCACAGAGGACATGAGCGTTTGATGTGCTACCTTGCTCAGAAAAAAGAACAGGGATTAAAAACTGTCATATTTACATTTGATATTCCGCCAAAACAACAGATAGAGCAAGAATATGAAGCAAAGGTTTTGACAACAAATCATGAAAAAAAGCATCTTTTTGAAGCACATGGAATTGATTATCTGGTAGAGTGTCCTTTTACACCGGAAGTTATGCATATGGAGCCGGAAGAATTTGTAAAAATGATTGTTCAACAGCTACAGGTGAAATCACTTGTAGTCGGAACAGATTTTCGTTTCGGACATAATCGAAGAGGTAATTATAAGCTTTTGCAGGACTTATCCAAGGTTTACGGCTATGAAGTTGAAGTGGTGAATAAAGTACAGGAGTATGGAAAAGATATCAGCAGTACTTTTATCAGAGAAGAAATATATGCCGGAAATATTGAAAAAGCCAACCATTTGCTGGGATATCACTATTTTGTGCAGGGAGAAGTCGTTCATGGCAATAAAATCGGCAGAACACTTCAGATGCCTACAGCAAATCTGATTCCGCCAGCAGAAAAATTGTTGCCTCCGTTTGGTGTGTATGTTTCAAAAACCTTTATAGATGGAAAATGTTATGGCGGAATTTCCAATGTAGGCTGCAAACCGACTATAGAAGGCGAAAATCCGATTGGTGTAGAGACAAATCTTTTCGATTTTGATGCAGATATCTATGGAAAAGAAATCAAAGTAGAATTTTTGCATGCAGTACGAAAAGAAATGAAATTCCAATCTTTAGAAGAATTAAAACAACAGATGAGAAAAGATGTTGTATATGGCAGAGAAATTGTTACACAAATGTTACAAAGTCATGTTGACATTGTGACATAATCTTGTTATACTACAAAAGGTAATAAAACAGTAGGATTTTATATTCTACTGTTTTTAATTGTTGTTTAACTATTAGGAGGAACATATGAAAGCCAGAATGTTAAAAATCATTGGTTTGTTGACAGTAGGATTTATGGTAACGGCAGCTTCTGAAACAGTAGGAGCAACTACAACAGCCGGAATCAGCGCAGGAATTTCCAAATCCATAGCTGCTACTTCTGAAAACAGTTCCAGTGTAAATGCGGGTGTATCATCTGCTTTGGCTGCCTGCATAGATGTATCAACTGCAAGGGCCACCATTTCTGAAGGCGAGAATATTCATACAACGACAGGACAGACAGAAACCATCTGTGGATATACAAATTTGGGTATTGCAAATGTAGAAGGCAATTTAAATGTCAGAGAAGCCGCAGGAGAAGATGCCGAGCTTGTTGGCAAGATGCCGGGCGACGCTGGCTGTGAGATTCTTGGAACAGAAGGTGATTGGACAAAAGTTCGCTCCGGTGAAGTAGAGGGCTTTGTTAAGAGTGAATTTTTAATGACAGGTGAAGAAGCAAAAGCTTATGCACCACAGGTAATGTCTACGATAGCAACCTGTACTACGACTACACTCCGTGTCAGACAGGAACCGAATACAGAATGTGAGATTTTAGCTTTGATGCCGGAAGGTGAAGAAGTAGAAGTTATCGAAAATTTAGGCGACTGGATTAAAGTAAGTGTTGATAACGAAGAAGGTTATGTCAGTGCAGACTATGTAACCGTTTCTGATGAATTGAGAAAAGCTATGACCATGACAGAGGTTAAATATGGTGAGGGCGTTTCGGATGTAAGAGTAGATTTAGTGTCTTATGCCTGTCAGTTTGTAGGAAACCCTTATGTATGGGGTGGTACAAGTCTTACAAGAGGTGCTGACTGTTCAGGATTTACATTATCTATTTTTGCAAAATACGGTATATATTTGCCGCATTCTTCAGCAGCACAGGCAAATTACGGCAGAAGAATCAGTGCCGGAGAAGCTCAGCCGGGAGATTTATTCTTCTATGGAAGCGGCAGAAGAATCAGCCATGTAGCCATTTACATTGGTAACGGACAGATTGTACATGCAAGCTCCGCAAGAACAGGTATCAAGATTTCCAGCGCATATTATCGTACACCAATATGTGTAACCAGATTGTTTGATTAAAAAAAGTATTTTAGAGAGTATTCTTTTTGGGGAATACTCTCTTTTTAATTCCATTATATGGTATTTTAGTCCCAAACCGCATACAAGAAGTTGACATTGCAAACTAAATCATAGTAATGATGCCAAAGGCGAATATGTCACAAAAACTGTAAAAAATAATAAAAAGATTACATTAAGTGAAAATGCATATAAATATTCCTATGAATATCAGAGTACATATTCACCAGAGTACTGGACAAAAAGATGGTATAATCATATTTATGCACCGACATATGTAGAAATTACATATACCGATAAATGGACAAAACAGGAAGAAACCCTTACATATAGTTTATATCGTTTAGCAAAATAGTCGCATTTTAATTGACAAAAAACTGTTTACAAAAGAATTTGTTTGTGCTACACTATGTGAGTATGAGTTCAGCCCATATTCGGTAAATGGACACTCCGACCTTTTACTGAGTATCATATGAAGTTTGGGTGATTAAAATATTAGGAGGATTTATCATGATCGCAAAAGAAAAGAAACAGGCAATCATTGCTGAGTACGGCAGAACAGCTGGAGACACTGGTTCACCAGAAGTACAGGTAGCTATTTTAACAGCTAGAATTCAGGAGTTAACTGAGCACTTAAAAGCTAATCCAAAGGATCATCATTCAAGAAGAGGTCTTCTTAAAATGGTAGGTCAGAGAAGAGGCCTTCTTGCATACCTTAAGAAAATCGACATCGAAAGATATCGTACACTTATCGATAGACTTGGTCTGAGAAAATAATTATAAAAAGACTGAAAGCAGATGTGCAATGCATCTGCTTTTTTCTTTACCTTTTTCGACAGTATTTTACATAATCTTGAAAAAAATCCGATAGTTCATTTTACATTTGTTATATAAA
>JAGALK010000008.1 GCA_017625255.1 Lachnospiraceae bacterium
CCTGAGCCAGGATCAAACTCTCATGTTAAAAGTTCAATTCCAGTTCAAGGAAAAACTTGGCTTTTCCTTGTTCCGTTTCACCACTTATGTGATGTTTACTGTTTTAAGGTTTGCAACTTTTGTTGCTGTTCTTGAATTATTCTCAAAATCTTTCAAGGTTATTTCACTGTTCAGTTATCAATGTTCTTTGTTGTCGTTTCCGCGACAGCTCATTTATAATAGCATATCGTTTCTCGTTTGTCAACAACTTTTTTATTTTATTTTTTCGCATCCGCTTTTCTTTTCAGCGGTCAGCTTAGATATATTATCATGTGCGCAAGTATCTGTCAAGTACTTTTTTCACATTTTTTCGACATCCAGCTTTATGCGGAGCGGAGAAGGAGGGATTTGAACCCTCGCGCCGCTGTTAACGACCTGCACCCTTTCCAGGGGTGTCCCTTCGGCCAGCTTGGGTACTTCTCCGAATTATAATACTTATTAATTTGTGATTACTCATGTAATCGAGCGGAGAAGATGGGATTCGAACCCATGCGCCCTTTCGGACAAACGGTTTTCAAGACCGCCTCGTTATGACCACTTCGATACTTCTCCGTATCTGCGCTTTACGAATCAGCGCAAGAATGATTCTAGCACTATATGGTACATGTTGTCAATAACTTTTTTCATATTTTTTTAACTTTTTTTCAATTTTTCCCAAAACCCCTTATTTTTCAAGGCATTTTTGCTTATTTAAAAACACTTCTGCTATTTCCATATCTTCCGGTGTAGTAATTTTGATGTTTTCATAGCTGCCCGGAATCAATTTCACTTTAGCAAGGTTTTGAGATTCGATTACCATAGCATCATCGGTTATTCCCTCTGGAGTATCTTTTAATATCTGCTCATATGCATTTTTTATTAATGCAAATGAAAATGTCTGCGGTGTCTGTATCATCCAAACACACTTTCGATCCGGTGTCGCTTTTGCAAATTCCATTTCATCTGCTATTTTTATGGTATCTTTTACCGGCATACCTACCACACACGCCTGATACTGCTCTACACACTCCACGGAACGCTTTATAATATCTCCGGTTACAAATGGTCGGGCACCATCATGGATCAACACATAGTCGCAAACAGATTTCTGCTCAACAGCCTGTAATCCATTATAAACCGAATGATACCGTTCCTTTCCGCCAGGAACAGCTTTTATCACTTTATCCATATGATATTTTAGGACGAGTTCTTCCATGCAGTATTCCGGTTCGTTTGTAACCAAAATAATTACATCTATATATGGACTATCCTGAAACGCTTTAAGCGAATAATACAGGATAGGTTTTTCATCTAAAAGCAGGTATTGCTTTTTACATGAACCCCCCATTCTTTTTCCACTGCCTCCAGCTAATACAATGGCTGCTATTTTTCCTTTTTGCATTATCTTTCTCCTAATTTAAGGTTTGGAACAGCATTTAAATCTAATCCAGAACGAACCCCTGCCATATAATCATAGTATGCAGCTGCACCTATCATCGCTGCATTATCTGTACATAAAATTGGAGATGGACGATAAAATTTCACTCCGCGTTTTTCACAAGCCTCCTGTACAGCATTGCGTAATGTTCCGTTTGACGCCACACCACCTGCTATGGCAAATTTTTCCATACCCGTTTCTTCTAAGGCTCTTTCAATGTTGCCAATAAGAACATCTATAACTGCCTGTTGAAAAGATGCTGCAACATCAGCCTGTACTATTTCTATTCCTTTCATTTGACAACCGTTCAAATAATTCAAAACTGCTGACTTCATACCGCTAAAGCTGAAATTATATGCACCATCCGCCACACGGGCTCTCGGGAAATCTATTGCTTTGGGATTCCCTTCATGGGATACTTTCTCAATCTTAGGTCCTCCCGGATAACCAAGACCTATCGCTCTTGCCACTTTATCAAAAGCTTCTCCCGCTGCATCATCCATAGTTCTTCCTAAAATCTCGTATTTGCCATAATCCACGACTTTTACCAGATGGGTATGTCCACCAGATACGATAAGACATAAAAATGGCGGCTCTAACTCTTTATTTTCAATATAGTTTGCACTAATATGTCCCTCTATATGATGTACACCTATCAAAGGAATATTTCTGGCATAGCTAATGGCTTTTGCTTCTGCTACTCCCACTAAAAGTGCACCTACAAGTCCCGGACCGTAGGTGACTCCAATAGCATCTATATCATCAAGTGTCATATCTGCTTCTTTTAAAGCTTCTAAAATAACCTGATTGATTTTTTCGATATGTTTTCGGGAGGCAATTTCAGGGACTACCCCGCCATAAAGGGTGTGTAAATCTATCTGGGATGCAATAATATTGGATCTGACATCCCGCCCATTAACAACCACTGCTGCTGCTGTTTCATCACAAGAGCTTTCAATGGCAAGAATTCGAACTTCTTTATTACTATTCATTCTCTGCTGTATCTCCTTCTACCAATTCAAAAGCAAGAATCTTCCAATTGCCCTCTTCATCCTGACGAAGGACATAATTCTGCTTACTTTTTACAAATGTGCCATTCTCTTTTATAAAATATGATGCACCGACATAGGCATATTCTGCATCTTCTATCTTTGCAAATTTAACTTCATTGCTATCACATACAGAAGCATTGTTGATTGTTTTTTTGTTTTCACGATAGCTTACAATATCCTGCTGTACACGCAAATAATACTGCTCCGGTGGATTATTATCTGCTAATTCCTGATCCATCAAAGCAATTGCCTGATCTGCTAACTGATAAAATTCTTCTTCTGTATGTTCTTCGTTATAATAACAGCAAAGAATTCGATTATATAACTTTACAACCTCTCTTGGTGTTGCCGGATAACCATCTCCTGAAAGATCCTTTAAGATAACTTTCTGGACTTCTGTTAAATCTGTTTCACTGTTTTTAGAATTACCGTTGGAAAGATAAAAATAAAATCCTACAACAATACCAATACAAATTAATCCGATTACCAGAAATTTGACTTTTTTCATGGCTATTCCTCCTCATAATCTAATTCCACTATCCTTCCATCACATCCAAGACTTGCCGCATGAAATATCTTTTGTACCTGCGGCATGTAGTTTTCACCATGCACAAGAGATGGACTAAAGTGGGTGAGCCAAAGTTCTTTGACTTTTGCAGCTTTGGCTATTTCCGCTGCTTCGTAAAATGTCATGTGCTTGTACTGCTTTGCTTTTGCAATTTTTTCTTTTTCTGCATACATTCCTTCACAAATCAACAAATCCGACTCTTTTGCTGCCTGAACAATGTTTTCCGTCGGACGGGTATCTGTGCAATAAGTTAATTTAATTCCTTTTCTGGGCGGTCCTAATACCATATCTGGTGTATAGGTAATGCCTTCTGTTTCTATTGTCTGTCCTTTTTGTAAAAGACTCCAAAACTTCTGTGGTATAGCATTTTCCCTTGCTTTTTCTACGAAAAATTTTCCACCACGCGGGATTTCGATGCTATATCCGTAACAGGTAATATTGTGATTTACCCGAAAAGCATGAATATGATATCCATGCATTTGAATGTCTGCTTCCGGTGTTGTCAATGCTATATAACGAATTTCAAAGGGAAGCTCCGGTGCAATCATACGAAGAGCATTTACTACTTTTTCCAAGCCCTTTGGTCCAATCATGGTCAACGGTTCGCTTCGCTCTGCATTTCCCATGGTTAAAAGTAAGCCCGGAAGCCCACTGATATGATCTGCGTGATAATGGGTAAAACAAATGACATCTATGGGTTTAAAGCTCCAACCGGCTTCTTTAATAGCTATCTGTGTGCCTTCACCACAATCAATCAAAAGACTGCTGCCATTATATCTGGTCATTAAAGCTGTAAGCCACCGATATGGCAATGGCATCATGCCTCCAGTTCCAAGTAAACATACATCTAACATGTATTTCTCCTGCCTATTCTAATATTGTCTTATTCACGAATTCGGTTCATAACAAAAGCATCTTCTTTGGGAGCATCATAAAAATTCTTACGAATCCCCTGTTTGACAAATCCGTGCTTTTCATATAAGCCTATCGCTGGTACATTACTTACACGCACCTCCAAGAAAAAACGACTGACGCCTCGACTTTCTCCTGCTTCAAGCAATGCCTGCATAAGCTGATTTGCAATTCCCTGTCCCTGATACTCCGGCTTTACTGCAACATTGATAATTTCGCCCTCGTCTGCTGCCATATAGAGCCCGCAATAACCAAGAACTCTGTCTCCTTCCATGCAGAGTAAAAAGCAATTATCTTCTCCCGGCAAGGCTTCGCTAAATCCCTGTCTTGTCCATGGATGTGAAAACACTTCTGCAGCAATTTCTGCTACCTGATCGACTTCTGCTTCTGTCATCAACTTAATCTGGGCCATTTTCTTTCTCCAACCGTTCTCTTTCTGCCTGTGATAGTCTTAAATATTCCGGCTTGTGATCTTTGGCATCCTGCAATTTACCTTCTGCATAATACTCTGACGCCAAAGCTGCTACTGCTCCCGCCCGCTGTTTATTCATATGTGCCGGTGCAAAGGTATAGTCTACCTTTATATTTTCTTTTATATAGTCTTTAAAAACAGGCACTCCATCACCTAAAAATACTACTGACCTTCCTATAGTATTTATTTCGGCAAGAATTGCTCCAATATCAACCGCACACTGCTCTTTTATTATCTGAAACTGATTGCCCACAAAGCAATATAAGCCTGTATAGGTCTGATTTCTTCTGGCATCCATTAACGGGCATACCAGATCTCTATGTCCACACAGATTGTACGCCAACGCATCCACTGTAGGCACAGAAATCAAAGGTTTATCCAATGCCAGCGCTAATCCCTTGGCTGTTGCTGAGCCAATGCGTAAACCTGTAAAAGACCCCGGACCGCCTGCTACTGCAATGGCATCCAGGGTGCTCAAATCTAAATCTATCATCTTTGCCATATCATCCAGCATCGGAAGAAGTGTCTGGGAATGGGTTTTCTTATAGTTCATCGTAAACTCACCCAACAAATTATCATCACTAATAACTGCAACGCTTGCAACCAATCCGGAACTGTCTATTGCTAATATTTTCATCCTGTCACCTCTGTAATGGTAATTTTTCTGTAGTCAAAGCCTTTTTCTAAATCTTTTTCGATAAGAATATCCTTTCTTTTTTCAGGAAGAATTTCTTCGATTAGATTTGCCCATTCAATCATGGATAAGCCTTCTCCATAAAAATAATCTTCATATCCAATTTCATCCATTTCTTCGATATCACCAATACGATATACATCAAAATGATAAAATGGTATTTTTCCACTGTCATATACCTGCACAATTGTAAATGTAGGACTATTCACCGGTTCGCATATTCCAAGTCCTTCTGCAATTCCCTGTGTAAATACGGTTTTTCCTACACCCAAATCACCTATTAAGGTATATACATCTCCCGGAAGCGCCATTTCGCCTAATGCTTTTCCAATCCTTGCTGTTTCTTCCGGTGAAAATGATTCGTATATTGTTTGCATATTTTTTCCTCTATTTCATTTTAAATCTGTATGTCGGTAAATTTGCTTTTGCTATTTCCCGAAACAATTCATATTTATCGGCAAGCTGCTCTTTAGGAATCACATACGCATGGATACGGTTACTGTATACAAGCACATTGTGTTTTGTGGATACTATTTTGTACACCTGTTCCCATGGCAAATCTGCCTTTTCTTCTTTCTGAGAAGTATGAATACCTGTTTCATCCACTACATAGTGCAGGGCATTTCGTAAAACCTCAGATAATAAAAGCTGTCTTTTAGAACGCAAATATAAATTTATCGGCAAATAAACCAAAAATACTATACCAAACACAGCATACAGCGCCGTATACATAACGGTCACTTCTCCTGTGGTACTTACTGCCATAATCAAAAGCAATATACCAATAATTACAGAAAACCATCCATGAAAGCCTGAATATGCGTGATACATACTAAAACGGTACATATCCTGACTTGTCAGTGTAATGTCAAATTCTGTCTTCATGTATTTCCTCCCCAAGCTCTATTTCTCAATACTTGCCCGTCGATTCTTCTTAGCTTCATATAACAGCTCGTCTGACTTTTGCATAAGTGCTGTAATATCAACCTGCGGTTCGCAATAAAATTCACAAATACCTACCGAGACTTCTACATAATAAGGAATTTCTTCATTGGCATTAAAGAGCTCCCCTTCTTCTTTCATCTGCTGTTTAAAGGCATTTGCAAATCCCGGCAGTCCGGAAATAACTACTGCGATAAATTCGTCTCCGCCGATTCTTGCCACAATAGCATCCTTAGGCAGCACATTTTTAAATCTGTCTGCTGCTGTTTTGATTGCAAAGTCTCCCGCATTATGACCAAATTTATCATTAATCTCTTTTAATCGGTCTAAATCACCAAAAATCAGGTATGCTTTTCTGCCGTCATTCTTTTTGCACGCCATAAGCACCCTCTCCATAAATCCTCTTCGATTCAGAAGGTTGCTCAATTCATCATATTCGGAAATAAAACTCAAAATACTATTCTGCTCTCGAATAACCTTTAAGGATTTCTGTAAGCTTTTATAGGACTCCTGTTCTGCCCAGTTCAAATCCAAATATCGCAGCAGGGACCCTAACTGCATACCACAAATCTGCAGGAAGGAAATATCTTCCCTTTCCACCTCGCAGAGCAGTATGCCATACTGTTTTTCTCCCGAAAAGAGAATAAAGGATGTCAAAACCTCCGGCTCTTTGGAATGCACAAAAGCTGTAAAGCCATTTTCTGCAGTCACACACGGTCTTTCATTGCTGGCATAACAAACCATCTCTTTTTCGTTATAATAGGCTGTCAGATATATTTTCTTTGGAATCTCAAAGGATACTTCTTCATCATAAATTACCGGTTCATCAAACAAATATATGTAACAGCTTTTAACCTTCATCATTTTAAATCTTTCCATAATCGGACACATAACTTCCCGTAAATCGTCTCTGGCTCCCTTACGATTTAAGTCCCTCGTAAAATTTGGTACGAACCACGCTTTTCGATTTAAAGCTATCTTGTCCTTTTCTAACTTCTGGTTAATGGAATTAGAAATAAACTGCTCTGTAGCATTAATTATATATACAAGCTGTTCACTTTTACTGCTGTCCTTTGTATTGGAGGCTAATGTCTGCAACAGCTCTGTAAAATGTATGGAAAGTCCTCTGTCGGATATATGCGGATAAGTTACAAATTCCTGTAAAATCTCCAGCAGATATGCCATTTCAAACTCTTTTCCGCCGTCTTCTAATATATTTTTGCGTATATACTGAAAATAATCCTCTACTAACGCAGCAAAACGGAGTTTTTCATTCTTGTAGGGCAAGCCGGCTAATATAACAGACGCCACTTCCAGTGAAGCCTTATGTATGTACTGCTCTAAATTTTCTGCTTCTGCCTGTGTATAATGAAAAGCACTGTTTCCACAGCATCCGCAGGAACGGCGTTTTACTAAGATTGTAGATAATTTCCCCGATGAAACCTTTTCACCTTTGCATAATGCAATGGCTTTTTGTACGGCGGTATAGCTAAATTTAAAACTTCTCTGGCTTACACTAGTCAACGGCGGATCCACCCTTTTTGCCAAATCCACATCGTCAAATCCTGTAATGGCTATGTCTTTTCCAATGACTAGATTTCTCTGTTTACAGACTCGATAACAGCCCTTTGCCATATTATCATTGGCACAGACAATTGCCTCTAAACCTATATTTTCATCTAAGAGCTTTGCTGCAAGATCCTCTACAAGCTCTGTATAATTTCCATATGCAATCATTTTGTCTTCGACAGTAATACCATTTTCCTCCATTACATCACGATATCCTGCCAATCTCTCAACTGCCTCACGATTTACCTTTGGTCCACAAAGAAAGGCAATTTTTTTGTATCCATGATCTTTTACTAAATGCTCCACACAGGAACGCATGGCATTATAATTATCCGGTAAAAGATACGGAATCTTCTTTTCTTCATCTATATCCTGTATGATAATGTAAGGAACTTTTGCAAATTTTTCTAAGAAGGCTTCTCTGTTATAGTTATGATAATAATAGGAAATAGAACCTGTTGCCACAATTAAAGCATCCAGATTCATAAAATGCACATAATCATAAATTGTATCAAACTGATAATTGTAATTTCCCTCTAAGTTATAGGCCAATATATCTGCACAATACTGTGGAATCTGCGGTCCTGCCATAAAGACAACATTTACATCTTCTTCTCTCGCACAGGAGTAGAACCCACGCATTAATTCCATTGTATAATCGGATTCTACATCGCCTAGCATAATGCCTATAGTTGGACGATTGCTGTCATTTCTTTTCATTCCAAAAAATCCCTTCTTACAAATAGCGTCACTACTATTCCATTATACGCATGCCTGCTTTTAATTGCAAGAAAACTATTTTGAATTGACTGATTTTTTCATCCTCAGCAAAATCCGTCTTTCCATACGAGATACCTGTACCTGACTGATTCCCAGCTTTAGAGCAATCTGGGATTGTGTCATTTCTTTAAAATAGCGCAAATCAATTAATTCCTTTTCTTCTTCATTTAGTTCAGCTAATAACTGCTCCAATAAAAGGTGATTTACAAGTTCTTCTGTCTTTGGCATCCCTCCTCCAGACACCTGATCCACAAGATAAATTTCACTGTCGTCGGATTGATACACCGGCTGATAAATAGATACAACCTCTTCATTTGCTTCTATCGCCTCTACAATTTCCTCTACGCTAAGCCCCACTTCTACTGAGATTTCCTGCATAGTAGCATCCCTGCCAAGTCTTTGCGAAAGCGCATCTGAGGCTTTTTTTACCTTCCAGCCGTTTTCTTTTAAGGAACGGGAAACTTTCATCATGCTGCTATCCCGCAAAAAGCGTTTGATTTCTCCCATAATCATAGGAACTGCATATGTAGAAAACCGTACATCATATCCTGTATCAAATTTGTCTATTGCTTTCATCAGACCGATACAACCAATTTGAAAAAGCTCTTCTTTTTCATGTCCCCGATGCTCAAATCGTCTTACAATACTCCAAACCAATCCCATGTTGTCCGATATCAGTTTTTCTCTTGCCTCTTTATCCCCTTCGTGTGCCTGCTTAATTAAAGCTGTCACCACATCCATTCTGATTCTCTTCTTCCTTTTGCCCAATTTTCTTTTTCATAGTTACTGTCGTTCCATATCCAACCTTTGATTCCACCTGCATCTCATCCATAAATGCCTCCATAAATGCAAAACCCATGCCAGACCTTTCCTGCTCCGGCTTTGTGGTATAAAACGGCTCCATCGCTTTTTGTACATCCTCCATGCCTACACCTTTATCTTCAACAGCTATCCATACTTCCTTTCCCTGTAATCTACAGGATACAAAGACTTTTCCTTCTTTGTTTTCATATCCATGAATGATGGCATTTGTCACCGCTTCTGAGACCGCAGTCTTTACATCTGCCACTTCGTCCAATGTGGGATTTAGCTGCGTCAAAAAAGCTGCTACTGCAACTCTTGCAAATCCTTCATTCACTGATTTTGCATCAAATTCCACCCGCATTTCGTTATTCATCTTTTCTTTTCCTCCACCCTTTTCTTATTCCTGACTGTTTCCTGTTGTTACCGGAATGATTTTGTGCAACCCGGACACGACAAAGATTTTTTGTACCCGTTCATTTAGATTTGCTGCCTCTACCTCTCCGCCATGATACCCCATATTCTTACATCTTCCAATCAACACGCCAATTCCTGAGCTATCCATAAATTCTGTAAAAGAAAAATCAAATATCAGTCGTTTAATGCGATATGCACCTATCAACAAATCTGTTTCTTTCCTCAGTTGTTCTGCACAATGATGATCTACCTCCTTTGGCATGGTAATTGTCATACATCCATCTTTTAACATATACTTGCAATCCATTTTATTCACCCTTTCTACTCTATTTTTATAAAAAAAGATGCTAAACCTTCTGGTCTAACATCTTTCGTATATGTGTATTCTATTGTTGTCCTTCTGTTCCAGTTACACCGTTGGCATCTAAATAGCTTTGTGCAACACTTGCCCGTTCTGTCCCCGGATACTGTTCTACCATTTTCTGATAGTATTTTAAGGCTTCCGGCATATTATTAGCTTTACGGTAGGACTGTGCGAGATAATACAACGCGTTTCCATCCTCATAGGCTTCGTCTAAGGCTACAACCTTTCCTAATCTATCCACCGCTGTTGTATAGTCTCCCCTTGAATAAGCAGTATAGCCTTCCTGATAATTTACTTCCAAGGATTTCTGACTTACCCTTCCATTTAAATCTGCATAAAGAGCTTTTGCCGAAGCACTTAAATCTGCTTCCTTTACAGATTCTATGGTTGTTGCTGCCGCTGTTAAATCCTCTCCTACATAAGATGCATAAGCACTTAAGAGCTGTTCATAGGAATTCAGCTTAGATTCTGTATTTTCAGAAGCATTGTTTGCTTTTTCCACCTTTTTAGTCAGTTTTTCTACTTCGCTCTCTAAGGACTCGATACTTTGCTCCTTTGTGGAAATAGTATCATTAGCAACCTTTAAAGCTGCATTGGCATCATTTTTTGCCTGCTGCTTAATGCTTGGAACCAGCAAATATACAGCAATTGCCACTCCTAACGCAACACCTATTAAAATGTTGATAATCGTTGACCATGCAGAGGTATCCTTAAAATGCGCCGGCATGATAATGGTTTCATTGCCACTCTGGTAGGATATCAAATCGTCTTTTTTCTGCTTTTTCGGATTAGCCTCCCGCAATTTGCGATTCACTTCTTTTAAATAGCGAAGTGTTGTTGTATTATTCTCATCGATCTTTGCTGCACTGCGAAGTGTTTTCTTTGCCTGATCGTATTTTCCTTCCTCAATATATACCAATGCCAAGAGCTGATGTGCTTTTACCAGCTTTGGATTTAGGGAAAGTACTTTTTTCAACTGAATAATAGCTAAGTCTCTACTGTTTTGCCGGCAGTAAAGCAATGCCTGATTATATTTTTTGATTGTCTGATTGATAGTTTCTAATCGAGCTGAATTACTTTGAATTTCTTTCAAATAGTAGCTTGCCACATTATTTCTGCTCTGATAATTCTTGCTGATTACCCATTCACTTAATGCTGAAACGGTTTCTCCCATTTCAAAATATACCAGTCCTAATAAATTTCTGGCATCTTTATGCATTTTATTTAACTGCAGACTTTTCTTTAAGCTGTCTACAGCTCCTGATAAGTTCCTTACACTGGCTTTTTCCAAGCCTTCATTGTAATAGCTGTTAGAAGCCTTAATAATTCTCTTATATATTTTCACATCCACACCACAATTCTCACAATAGTGTGAACGACTAAGTACTGCTCCACAATTATAACAGTTCATATCTCACCTCACTTTCTCAATTACTGGTGTCTTTCTTTCATCATTTCAATTAAAATATCTGTCATATCTGTCAAATCACGATTGTAAATCGCATCCTCTGCTTCTTCCACTTCAAGACTTGGCTGGAATTTTTTTAATTCTTCTTCAAAATTTAACATGGACTAACCTCCTATATCAAAAAACCACTATATTATATCTGGTGTTATTTTCCTTTACCATTATAATATAGTGGTTTTAATATGCAAGTAAAAAAATTATGAATTTTTCGTTATTTCATCGCGAAATTTTACAAAAAATTTCTTTTTTTATCCGCTTTTCCCAAAATTTTAGCTTTTTTTATTTGATAGAAGCTAACTGCGCTTTTACCTGTTCCATCATCTGCTCATATTTTGCCAATTTTTCCTTTTCCTCTGCAACCTTTGCTTCCGGTGCTTTGCTTAAGAACCGTTCATTGCTCAGCATACCTTTCGAACGGGCAAGTTCTTTTTCTAAACGAGCCTGCTCTTTTTCTAACCGTTCTTTTTCCTTTGCCATGTCCACTAAATCCTCTAATGGGATATAAACAACAGCATCCGGAATAACAATGGATACCGCATCCTCGGAAATTCCTGCTTTATCTGCCTGAATAAGAACTTCATTTGCTCCCATTAATCCTGCATACATATCTTTTTCTTCCTCGAAAATTCTGCGAACCTCTGCATTTTCGGATACAATATATACAGTTGCCTTTCTAGATGGTGGAACATCCATTTCAGAACGACGGTTTCTAACATTTTTAACAAGCTCTTTGCAGCGCTCTACCATAGCTTCTTCTGCTGCAAAATTGTATGCTTCTGTAAATACCGGCCAATCTGCAAGCATAATGGTATCTGCCTGTGGATGAAGTGTACAGAAAATCTCCTCGGTGATAAATGGCATAAACGGGTGCAGCATCTTAAGCGCCTGTGTTAATACTTCTTTTAATGTCCAAAGTGCTGTATTTGCAGATTTTGGATCCTGCTCTCTATTATAGGTACGACGCTTAGTCATTTCGATGTACCAGTCACAGAACTCATCCCAGATAAAATCATATACCTTCTGTACAGCTATACCCATTTCATATTTATCCATATTTTCAGTCATTTCTTTTGCAAGATTATTGACTTTGGATAAAATCCATTTATCTTCTGCAAGGAAATCCTTAGCATCCGGTGTGGTAAGCTTTGCATCTCCAATATTCATCATAATGAAACGAGAAGCATTCCATACTTTATTAGCAAAGTTACGGGAGGCTTCTACTCTCTCCCAATAGAAACGCATATCATTTCCCGGAGCATTACCGGTAATAAGTGTCAGACGAAGTGCATCTGCACCATATTTATCAATAACCTCTAATGGATCAATTCCATTTCCTAAGGATTTACTCATTTTGCGTCCCTGAGAATCACGAACTAAGCCATGGAACAATACTGTATGGAATGGTGCTTTGCCCATCTGCGCATATCCAGAGAAAATCATACGGATTACCCAGAAGAAAATAATATCATATCCGGTTACTAATACATCATTTGGATAGAAGTAATCTAAATCCTCTGTTTTTTCCGGCCAGCCTAAGGTAGAGAATGGCCATAATGCTGAGGAGAACCATGTATCTAAGGTATCCTCATCCTGCTTCATGTGTACGCAGCCGCATTTCGGACATTTTTCAGGAGCTGTTTTAGCAACCACCATTTCGCCGCATTCCTCACAATAGTAAGCCGGAATTCTGTGTCCCCACCATAACTGTCTGGAGATACACCAGTCACGAATATTGTCTGTCCAGTTGAAGTAGGTCTTTTCCATTCGTTTTGGAAGAAGATTGATTTCTCCGTTTTTGACACCTTCTACAGCCGGTTTAATAAGCTCATCCATTTTTACGAACCACTGCTGTTTAATCATTGGTTCTACGGTTGTTTTACAACGGTCATGAGTTCCTACATTGTGAGAATGTGGTACAACCTTTACGAGAAGTCCCATTTCTTCTAATTCTTTCACTAATGCTTTTCTGCATTCATAGCGATCCATGCCTGCAAATTTACCAGCGCCTGCATTCATGATTGCATCATCACCGATAACTACAATTTCTTCTAAATTGTGGCGTTTTCCAACCTCAAAGTCGTTAGGGTCATGTGCCGGTGTAATTTTTACGCAACCGGTTCCAAATTCTTTATCTACATAGGAATCTGCAATAACCGGTATTTCACGATTGATAAATGGAAGTAATAATGTCTTTCCAATTAAATCCTGATATCTTTCATCCTCCGGATTTACAGCTACGGCTGTATCACCAAACATGGTTTCCGGTCTTGTCGTAGCAATTTCTACAAATCTGCCTTCTTCGCCAACTACCGGGTAATTGATATGCCAGAAGAAACCATCCTGTTCTTCATGCTCTACCTCTGCATCGGAAATAGATGTCTGACAAACCGGACACCAGTTGACAATACGAGAGCCTTTATAAATATAGCCTTCTTCGTACAATTTGATAAATACTTCTAATACGGCATCGGAGCAGCCTTCATCCATTGTAAAGCGTTCTCTTTCCCAGTCAGCGGATGAACCTAATTTTTTTAACTGCTTGATAATTCTTCCACCGTATTCTTTTCTCCACTCCCAGCATTTTTCTAAGAAGCCTTCTCTGCCTAAATCATCCTTATTGATACCCTGTGATTTTAAGTGTTCAATAACCTTTACTTCTGTAGCAATAGCTGCATGATCTGTTCCAGGCTGCCATAATGCATTATATCCCTGCATTCTCTTATAACGGATTAAAATATCCTGCATGGTATTGTCTAATGCATGTCCCATGTGTAACTGACCGGTAATATTTGGCGGCGGCATTACAATGGTAAATGGCTTTTTACTCCTGTCTACTTCTGCATGAAAATAACCGTTTTCTTCCCATTTCTGGTAAAGACGGTCTTCAATCCCTTTTGGATCATAGGTCTTTGCTAATTCTTTGCTCATTTTCATTCTCCTTGCTGTAAATACATTTATTCAGATACTACTTGCAAGGGCACAGATATATCTATGAATTAGAAAAACCCTTGAAAGAATACAATCTTTCAAGGGCGTATAATCTGCGCGGTACCACCTTGCTTATATAACATCTATGTTATACATCTCTTCATCTTTAACGGAATGACCCGTGAAAACCTACTTGCAGCAATATCTGCCGTTTCAATCTTCCAGTTCAAAAGCTACCTTCCATATACCGTGTTCTAAGCTGCCTTACACCCGATGGACAGCTCTCTCTTAAGAGCGTATATATGTACTCCTCTTTCTCATTACCTTTTTCAACTGTTTATTATAGTAAGTGGAAATATTAAATTTGTCAAGTTTCGATTTGCGCGAATGCCGCGACCAACGCATTAAACACTTAGCGAGGTATTTTTGAGCCTAGTGTAAGAGTGGCGCCACCCTCACACTATGGAGAATTTGGGCATGAATGATATTTGGTCGTAGAAGTAGATGCATAAAATATAGCGCTGGCATTAGCGTGTGACCTTTGGCAGGGAGTTAGTGTTTCTTGATATTCTTTGCTTTGTCAGGGTAAGATTGCAATGGATTGCAATCTTAGGTGTAACCGGAATGGATTCCGGATTTACACCGACCCGTTCGTTTACAATATCTGATATAAGAATATCTAGAAACACTTACTCCCGAACAATCGACACACGAAAATGCTAGCGCTATATTTTATGCTACACTACCTACACCTCATTTTCATTCATCCCCACAAATCGGAATCTCCTACTTATGCATTCGATCTGTCACATCTGAAATAAACACATAGAATAACGGATTATCCTTTTCCGATTCATCTAAATGTCCGCAATCGGTTATCCAACGCACCTCACCATCCTTGCGGATAATGCGGTACTCTACATAATCCTCTTTTTCTTCAGAGCTTCGTATCTGTTCAGTGATTTCGTTTTCTACCCGTTCTAAATCATCCGGATGTACCATTCCTTTAAAGGAATTGCCTACTAACTCTCTAAACTCCCAAATATTCTCACATCCAAAGATATTCAGAACCTGTGTATTGGCAAACAAAATCTTTTCATCACCCACGGCACTATAAATAAAGAATCCATCTTCTGTATGTGCTAAAAGCTCTGCCATATTTTGTCTGCGCTTATGTTCCTCTTCTTTAAACAACTCATCAATGGAACGCATTGTCATTACAGCAGTTTTGGGTTCTCCATCTACTCTTTCACTAACACAGAAGCTGACTAAACACCATTCTATTTTGTCGCCAACCATTCTTTTATACTTATATTCCACTGTATTTTTTGCATCCAAATCTCTGCGCAATCCATCATTGGATAAAAACTTCCGAATATTTTCTTCATCATAAGGTAATATCTTACCATTTGAAAACCATCGGTTAATAATATCATGATAGCTTCCGCGTTCTAACAACTGATATTCATCCGGATAAATCATACGGTAATAATCATCCTGCAAATGCACATAATAGATTTCCTGATAGGAATGCATAATACTCTGTAATGCGTTCTCATGAATATACCTATGGGTAACATCACTTAACATTACTGTCAAATACCCATATTCAAACTGATATAAAGTAAGCTGAAGATACCTGTATGTAATCGGACTATATGTATAATAGGTTACTTCCTCACCTAAATATGCCGCCTGATAGGCTTTTTCTAACATACGATCTTTTTTGCCTTCAAATAATTTCAATGCCAGATTTCTCAGCCTTTGCATATTTCCACAGGTGTTTTCCATTTGCCGATTGGCATATACCATTTCATAATCATTTGGTTTTTCATCTTCTCCAAGGGTAATTTTTACTACACCCATGGCGCATGGCATATCACCATAATATTCTTCTAAATGCTTCTGCTGCTTTTCGGTTAATTCTTTTACAGTTTCTGTCTGTAAAGAGCTTCTTCTTTTTTCTTCTTTTAGGAATGTCATATCTGTTAAGGAACTATAAAACAGCTTATGACCATCTCTTTCTCTTAAGAAAAATACCCGCATATAAACCCAGAGTATCTTCCCATCTGCCCGCACATAATGCACATATCCTTGCGAACCATTCACTGAATTGTCATATGCCTGCTCAAATAAAGAAAGTAATCTATTCTGTTCTTCCTTTGGTACATGACTCCAGAATTTACGACTTTCACTTGCTTCATCATCGGAGGATATTCCTGCAAGCTGATAATACTGATCATTCACACGAGTAATTTCTATTCTATTCTCATATACATCATAAAAGGCTGTAGCACCTAAAAGATTATTCAGCATAGTATCGCTGAAAAGGTTGTTGTCTAAAAATTCCCGCACATGTAATGGTTCAAACTGTTTACACCACAAGCCATCAAAATCTAAATTTTTCTCATCCGTAAGAACCTTTTCAAACTCATGAATCGGTAATGGTTTGTAATAATAATATCCCTGTGTGTAGCGACATCCCATACCAAGAAGAAAATCTTCCTGTTTCTTTGTTTCTACGCCTTCTACAATAATAGGAACTCCCATCTGTCTAGACATATTGACAACCGATTCTAAAATACCGATTCCTTTTTCTGTATCATTTTCACCGATATCTAAAAATCGCATATCGATTTTCAGCACATCTACAGCAACATTTTTTAGCATATTCAAAGAAGAATAGCCGCTGCCAAAGTCGTCCATCATTACCAAAAATCCTGCGTCCTGTAAATCCTTTACTGTCTTTTTAATCTTGTCATTGTTCTCTGCATATGCACTTTCTGTGATTTCCACCTTCAACATCTTCGGTTCTAATTCATATTTCTTAATCAGATGTAATAAAAATGCCGGAACATCCATAGAGAACACATCAATTCTCGATACATTAATGGATATTGGTACAGGATGATAGCCTTTATCTAACCAACTGCGAATCCATTCGCATACCTTTTCCCACACATAACGGTCAAGGTCTGCAATAAATCCGTTTTTTTCCAATACCGGAATAAATACTCCCGGTGGAATCAATCCTTTGCTGCTGTGATTCCAACGCACCAAAGACTCTGCCCCTACAATTTTGCCTGTGGATATATCGCACTGCGGCTGGGCAAAGAAAGTAAATTCTTTCTTTTCTAATGCTTCCTGAATTTCCGAAAGCAGCATAATTTCTTCTTCAATCTTGTCTGTCATACTGTCATCATAATAGCAGATTCGATTGGTATAATTTCCAATAATATGAGAAAGAGCAATTGTCGCTCTGTCATATAATGTCATTGCCGACAGTGAAGTATCGTCTATTCCATACACACCAAATGCCGGCAAAAATCCTACTGTGTTACTGATTTTCTTAACGCCGGCTGAAATATCTTTTCTTAATTTTCTAAGAATCTCTTTTTGGTTTGGCATAAAAATTCCAAAATTATCACCGCCTAAATAGCCTGCTATGCCATTCCATTCCTCTGTGATATTCTTTATGCAGTCTGCGACATATTCTAAAAGATAATCGCCTTCTTCCCTGCCATATAGCTTATTAAACAACCTAAAATGCTCGATATCTACTGCAACCAGACAATATGTATTAGCTTCTGTATGCAAAAGACGCTTGTCTACCTCTTCAAAAAAAGTCTTACTGTGATATAAACCAGTCAACGAATGTATACATTCACATGTCTGACTACTCATATTATCCCTCCCGTCGAATAAACCTATCTGTCTATTCCTCTTCCTCGATGTCCTTGTAAGAAATAGCTCCTACTGCACCTGATACAGCAGATACTACTGCAATAACTGCAACAATTACTACAAACAGAATAATAATTCCCAAAAATATTAATAATCCGCTTTCTGTCATGTCTTTTCCTCCTGTCACTTAGCAGAGCATTCTTTTAACACACCCACAACTTCCCTGTATTCTGCATCTGCCTCTATCATAATTTCTTTTGCTTTTACAATATTTTCCTCTCTAAGAGCCTCTACTAATTCACTGATGATTACAAAAAGCCTGTCTATACTCAATGTACCGATAACGCCTTTTAAAGCGTGCGCAGTTTTAAAGGCATCCTTGTACGCTTCTCTTTGCATTTCTTCTTCTAATTTCGGAAAATTAGGGTCTTCTGCAAACTGCTTCAAATATTTTTCATATATAAGTGCTTTTCCGGCAAAACGGCGTAAACCCATATTATAATTGATACCAGATGCAATTAATTTTGCTTGATCCATACACTGCGCCCCCTTTTTCCTCATCATATCATTATTATAAGACTTTCGTACTAAAAATGAAACATATATTTCTTATTTTTTCCTTATTTTTTCTAATAGATTGTCTATATATTTAAAACTTATCTGAATATTTCCACTCTGCATTAACTCCTGATACTCTTCCTTTGTCAAAACTGCTCTCAATTCTTCTTTTGAATGCTCATCAATCACTTCATAAACACTGTTTGCAAAACACATATTCGGATACATTACGCACCACCAATTCTCCCCATTTCCGCTTCCAATTGTAATTTTTAATGCCTGATAATTTCCTGCTGGAAATGTATAAGCTCCATAGGTTTTTACCGGAAAATCCACATTGGCAATCTGCGCTTTTACAAAATAGTCATATCCTTCCTGTGTAATTACTTCTTTTGCACAGTTTTCAATGGCAGCCTTCTCATTTTCCACAATGTCTATGCATGCAGCCAGATTATCCACACCCTGTAATTTATCCTGTAAATATGTACCAATTTTGTCCCTTACTTTTAGTTTCAACTCCTGATCTGCTTTTGTATTGCTATTAGCAACCACATGAAAACGGAGAATTTTCTCTGCAATATTCTGCTGCAGCTGACTGTTTCTATATTGAAGCGCCGCTGCAAGCAGACATAAAGCTATCATTCCACACATTATTTTTTTGCATATTTTTTTCATATTTCCTTCTACCTTTCTGCTCTTTCTGTTATCAAGCATTTCCAGAAAAAGGAAATTTATACATATTATTGCACAAGAATTATTTCTACTTCAAAATCCAACTGCAATTCTTTTTCATATGCATCTATCCTGTTTTGATACTCCGTATATTTTTTTCTATTTCCCATCCCCAGACGATAAAAGCTGTTTGTCATATCAATTCCCGGGGTTTTAAACAGTTTTTGCGCTGTTTTTTCTAACTGGGCTTCAAAAAGCTTTGTCAGCTCTTTTTTTACATTTTTCTTTTCCCCTTCTACAGATACTTCCAACTGAATTTGGGTCAGATAACGAATTTCATCCCCTCTGGAAAAACTATTTTTTACGCGGATTCTTTCGATAGATATCGGTGTTCCATCTTCTAAGATAAAGGAAAGATATTTTATTTTTCCCTGTGTCAGATAGGATAACACAGCTTCATTTATGTCAATTTCTCCCTTTGCTTCTCCACCAGAAAAAGCATAGTAACTTTCAATTACCGGAAGCTTCCCTTTTTCTGTCAAAACAGGAATCAATAAAAGCTGTTCCTTGTTTTCAATTTCATTAAATATATCTCCTAGAGTTACCGCATCCTTTAATTCATAATCCTTGCGGCTTTCTATCAATTCCTCCAGATAGCTGCCGATTGTACGGTCTAAGTTTTTATCTAATGCTAAAATTTCTCCCGCATCTTCTGCCAAAAACAACAGTGTGTTTCTGGCAATCAAATCTTTTGATTCGCATACATCCAGAAAATATTCCAAATCCTTTGCATCTTCAACAAATTCCTTAGATAGCACCAATACCTTCATATGGTTATAGTCTAATACCTTATTGGTATCATTCGCATATTTTGACATGGCTGTATAAAAGTCCTTGTCACGAATATAAAAATCTGTAGTACTTCCTGCTGCCGCGTTCTGATCAGCTACCGAAGACAAATCTTCAAATTTATAGCTGATGCGACACTCATCTTTATCCTTATCAATTCCCATTGCCAACGGAAAATTCCGATTCTCAAGCTCCATCGTACTACATCCAGAAAAAACACACATACAGCAAAGTACTGCCGCTAAAGCACTTATATGCTTCTTTTTTTTCTTAAATCCTAAAAGCAGTCTTGCCAGCAATGGTATACCTACTGCTAATGGTGTTGCCACTGTAAAAAATAATTTTAAAAGCATATCCGAAAATACCTTTGAGCGATAACACCATACGCCTATTCCAAATAAAATCAATGCTGTCAGCACAATACTAAACTTTCCTTTCTGTTTAAACAAAAGCTCTTTTACTGTTTCTGACGCATAGAACATACTACTGCTTAAAAGGGCAAATACAGTATAAAACCAGACAGCCACCATCAGTGCATCCTGTCTTTGCAAAAAGCCACCGGGAATCTGTATCATACTCATCAGTGTAACTGCCGGATATTCCAATTCCTGCAAAGCGCCAATACCAAAGCTGCCTTGCAGGATAATATACAACACCAAAAGCACGCCCCCACAAAAGCCTACTGCCTTCATACATGCCCCTTTTATCTGTTTTTTTTCTGCTGCAAAGGGAACTAAAAACAGGGAAAAACTACTTAATGAAAATATGCTAAAGGTCATGTAGCTTCCCTGAAAAACGCCTAAATCATTTCCGCTTGTATACAGTGGAAATAATCTAGGAATATCTACATCCTCTGCTGAAAAAAACAGCATCAAAAACAGCGGTATCATCAAAAACCAGAATAGAATCTCATAGATTCTGGCTCTGCCTTCAATACCCTGAAAAATGCCATACACTGCCAACAGTAATATGCCTGCACAAACCCAGTAAAAGGATTGTTCTTTTAATAAATCTGATATTATTAAATGTCCGAATACATAGGTGCAATATCCACCTAAAAACAGGTAGTATATGCCATATCCAAGTAACGCCAGCTTTCCTCCTATTTTTCCAAAGCATCGCCTTAGATAAGAAGAATAGCTTTCATCCTCCTGCATAGAATGAATAACCCCGCCTAAAAGTCCGGCAAATATTACACCTGCCGCTATAGCAATTCCTATGGATAAGGCACCATTTCTGCCCGCTTTGTTTGCCAATGCCGTAGGAAGAAGAAGTGTTCCAATTCCCAATAAATCATAGGTTAAAAGCCTAAATATCTGTCTTTTTGAAATTTTGTTATTTTTTGAAAACATGCTTATCCTTTCTTCTCAAACGGGTTCTCTGCTCTTTTCTGGCATAAATCGGGCGTCTTTTCATAAAAAACAATGGCTGTCTAATCAGTGAATCTCTTTCATCCTCATAATTGCTTAAATCTGCACCTACAAAAGGCATCAGATATGGAATCCCAAAGCTTTTCAAATGAGATAAATGAATAAGCACTAACAGCAGACTGTACAAAAATCCATAAAAGCCTAACCAGGAGCACAAAAATATAAATCCAAATTTCAACAATCGAAAAGCTGTTGCAAATTCCTCATTGGGAATAGCAAAGGAACAAAGCGCCGTAAACGCCACTACAATAACTACAATCGGACTTACAATATTCGCCTCTACTGCCGCCTGACCAATAATTAAACCACCTACAATACCAATGGTATTTCCCATAGCTCCGGGCAGACGAACACCTGCTTCCCTCAACAGTTCAAAGGATAACTCCATTAAAAGTACCTCTACCACTGCCGGAAACGGTACGCCCTGTCTTGCTGCCGCAAAAGAAAGCAAAAGCGTAGTCGGCAATACCTGTGTATGAAAATTGGTAACTGCTAAATAAAGCCCCGGCAAGGTCATTGCAAAAAAAGCCGCCATATATCTAAGAATCCTTGCAAAAGAAGCTATTTCCCAGCGATTGTAATAATCATCACTGGTCTTGATAAAGGAATTATAATCTGTGGGTACAATCAGCCCTGTGGGAGAATTATCTGAAAGCACTACAACTCTTCCTTCTAAAATTGCCATAGCAGCTCTGTCTGGTCTTTGAGTTGTCTGAAATTGTGGAAAGGGCGAGTACCATTTTTCCTCAGACAACTGCTCAATCATCCCACTGTCTAAAATGCCATCTATTTCATAACGGCTTAACCGCCGTTCAACCTCTTTGATTAACTTTGGTTCTGCTAAATCTTCCATGTAAACGATATCTACATTTGTGTTCGAACGCGTACCAAGTCTTACTTCTTTTACCCGAAGATTTGGTGTTCTTAACCGCTTGCGAATTAATGCTGTATTTACCTTTATGGAATCTGCAAAGCCCTCTCTTGAACCACGAATAACTTTTTCTGAATCCGGCTCTTTTACCGGCATCGCAGGATAACCTTTATCCGGAATTTTGACTGCTTTATCAAAACCATCAATGAAAAGCATCACATCTCCTGTAAGCAGTCCAAGTGCTGCATCTTCAATTGTTTCAAATAAAGTAGCATCAGAAATACCTAGGGCATTCTTTTCCAGACATGCATAAATATCCTTACGCTCCATGGTACAAAGCCGATTTAACAGCTTACCCACAACAGAATTTTCAAACATGAAGCTTCCACCGGTTACTTCCACATAGGCTATAAAGCAGGCAACATCCCTTTCTACTCCTACATACATGCTTTTCTTTTTGATATCCGCAGATTCACCAAACAGCTCTAAAAAAGCTGCTTTATTTTTACTCAATTCTCTATCCATAGATTATCCTCTCTGAACACAAAATAAGACCGAAACAGAAGTGTACAACTGTTTCGGTCTTATTATCTTGCATTTTATTTTTTTTATTCCTGCATACGGATAATATTCTTAACGGCATTTGCCTGATTATCCACATGCTCTTTTGTTACTTTTTTGACGAATTCCTTATCACGGCGTCTTAAACCATCTAATATCTGCTGATGCTCTTCCATCAATCTTGGATAATTTTTCTCGTCCTTTAAATACTCTACACGGTAACGATAAATCTGTTCCCGCAGATTATTCAACATACCAAGCAGCTTTGGATTTTCTGCTGCCGCATAAATAAAATCATGAAACTCAATATCTGCCTGTGCAATCAGCTTTAAATCTGCTGTCTTTAATGCCGCTTCAAATGCATTTACCTTTTCTGCTAACTGTTCTACCTGCTCATCCGTCATTTTCTCATTCGCAAGCTGAACAGCTAATATTTCAAGCGCTTCACGAATCTGCAAAACATCTTCCATATCCTTTTCGGTCATTCCGGCGACTTCTGCACCTCGACGAGGAATTGTAACCGCTAAGCCTTCCTGTTGAAGCATACGAATAGCTTCACGAATCGGTGTGCGGCTAACTCCCAATTTTGCCGCTAACTGAAGCTCCATTAATCGCTCACCCGGCTTTAAATCACCCCTTAATATAGCTTCCCTTAAAGTATTAAAAACCACATCCCGCAAGGGCAGATACGCATTGGCGTTTAATTCTAAATCCTGCATTTTCCCTCCATTTGTATACTGTCTTATGCTCTTCGATTATTATAGATACTTGTCAGGTAAACCTGCTTTGCAAGCTGAGTCTGACACATCTTCTCATATGCAGCCTGTGCTGTCTTTTCGTCTTCAAATAAACCAAATACAGTAGGACCGCTTCCACTCATCATGGCATTTAGGGCTCCATTTTCCATCATACACTGCTTGATTTCATCAATAATAGGATTCTCTGGTATAGTTACAGTTTCTAAGAGATTTCCCATATTAGCCGCAAGCTCCTTTAAATCCCCCTTTCGGATAGCCAAAAGCTGTGCATCAATATTTGGATGTATCGTATTCTCGTCTAATTTGAGATTTTCATATACATATTTTGTTGATATGCCTATCCCCGGCTTTGCAATCAGTACCGGACATTTTGGCACAGGCGGAAGACTTTTTAGCTTCTCACCAATTCCCTCTGCAAGGGCAGTTCCTCTCATCAGGCAATATGGTACATCCGCACCAATCTTAACCCCTAAATCCATAAGCTCCTGACGCTTCAAACCAAGATGGAATATCTCATTCATACCATAAAGAACAGCCGCTGCATCTGTACTGCCACCTGCCATTCCTGCAGCTACAGGAATATGCTTTTTTAAATCCACTGATACACCATCGGTTATATGACAATGATCCTGCAGCAACTTTGCTGCTTTATAAATCAGATTATTTTCATTGGTCGGCAAAAAATCCAGATTTGTAGTGATAAAAATTCCAGACTCTCTAGTCTTTGCTATTTCTAACTGGTCATACAAATGGATGGTCTGCATAATCATACGGACTTCATGATAACCGTCCTCTCTTCTGCGCAAAACATCCAGACCAAGATTTATTTTTGCAAGTGCTTTCACTTTGATTTTGTCCATGCTTATCCTCCGTAGCATCTTTGTACATTTGTTGTACTTTGTATACACCGTAGATTCTAACATTTATTAAAAAAAAGGTCAATCGGACTTTACCTTTTCTTAGCAGATGCCGATATAAATATTGAAGAGCAAATGTAAGGATACAAATTATTATGCCAAGGAGGGTCAATATTATGAGTATTAGTCCAATTAGTAGTGTTTCTGCGGTTCAGACGACAAATGCAGCTGCTCAGACAACCGAAAAAGCTGCCGAAGCAAAGGCTTCCCAGAAGGATAATCAGGAAACTTCCGGTGTCGTTTATGAGAAAAATTCATCAAAAGAGAACACCAATTATGTAAAGAAAAACTCTGCTATTGTCAAACAGCTGCAGGCTGATGCCGAAGCAAGAACAGCCCAGCTTAGAAGCATTGTAGAAAAAATGATGACACAGCAGGGTGCCACAATCGGAAAAGCCGATGACGACATGTGGAAATTCTTAGCCAGCGGTGATTACACTGTAACACCAGAGGTAAAAGCACAGGCGCAGGCTGATATTGCAGAGGATGGTTACTGGGGTGTTGAACAGACCTCTGAGCGTATTTTAGATTTCGCTATTGCTTTAAGTGATAATGATCCCGAAAAAGCGGATGAAATGCTGGAAGCTTTTAAGAAAGGTTTTGAAGAAGCTACTAAATCTTGGGGCGATGAGCTTCCTGAGATTTCTAAAAAAACCTATGATGCAGTTCTTGAAAAATTTGAAAACTGGAAAAATGGTGATAAAACCACTGAAAAATCCGTAGCTACAGAAACTGAATAGAATTTTATTATGAATTTTAAAGCAGGGAGAATGCGATGCATTCTCCCTGTTCTTGGTCTAGCTATTAAAATTCATCTGTTTTTCCTGCTCTTCTTTTGCCTTGATAATGGCTTCATTTAAACTGAGCATCTTATCGTCTAGCATAGATACAATTTCGGAACATTCCTTTAAATCCTCACTAATGTATCCCGGTGCATTTCCTTCAAATTTGTAATAAATCTTGTGCTCTAAGCTTGCCCAAAAATCCATTGCCATGGTACGAATTTGTATCTCTACCTTGGTATCCACAACTCTGTCGGATAAGAAAATCGGAACTGTAATCAGCATATGATAGCTTTTGTAGCCGCTTTCCTTTGGATGCTTGATATAATCCTTAACAGAAACCACTGTCAAATCATTTTGTTTTCCTATCATTTCTGCCATCCGATAAATATCTGATGTAAAAGAACATACAATACGAATTCCGGCAATATCATTTATGTATTTTTCCATATTGGCGATACTGCTTTCATAACCGTTTCTCTTGAGCTTTTTGACAATACTCTGCGGTGATTTAATCCTTGACTTAATATATTCGATAGGATTGTACTGATGCACATGCTGAAATTCATCATTTAAAATTTCCAGCTTGGTTCCTACTTCCTTTAATGCACTGTTATATATAAACATTAGTGTTTTCCAGCTATCTGCATCGTCTCCAATATTACTATGACTAAGCTGATTCATTTAAAAACCTCCATTTTTCCCCAAATTACTGCTTTTATATAAGCAGTATAGCACTTTTTCTTTCCCTTGTGGGAATATTTCCTGTGATTTCATAAATTCTTAACAGAATTTATGTTTTTATAAGTTAATCCTCTTCAATTATATGAATTTCTAAATAATCAAAATTGATACTTTCTACAAAATTATCCTGTGTAAATCTGGTCTTTGCCACCCGTTTAAATTCTTCAATATTGCTGTCTAACCAGATTGGTTTTCCTAAATCAAAGCTGTAACACACCTCTTCTAATGCCTGAAACACCTTATGTGTTCTGGTATCTTCCTTATCATTTTCTACTGTCATATCTTGCAATAAATGATTATCCTTAATTTCTTTTGCCCATAATCGAAACATAATTTAACCTCTTCTCTGTCGATTTACTTCATACATCAATATAGTTGCTGCAATTGCGGCATTTAATGACTCCACATTTCCTTCCATTGGAATCTTAATATAATCATCAGCTAAGTCTGCCACTTCATCACTTAAGCCATTTCCTTCATTTCCAATGAGAAAGCCACTTGCATTTCTATAATCCCAGGCATCATACATCTGCTTTCCTTTTAAGTGTGCTGCATATATTTTGATACCCTGTTCTTTCATCCTGCAAATAAACGATGTAAAATCTTCGGCAACAATAAACGGCACACGATAGATACTTCCCATAGTAGACCGAATGGTTTTCGGATTGTACAAATCTACCGTCGTCTTATTGACAATCACTGCTGTAATACCCGCCCCTTCTCCTGTACGAAGCATGGTACCTAAATTTCCCGGGTCCTGAATACTTTCTAACAAAAGGTAACTGCCATTTTTCTGCGCTAAAACTTGTTGTTCATCCCATTTTGGCATGGAAACAACGGTGAGTATTCCCTGTGGCGTCTGCGTATCACAAACCGCCTTAAAAACAGAGTCAGAAAGAATTTCAAACTCTGATTCTGGCAAACCTATATTTTTTTCTTCTTTTGTAAAATAACTTTCAGATACATAAACTTTTTGTATCCATTCTTTTGGTGCTTCTTCAAACATTTTTCTGCCTTCAGCAATAAAAACGCCCTGTTCTCTTCTTGCTTTTGCCTTTTTATTTAATAAAATCAGGTTTTTCACCTGTGGATTTGCTGTACTTGTAATCATACTGATTCCTCCAGTAATGCATTTTTTATTTATTCTCAAACGATTTTATTATAGCAATAAGAATATGTTTTGAAAACAGTTCCTGCACAAAAAAATCTCCCACAGGATATTTCTATCCTGTGAGAGACATTTTAAGACCTGCTATTTCTTTACAATAACAGTAATTTTCTTACAAACACCATTCTGTGCATATGCATAAATGGTACATTTACCTTTTTTCTTCGCAGTAATTACACCGTTCTTATTTACATTAGCAACCTTTGGATTACTGGATTCAAAAGCAACTCTACAGTGTACTTTCTTCTTACCGCCTTTTACCTTTTCGGTAATTGTTAATTTGAATTTCTTACCTTTTTTAGCAAGTGTAACCTTGGATTTATTTGCCTTTAAGGTTTTCACATTTCCGTATTTGCCGCCAGATGTAATAGAATGTACTGTCTTAGATGTAGAAAGTATTTCTGTTTTTCCATCTACCATCTTGTAAGCCTGAACCATATATTTATAACCGGTTCCCTTCTTTAATCCTGTATGGGTATAAGAAGTTGTGCTATTATTTTCAATTATGGTTAATACTTCAAATGCGTATTTTTTCTTGCCTGCATTGCAAAGATTTCCAAATACAACATAACCGTCAGCATCCTTTACTTTAGACCACTGAATCTTGTTGGATTTCTTAGTAGTCTTAGTAACTTTTGCTGCTAAAGCAGCATACTCAGAGTTTTTAGACTCTTCTGCTGTTCCACTTGGAAGACCAGGGTTATTCACCATAATGCTTTCTTTTGTTGGAGCAGTTGGAACAGTTGGAGCAGGAGTTACAGGTGTATTCGGTGTATCCGGTGTACTTGGTGTATCCGGTGTGTTTGGCTTATTCTGATTTTCTACCATTGCTTTATAAGCTGCTTCTGCTGCTGTCAATACATCATAATTTGTTACTAATGCTTTCTGTTCTTCTGTTAAAGCATCGTATTCTGCTCTTGCTATATCAATATTTTTCTTGCTTTCTAATGTTACAGTTCCAATCGCATTAATCTTATGAATAACAACATCTGCTGCCACCTGATTCTGTTCTTCTTTATCTGCATCTGTAATCTGCTGTGCACTTACACCTTCCATGGTAGGTACTAATGGATTCATATAACCTGTCTCTTCATCAAATGTAACCTCGTCGATACAGGTTTCACGATGATAACCAAGTCCATCTGTATAAATACCAAGTGGTGTGTAGAAACGATGGTATGCAATGTAGCACTTATCTGTTTCCGGCATATATAAAACGGACTGATGAGCAGTTCCTAGCATATTACCGGCTTCATTCTTCTGTAACAATGTATATTTGTAATCTACATTTAAGTTTTTAGCATCAACGGCTAATGCCTCTGCTAATGATTCATAGCCTTCAATAACACCATAGTTTACATGATAATTTGGACTTCCTGTATCGTCACAGGACCATGTAAAGTGATAAATTCCATCTCTCTTTGTAACCACCGGTGACTCACGGAAATCTGTCATACCTGTAATCTTGTGGATTGTATCTGTTT
The DNA here is from genome assembly GCA_017625255.1 of Lachnospiraceae bacterium. Classification (GTDB taxonomy): domain Bacteria; phylum Bacillota; class Clostridia; order Lachnospirales; family Lachnospiraceae; genus Roseburia_B. Next base: position 28,902 of record JAGALK010000008.1, read on the forward strand.
TTACACTGAGCATATCCTCACTTAATTCAGCTACGCAAGTACCGTTTCCACCATTTCCAAGGAAGAGATAAGATGTACCGTCATCATCTGTAAAGATGGATGGGTCAATTACCTGTCCGCTAAAGCCAATGCCTGCATTTTGTACCATCTTAGGGTAAATAATTGGCGCTTCATTTGCAATAAATGGACCTGCCGGATTTTCTGACCATGCTACACCAATAGCTTTTCCACTTCCGTACTGAGAATTATATTCACTCTTAATATTTCCACAGTAGTAGAAGTAATATAAATCGTTCTTCTTTTCAATTGTCGGTGCCCAACCATTGCCGTCTGACCATTCAGATGCTGCAATTTCAACACCTTTTTCATTAAGACCAGGAGCATCATTCTTAACATCAACGATAACACCTTCGTCTACCCAATTATACATATCCTCTGAGGACCATGCATGGAATACATATCCACCCCAGCCGGCAAAACCATCTGTTGTAGGATAAATCCAGTATTTTCCATCAAAGTAATCAATATCAGGATCTGCATACTGTCCCGGAAGTACAGGGTTTGCTGCGATTTCTGGTTTCTTAATGGTATATGTTTCTGTTCTGTCTGCAAGTTTTACTTCAAGTGCTGCATCTGTTCTTAAATCTAATTTGCTGCCATTTACAAATGGCTGTCCGTTTATTGTAGCGGTTACATCGCCTGTTACAAAATCTAAAGTAACCTCTACTGCCTTACGATCCGCAGTTTTACGGATATAAGATGTGATTTCATTTGTTTCTTTATCAATGCTGGATGTGATAGCTGTATGGTCATCTGTTCCCATTGTATTTGCCGGATCTGCCGGTACTGTACCGATTGTCACATTCTTTAATAAGTTTACAGAATCTAATACATCACTTAAAATTTCTTCATCACTTAACGCACGATCATAAATCTGTACATTATCAAAGCTTCCGTTGAAATAAACATCTCCTGAGTAGAAAGATTTTCCAAGGTAGCCTAATAAGTCTGTACCTAAGGAAGATGTAGTAATACCTGTATTCGTATTTTCATCCACTAAGCTTCCATCAATATAGAGTTTCATATTTGTGTTATTGAATACAATAACAATCTTCTGCCATTTTCCTGTAGTCACACCGGTTCCTGTCACTTCCTGCTCACTATTCCATGATGTAGTTGTAAGTGCATTACGAACTGCTGTGCCACGAACACGCATAAAGTTATAATATGTACTGTCTTTACCGTAAGTAAATGTAAAGAAGTTTCCGCTTCCCATATTGGATTTTACATCCATGGAAATTGTCATAGTATTTCTGTTGTCAAAGAATCCCTGTGGGAATTCAGCATATGTACCGGAAGTACCATCTAATACTAAAACATTGCTTTCACGCTCCTCATCATATGCCACTGTCGCATTGCCATATAATGTCGCATTGTCAGCTGTTTCATCACCTTTTCCTGTATCAACTACTGTATTATCTGTCACTTCTGCCTCAAAATCATATTCTAAGACAGAATCTGTTGTACCCGGTGTAGGTGTAGGATCCGGTATTGTTGTTGTGCTTCCATATGCTTCTAATAAAGCTGCTTCTTCTGTTGCAGAAAGACGCATTACAGAACCATGACGGAATCTGCCATCCGGGAAGCTTACAGAAGCTGATGTAAACTGGCCACTTGCTAAATCGTCTGTTGTAAATGCAATGTATCCGCCATTGTCACCCATTGCACACCATTTGCCATCCGGTAACTTAAATACAGTATAACCTTCAGATCTGGTAAATCCTGCTGCGGAACTTCCGCTTCTGGTTACGATTCTCTTCCAAGAGCCATTTGGCTTACTTTCTTCTTCGCTTACTCTTACATCTAATACATCTTCTGTATCTAATGTATCACTGACATCAATAATTGTGTTCCAGTCAGAAGTAGAGAAACGATAGAATTTTCCATCATCTTCTACGATTGTACTGTCGATAATATTTACTTCTGTACTTGTAGCAGGGTCTTCGCTTAACCATACTTTAGATTCTGAGAAAGAATTAAAATCTCTGGTGCGGCATACATATACACGAAGTGCATTGTCATTTGTACCTGCTTTAGAATTATCACGGATTGACCAGTAAACTACATAATCTCCATTTACCTCATCATAGTATGCTTCCGGAGCCCATACACAACCTGCTGTATCAAAACCTGCATATACAATTCTCGGTTCACTCCAGTTTACCAGGTCGTTGGATTCCCATACTACAATATTCTGGCTTGCACTTAACTGATTCCAACCGCTTCCGCCTGCTCCGCCGCCTTCTGCATGAAGATCTGTACCGATTAACCAGTATTTATCTCCATCTACAGAACGGATTAAGTGTGGATCACGAACACCAAGATCACTGTCTTTTGCATCATTTACAAGAACCGGCTGTGCTGCGCCATTTACTTTATTTAACTTATTCCATGTCAAACCATCTTCACTATAACCAAAGAAGATTTTTTCATATCCACCGGACGCATCAAAATGTGGCCAGAAATAACCTGCTGTATAGTCTGTATCTAAATCAGCAGTTTTTGGTGCTACCGTAACCTCAAATTTCTTCTCTGCTGTCTTTTCGCTATCGTCTGCTCCAAGTGTTGTTACAGTTGCTGTTAATGTCACTTTTACAGCCTCTGCTCCAGCTTCCGGTCTGGTAACAATACCACCACCATACATAGAATCCACTGCATCTTCAGTATCTGTAATTACTGCCGGATTAGAGGATGTCCAATCTACCGCATCCCCATTTCTTGTTTCTTTAACTAAACCGATATCGTTACGAATATCATCAGGACTTGCGATTACAAGTTCCGCAAGACTTTCTTCGAATTGCTGTTCTACGGTTTTTAATCCCTTATATGCAGTTTCCATAGCAGCTTTAGCACTTCTTACCGCATCCCTTGCTGCTGTCTCATCCGCATATACATCTTCTGCTGCTTTTACAGCGGATAATACTTCATTCCATGAATTTTTCGTATAGATCCCCTTATCCGCAGCTTCAAGCGTTGCATTCATTTCATCAATGGCACTCTTTAAGGCATTCTTTGCAGCTTCATTTAAAGCTTCTTCAGATGTATTTGCAATTGCTTCTAAGGATTCCTGAAATTCTGCATACTGCGCTGCAATTTCATCCTCAGATAAAATACCGTCATATACTTTGTAATTGTCTAAAAGACCACTATAAAACTCTCCGGAACCCCAGTTTGCTTTACCAATCTGGAAAACTCCGCCTTCTTCTAAAATATCACTTAACTTATATGTACTATCTGATTCACTCTTTTTCTCTCCATTTACATATAACTTGGTATTGGTTTCAGATACTACAAGATCAATATGTGTCCATTCTGTAGAAACAGGGCCTGTAAGATTATTTCCAGGTCTGCCATCTTCATTATCATAACGCTCAACTGTAATTGAACCGTCTTTAAATAACATACCCAAATAATGCTCTTTAGGATAGGTCTGTGCACTTGCATTTGGTGCTGCAAAAAGAGGCCAGCTAGCTGCTTTTGATGCTACTTTAGAATCAAAAGAAATTGTAATCTCTTCTTTTTCTGCTAATAATGGTGTTCCATCTGCTTTCGTAACATCCAGAAATGCATTTGTACCATTTAAATACAATGCACTGTCTAATTCATTATTATAAACTGCCTTCTCCTGTAGGCTGTATCCGCCTTTTGCTGCTGCTTTTGCAGTCTCAGTTACGAATACATCATCCACTGCTTCTGTATTGAAATCTAAATTCAAAAGAAGTGGAGCTGTTGTTTCAGCTGCTTTTACATCCACGGATGGAATACTTGTCAAAGCAACTGCTGCAGACATTGACAATGCCAATAATCTGCTCATGGTTTTTTTCCTCATAGTCGGTTCCTCCCTATTTTCATACTATGTATATCATATCGTTTTTTGTTTTTTGAAAATATGGAATATTTTCGTTATTTTTGTAAAATTTTCTGTTTGCGCAACTTTTAGTACTTATTTCCCTTTTCTGTATTTGCTTGGCGATATCCCTGTGCTCTTTTTAAAAACTCTGGTAAAATAGAAATAATCATTATACCCTGTCTGTTCAGCCACCTGCGCAATAGATAAGGATTCGTCTTTTAACAGTTCTTTTGCTTTTTGCATTCGTCTTGCAGTAATATATTCTGAAAATGGCAGTTTTAACTCATTTTTTATAAGGCTGCTCAAATGACTGATACTAATACCGTATTTTTCCGCTAAATCTGTTAATGTAATATTTTCCGTATATTTATCTTGAATTTCCCCGACAATCTGATGAATGATTGTCGGACTGACCTCTTCTTTTGATACACTTTCTCTTATTTCACCCTCAAGATTTTCATCTGTCATAAAATCTTTTTTTATCCGCTCTAGAACTTTATTTAACTGCTCCTGTTCAATGGGCTTTAGTAAATAATCATATGCCTTTAATTGCAGCGCCTTCTGTGCATATTCAAATTCTGCATAACCGCTAATTAATACTACTTTTGTATCCAGCTTTTTCTTTTTTATTTCCTCTAGCAGCTCTATTCCATTTAATCCCGGCATACGAATATCTGTAAAAAGTACATCCGGTTTTTTCTTTTCTACTTCCTCTAGCGTCGTCACACCATTATTTGCTTCGCCAATCACCTTAAATGGTAAGCCTGATTTTTCAATCAGCTTTTTTATTCCAATGGCAATCCACGCTTCATCGTCCGCAATAAATACACTATACCTTTCTCCTTTTTGCCTCCTCTACCCTGCTAGGAATTATAATGGCTATTTTTGTCCCTTCTCCAAGCTTACTTGTAATTTCAAAGGATACATCTTCTTCATAAAAAAGCTTTAACCTCTGATAAATATTGGCTATTCCTATTCCTTTTCTATTCAAATTGGTATCTAAGCTGCTGCGCAGCCATACCACCTTTGCCGGTTCTATACCGCAGCCGTTATCCTCTACCACAAACCGCAAATGCTTATCTCCCTGTCTTTCAACAGATACCAAAACCTCTCCCCCTTCTACTTTTTGCTCTAAGCCATGGAAAACCGCATTTTCCACAAGGGGCTGAAGCATTAATTTAATAACCTCTTTTTTTAACACATCTTCCTCTGCTTCGATAATAACTTTAATTTTTCCCATAAAACGATAGTCAATAATTTTGGCATATTCCTGAATATAATTTAGCTCATCCTTTACGGTTACAATATTTTCTGCCTTTACGGCAAATCGAAATACCTTGGATAGTGCCATAGTAATTTCTGCAATATCATCCACATCATGATAGAGTGCCATTGAACGGATACAATCAAATGTATTGTATAAAAAATGCGGATTTATCTGATTTCTGTAAGCAAGAATCTGCACCTGTCTTTTATCTAACTCAATTTCATACATTTTCGTCTGGGATTTTAAAATCTCCAGACTCATCCTTTCCTTTTCATCCAACATCTGATTCAGACTTGCCACAACAATTCCAAGCTCGTCCTTTTTTGTTTCCTCCATCCGAAGCGTGGGTTCACTTACACTTTGATTGATAAACCGTTCTATTTTATGTATCCGATATAAAATTCTAAAATAACAAAATCCCACCATAATGATAATTAATACGATTGCTATCATATAGGCTGAATTTATCATTTGAATATTGCTTTCTGCCTCTGATTTTATGCCGCTTTTTCTTATGCGGCTTATTACCTTCCAGCCATCCATTTTAACATTCTGTATCGTAACATAATAGATGTCATTACTTTTTTCATATCTGCCTCTAAGGATGTCAATGACTCTCCTCCAATATTCTCTAATACACGGTCATTTCCATCTACCAGATACACCTCAGCATAATCTGTAATCTGTGAGTCCTCTAAAACCCCCTGAAAGCGGCTGGTTTTCATCAAAAATACACACATACCAATCTGTTTGCCATACTGGCGGTTACCTAAATCATATAAGGGCAGATAAATCAGATAATAGGGAACATTTACCTGATTAAGATAACAAATATTACTAAACTCAATACTCTCTTTTGGCTTACTTCCCACTACGCTTTGCTCTAATGCATCTCCCATTCCTGCAATCTGCTGCATAGACATATCATATAGATAGATTCCCTCGATATCCTGTTCTAATAATACCGCATTAGAAAAAACCTGAGATATTTCTGCACTTGACATAATTCGTTCATTGTCATTCTGCTCATAGAATCTGACGACTGTAGGAGAATATCCCACTGTGGTCATAATATTTTTCATGGTATCATAGTATTCCTCCATTTTCCCTTCTATCTGGAGTAAAAGCTTATCATTAGAGCTTACCATATTATTAAAAATAACATTCTGGGTATGCTGCTTTGTATACAAAAATCCTATACACATAACCACTATAATTCCTGCTGCCAAAACGCTTAGCTGTAAAAGCAGACTGTTTTTTATCTTTTCTTTCATCATCATTTATTTACTTTTTCAATTTTTGTCCCGTATTCTTTACAATTTTTCTGATACTCTTTATTTTTTAATTCGTCTATGGTTTCAATTCCCCGTTCTTTCAAGCCTAAAATCAATTTTTCATATTCTGCTTCAAATTTTGCCTCGCTATCTGCAAGAATTGCGGCTAATATCTGTGATTCCTTCCATGCAGCAATTTCCTGCTCCATAGCAGCTTCTTCACTTCCTGCTGCAAACAATTCTGTAGAAAACATCAATAATCCATCATCATATTGTACAACAGAAGGATGCTTACCATAGGCAATCTGTAAATCCCCATACTGTTCTTCTTCTCCGTTTTCTTTACTTCTTTCCCATGCTGTATTAACAAAGCTCCACCATGCAGTCATCCCCGTACGACTATGATTTAACTTCTTCTCTTTGCCCTTTTTCGTTCTTTGTACTATACCATTTTCATCTATAGTATAATCCTCTCCTTCATGTCCAAAATACCAAAGCATCATCCCTTCATCACTGGTCATGTAATCTAACCATTTTGCTATCCTTTCAGGGTGCTTACAATCCTTAGAAATAAAGGTCTGCATCCATCCGGTGGATACACGCAGCGCTTTCCCCCAGACAGGTGTACTTCCAGCGGAAGAAAGAATTGCTCCCGTGGATGTCCATTCTTCTTTTTTTACATTGGTATTTGCAATATTTCCAATAAAACACAATACATTTTTGCTGTCTACCCATTCTTTGACCTGCGTATTTTCAAATGTAAGACTTTCTGTATGGATATAGCCGTTTTTTACCGCTGTATTGATAAATTTTAATGCATTTTTCGCCTCCGGCTGTAAAATAGCATCCTTGTAATTTCCCTGCTCATCCACCCACTCTGCGCCAAAGGTAGCCTGCAAATACTTTAAGGATGGATCTTGATAGGCTTTTCCATCTAAAAGTAGTGGAATCATCCCTGCATTTTTAGCTTTTTCAAAAGCAGATAACACCTGCTTTTCTGTCTGTAAATCTTCCGGCTTTAATTCTAATTCTTTTAATAACTGATTGTTCCATATAATTGCATTATTATCATTATATGCAACTACATCCTCCCAAAATTGACTGCATGGCTGCCATATATCTCTGGTATCTTCTGAATTTAAGTGTGAGGGATATACATACCATGCCCCATCTCTTTTTATTAACTCCTGTTTAATATCTTCCGGAAAATCTGTCAAAAGATGGGAATCCGGCTTATATTGCTCTAAAAATTTATCAATTTCCCATACCTTTCCCGAACTCACTAACTGTTGTCTGGTGGTTTCGTCTATAATAGAAATAATGTCAGGAAGCTCGTCATCTAAAAGCAAAAGTTTCAAGCGGGTATCCGCTTCCTGTGTCGGTATCTGAATATCTAATTTTACCCCTGTATTTTTAGAAATTTCTCCTGTAATAGTATCCTCTCCTGTATCCCATACCGGCGGCTTCCAAAAGTTTACATCTGAATAAAAGGTTACTTCTGCATATTCTGTTGCTGCTTCTTTGTAATCGTTGTCTGACCTTTTACAGGCACTTAATCCAAATACTAAAACAATGGCTGTTAAATATATTTTTAAATATTTAAATGACATGGCACTTCCTCTTTCGTTCATTTTCTATATGTAGTATAGCATTATTCCTAATATAAAAACAGGACTTCTTTTGGCATACTTCTCCAAAAGAAATCCTGTCTGATTATCATTTCTTCATATGATTAAATTGCAAGATTTGTACAATACTGGAACTGATATTCCGGAATACCCTTCTTCATTGCTAATGCTTCATCAATATCATAATCTGTGAAATCACCATTGCAGTAAGCAACTACACGATTTGTCTTGCCCTCGCAAAGTAAATCAACTGCGTAGCATCCCATAATAGATGCATATACACGGTCTTTACAGGTCGGGCTTCCACCACGCTGCATGTGACCTAAAATTGTAGCTCTGGTTTCAATTCCGGTTGCTGCTTCAATTCTCTTAGCCATGCTTTCAGAATGTCCGATTCCTTCTGCATTGATAATGATATGATGCTGTTTACCGCGCTTTCTATTCTCAATAATGTGGTTTACCAGTTTCTGCTCATCAAAATCGTATCTTTCCGGAAGAAGAATATCTTCTGCACCGTTTGCGATACCACACCATAATGCAATATAGCCTGCACCACGACCCATAACTTCGATGATACTGCATCGCTCATGGGATGTAGATGTATCACGAACCTTATCAATAGCTTCCATTGCTGTATTAACAGCTGTATCAAATCCGATTGTATATTCTGTACATGCAATATCTAAGTCAATAGTTCCCGGAATACCGATTGTATTGATACCCAGTCTTGCTAATTTCTGTGCACCCTGGAAAGAACCGTCACCACCGATTACAATCATACCATCAATACCGTGCTTTTTGCAGATTTCAGCTCCTCTTTCCTGACCTTCTGCTGTCTTAAATTCCAGACAACGCGCTGTCTGCAAAATTGTACCACCACGCTGAATAGTATCGGATACACTTCTTGCATCCATATCCATAATCTCTTCCTGAAGAAGTCCTGCGAATCCTCTCTTAATACCCTTTACCTTTAAACCTTTTCCTAATGCTTCACGAACAACCGCACGAATAGCCGCGTTCATTCCCGGAGCATCACCGCCGCTGGTTAATACACCGATGGTTTTGATTTCCTTTGCCATAACAACAATTCCTCCTAGATTTATCCCTAATTTCCATAATTTATCCTAATCGAATATATTTTAATAGCTTTACCGTATGTTTTCAATAGCTTTTTCCACAACTTTTACATTATTTTCACCGAAAATCTTCGTCAAACTGTTCAGCAATCCCCTATCTATCTGAACATTTCGACTAGCAGGCAGTCGTTTTATCGCTTTTTCTGTCGAAAGATAGATAACTACCGTATCATTTCCGTCAGATTCCACAAGACTCTGATAAAGCTTTTGTTCATTTTCCTCAAACTCTGCTTTATTTGTAAACTGAATCCACAATTCCCGCTTTGCAGAATCAAAAGCATAGACCTTTTCACAGATTACCTTACCGTTTTTTTCCTCTTCCACATTTGCTCTTCCTCGGATAAAAACCTTTGCATCCTCCTGCATTAAGGCCTGATTCTTCTCATAATCCCTAGGAAAAACTACAACCTCAACGGTTCCAAGTAAATCTTCAATCGTAAGAAATGCCATCGTTTTATTGTTTTTGGTATATTTGATGGTCTTTTCGGTAATCATACCGCCTATCATAACAATAGAACCGTCTTTTACCTTTACTTCACCGGTTTCTTCTTCTAACAGAAAATCTGCTGTGGTGGCAGAGATATTTTTGCGCCACCGTTCTTCATATTCTTCTAGTGGATGACCGCTGACATAGATACCTAAAACTTCCTTTTCAAAGCCTAATAAGGATTCTTTATCGTATTCACCCACATCCGGCATGGTGATTTCATATTCCTTCTTCTCTTCCTCGGAAACTAAATCAAACAAACTTATCTGACCTGCCATGGAATGCTTCTTTTCCTGATGGATACTGTCTAATATAGAAGCATATACGAACATTTTCTGCTTTCTGGTACCTTCAAGTCCATCCATAGCTCCTGCCTTGATAAAGTTTTCTACCGTTCTTTTATTGACCTCACCGCCACTCATTCTGGTAAGAAAATCCTTTAAGGATGTAAATTTTCCCGCCTTTTTTCGTTCCTCTAAAATAGCTTCTATCACAGGTTTTCCCACGCTTCGGATAGCAGAAAGTCCATAGCGGATACTCTTATCAGATACGGAAAATCCACTTTCTCCTTCATTGATATCCGGCGGTAGAATTTCGATTCCCATTCTTCTGCAGGTTAAGATATATTCTGAAACCTTTGTGGTATTATCCTGTACAGAAGTCATCAATGCCGCCATATACTCTACCGGATAGTAATACTTTAAATAGGCTGTCTGATAAGATACCACTGCATAAGCTGCCGCATGGGATTTATTAAAGGCATACTTTGCAAAATCTATCATTTCGTCGTAGATTTTATTGGCTACTTTTTCATCAATGCCATTGGCTACGCAGCCGGGAACATTTTCCTCTGGTTTTCCATAGACGAAATTTCTTCGTTCCTCCTCCATGACGGACTGCTTTTTCTTAGACATGGCACGCCGTACCAAGTCGCTTCGTCCCCAAGTATAGCCTGCTAAATCTCTTACGATCTGCATAACCTGTTCCTGATAGACGATACAGCCATAGGTGGGGGCTAAAATCGGTTCTAGCTGCGGACAGTCATAGGTAATCTGACCACTGCTGTTTTTGCCTCGAATATACGCAGGAATAAAGTCCATAGGTCCCGGACGATACAGGGAAATTCCTGCAATGACATCTTCTAAATTCTGTGGCTTTAGTTCCTTCATGAAGTTTTTCATTCCGGCACTTTCGAGCTGGAATACACCTTCGGTTTTTCCTGTTCCAAGGGAATCTAAAACCGCCTTGTCGTCAAAATTGATATGATCAATATCTATCTTTATACCATGACCTTTTTCTATCATTCTGACAGCATTTTGAATAACTGTCAGTGTTCTTAGTCCAAGGAAATCCATTTTGAGAAGTCCTAACTCTTCGATAGTTGTCATGGTAAACTGGGTAGTAATCATTCCGTCAGAGCCTCTGGATAAAGGCACATATTCATCCATTGGCTTCTGGGAAATCACAACACCTGCTGCATGCATGGAAGTGTGTCTTGGCAAGCATTCTAAGCGTTTTGACATATCGATTAACCGCTTGATATTCTCATCACTTTCATACATGGAACGTAGCTCGGGATTCATTTTTAATGCTTTATCTATAGTAATTCCCAGCTCAGTTGGAATGTTTTTGGCAATCGTATCCACAAATGCATAGGGCAAATCCATTACACGACCCACATCACGAATAACACCTCTTGCCGCTAATGTACCAAAGGTTACAATCTGAGTCACACAGTCCTTGCCGTATTTGTCAATGACATAGTCGATGACCTCCTGCCTTCGTTCAAAACAGAAATCCACATCAATATCGGGCATGGATACTCGCTCCGGATTTAAGAACCGTTCAAAAATCAAACTGTATTTAATCGGGTCAATATTGGTAATTCCTGTAGTATAAGACACAAGGCTTCCCGCAGCACTTCCTCGACCCGGTCCTACAATAATGCCATGCTCTCTGGCATAACGAATATAGTCCCATACAATCAGAAAATACTCCACATACCCCATATCCTTGATTACTTTTAACTCATATTCTAATCTTGGCTTTAATTCCTCTGCTGTATCTGAATATCTCTCTTTTAGTCCGTCGTAGCAGAGTTTTTCTAAATATTCATAAGTGGTATACCCCTCCGGGACGGGAAAATTCGGCAGCTTGGTATTGCCAAATTCAATTTCCACATGACATCGGTCTGCTATTTTTTGGGTATTTTCCACTGCTTCTATGGCATAAGGAAAGAGCTTTTTCATCTCTTCTTCGGACTTGACATAATACTGTCCGCCATCGTAGCGCATACGATTTTCATCACTTAATTTTTTTCCGGTTTGCAGGCAAAGTAAAATATCATGAGGCTCTGCATCGGCTTCATAGGTATAATGCACATCATTTGTGGCAACCAATTCGATTCCTGTATCTTTAGAAAGCCGTAGAAGCTGTTGATTTACCATCTGCTGTTCTGCTATCCCATGATCTTGTAATTCCAAAAAGAAATTGCCTTTGCCAAAGCAATTCTGATACTTTACAGCGGTTGCCTTAGCTTCCTCATAAAATCCTCGCACCAGATATCTTTGAACCTCTCCGGCAAGACAGGCACTAAGGGCAATAATTCCCTCATGATAGGTTTCTAATACTTCCATATCCACCCTGGGCTTATAGTAGTAACCGTCCACAAAGCCTTTGGATACGATTTTAACTAAGTTGCTATATCCTGTATTGTTTTCTGCTAATAATACAAGATGGTAGTATCTGTCTTCTCCATGGGTTGTTTCTCTATCAAATCTTGAATTTGGTGCTACATATACTTCACAGCCTAAAACCGGGTTGATGCCGGCAGCGGTTGCTGCTTTATAAAAATCAATAACTCCATACATAACACCATGATCAGTAATTGCCGCTGCATTCATGCCAAGCTCTTTAACTCTGGCTACGAATTCTTTTATTTTGTTTGAACCATCTAACAGACTATATTCTGTATGGACATGCAAATGGGTAAATGCCATAGTGTATGCTCCGTTTCTATAATATTTATATCATCCTTGTTGTATTTTCTCAGCAGATTTTATCTGGCCATCTTTTTCTTTATTTTTTCTTCATACATGACCTCATCCGCCTCACGAATATAATCATCCAACTGCTTTTTCGTACTCATATCTGTCACTACACAGCCAATACTCACTGTCAACGGAAATGGGAAATAAATCTTCTCGGATTTTATACGAATTTCTTCACGAATATTTTCTAGCATTTCCTCTAACTGCTGTTGTGAGAGCATCTCCTGAACAACCAAAAACTCATCCCCGCCGGTTCGAACCGGAACTGCATTGGGCGGACAATTCTTTAAAATTGCTGCTGCAATGGTCTTTATGGCAAAATCACCATATTCATGCCCGTAATTATCATTTAAATTTTTTAATCTATCCATATCAAAAAACAGTATCTGCAGATTTTCTTTGAGAACCTTTTTTTCATCAAACAGCCTCTGTGCAAGCTTTTGATAACCAAAACGGTTATACATCCCTGTCATAAAGTCCTTAATATTCAGCTCTGCTAAAACATGATTCATATATTCTAGCTTTTCCTTTTTATGTAGATTCTCCATGGCAGAAGTCAGAGTATTTAATATTTTGTACAGATATTGTTTTGCCATAAGGTATATACCATTGCGGATGACAAAATATCCTACCGTACGATTTCTGAAATGTAACGGCATAAAAAGAAAATCCTTGCCGCCTTCTTCGTGCTCAAACAACGGAAATAATCCGTCTATCGTATGCCCTTCCTTTGTCAGATTTGCTCCGTCTGCATAGGCAAACTCCACCAGCATCTTTGCCGGATAACCGGTGATATGAAAATCCTCATCCTCTAGAAAATCTCTGTCATAATCTCCGTCGTTTTTCCGAAAATCATTGATATGCTCGTCTAATACCAGATACATTGCATCACAATTCACAGAGGTTACACATTTAGGAATCCAATCGGTCATCTCCTTAACGGTTCTGCAGCGCATTAATTCATACTCCAAAGAAAGAATCTGTTCATCAAAATCTGCGGTTTCAATGCCGTAAACCACCTGATCCTTGGCATGCTGCTCCTGATCAATTTTATCCTCTGCGATACAGCCACAGCTTTTTCGAAATACACAGGCTGTATCGGTATAGTGAAATCGCTCAATTTCTTTTCCCTTCCATATGTCTAAAAGCAATTCCATACATTTATAACCGACCTCTTCTCTGACATGTCCTATTGTCGTAAGCTGTGGTTTATAATAAGCAGCTTTATCAAAATTATCAAATCCGGTAACACAAAAATCTTCGGGCACACGATAGCCTAGTTTTGCTGCTGCTTCACATACGCCAACGGCAATATTATCATTGGCACATATAATAGCTTCCGGCATCTGCTTATAATGCAATGCCCGTAAATTCAGAAAACCCCTATAGCCACAGTGATACTCGTAGCTTTCATAGTAAAATTCATCATTCGTATAGTAAATTCCATGCTCATCCATGTAATCTTTCATTGCCTGTGCACGAACCTGATTTTCATAGTTGTCCTCTGAACCCATAATAAACCAGAAATTTTCACATCCATGCACCTGATGCAAATGCGCAATCATATTTCGCATTGCACCATAATTGTCGATTCCTACATAATAGAAATCCTCCAATTCACTGGCAATGGAAATAACCGGTTTCCCTGTGGCTTTTGCTGCTTTGACAACATAGTCCCTGATTTCTTTATAGCGTACATTGTTTAAATCCAGTATAATGCCGTCAAAATCATTCAAATCCGGCAAACGAAAGATATTATATTCCCCCATATTATAATCTTTGTCTGGATTCCACGAACCGGAACTGTTAAAAATATACAGATTTACCTCTTCATTTGTCTCCTGTATTCTTTGTAAAATCCCCGCCGGCCATGCAAAAGTGAAGAAATGCTTCCAGCCTTCCATAATCAATGCTATTTTCTTCATTCGATTCCCCCTGCATTTTTATGGTAACTACATTCTAATAGTGTCTTATAATTATACCATATAGTATATAGTTATAGGAAGCAGAATTTCCGGCTGCAAAGACAAATGATATTTTATAATACTACAGCTTCCACACCTCATCATTATACTGTGCAATAGTTCTATCTGATGAAAAGAATCCAGCCTTAGCAATATTTACAAGCATTTTTCTCGCCCATGCTTTACGATTCTCATATTCTTTTAACGCTTTCTCTTTTTCTTCTTTATAAGATTTCAAATCTAATAATGTCATAAACCAGTCTTTATTCAACAACTCATTATAAAGTCTTTCTAAATTCTCTTTCTGACCAATTTCCATCAATTCATCACTAATAATAAAATCCAGTGCTTTTTTAATATCTTTATCCTTTTTATAGAAATCTTTAGAAACATAATCTGCTTTTGCATAATGCTCGATTACCGTATCACTAGACTCACCAAAGATATAAATATTGTCTTTTCCTACTAATTCTGCGATTTCTACATTTGCTCCATCCATAGTTCCAAGGGTGATGGCACCATTCAGCATAAATTTCATGTTGCCTGTTCCACTGGCTTCTTTGGAGGCTAAGGAAATCTGTTCATGGATATCTGCTGCCGGAATAAGCTTTTCTGCTAAGGTTACATTGTAGTTTTCTACCATAACTACTTTTAAGTATGGAGATACCTCCGGGTCGTTGTCGATTAACTGCTGTAAGCAAAGAATCAGATGTATGATATCCTTTGCAATTACATATGCCGGAGCTGCTTTTGCACCAAAAATAACAGTAATTGGTGTAGTTGGCTTTTTGCCTTCTTTGATTTCAAAATATTTCATAATGACATACAGTGCATTCATCTGCTGTCTCTTATACTCATGTAATCGCTTAATCTGAATATCAAATATGGAATTTTCATTTAACATAATTCCCTGTGTGCGTTTTAAATAAGCTGCAAGCTCTGTTTTGCGGGTATTTTTCACACCTAAAATACGGTCTAAAATGGCATCATCATTTGCAAAATCTAAAAGCTTTTCTAATTCTTTTGCATCCTTTTTAAAGTCAGGCCCAATGAGTTCTTCAATGAGTTTTGTAAGCTGTGGATTACAGTGTAACAACCAACGGCGGAAGGTGATTCCGTTTGTTTTATTGTTGAATTTTTCCGGATAAATCTTGTAAAAATTATTTAATTCGGAGTTCTTTAAAATTTCTGTATGCAGATAAGCCACACCATTTACGCTGTATCCGTAATGGATATCAATATGTGCCATGTGTACCCGTTTTTCATCATCAATGATGTATACAGATTTATCGTCGTATTTTTTCATGACACGATTATTTAATTCATAAATAATTGGCATTAACTGTGGTACAACCTTTTCTAAATAGTAAATCGGCCATTTTTCCAATGCCTCTGCAAGAATGGTATGATTGGTATATGCACAGGTTTTTGATACAATTTCAATGGCTTCGTCTATTAGAATTCCCCGTTCCATCAATAAGCGAATAAGCTCCGGAATCACCATGGTCGGATGCGTATCGTTAATCTGAATGGTCGCATACTCATACAAATCATGGAGATTGCAGCCTCTTTTTACTGCTTCGTCTAAAATCAGTCTTGCACCGCTGCTTACCATGAAATACTGCTGATATACACGAAGCATACGACCTGCATCATCACTATCATCCGGGTATAAAAATAAGGTCAGATTTCTGGCAATGTCCTCTTTATTAAAATCAATGCTATCCTTTGAAACAATACTTTCGTCTACAGATTCCACATCAAATAAATGCAGCTTTGTAGTTCTGTTATCATATCCGGTAACATCTATATCGTACATTCTGGAATTTAAAGTAAATCCGCCAAACTGTATAGGATATACCACATCTGTTTTTGTCAGCCAGCTTTCTTTTTCTATCCAGGGATTTGGGGTTTCATGCTGCAAATTCTTTTCAAATATCTGTTTGAACAAGCCATAATGATAATTTAATCCGATACCATCTCCATTTAAGCCTAAGGTCGCAATAGAATCTAAGAAACAAGCTGCAAGTCTTCCTAAACCGCCATTTCCTAAGGATGGTTCAGGTTCTGCTTCCTCAATCTCTGTAATGTCCTTGCCATTTTCTGCTAAAAGTGCTTTGACTTCCTCATAAATGCCAAGGTTAATCAGGTTATTTGACAATAATTTTCCAATCAAAAATTCTGCGGAAATATAATAGAGCTTTTTCTTTCCTTCATTACTTTCTTTTTCCTTTGCTAATTCTTTGGTCATTTCCAGTAAAGCATAGTACAATTCTTCATTTGTACATTCTTTGATTGTCTTATTGCATCTGTCTTTTAAAATCTGAGCTAATTTCATTTCATTTTCCTCCATTTATGCTATCCTTTATCTTAAACGATATTTTATATACTCGCAATATTTGTATATTATACTCTTATACACTGCTTTTTTCTTGTAATATTTCAGCCAAAAGTAGTACAATACTATCATCTTTTAAAAGGAGTTTTTTATGAATATACTAGAATATGAAAATTATCAGGAAAAAAAATCCCATGGAAATCCTAGTTTTCCTTATATTACTTATCTTTGCTCAATTCCTTTGGATTTTATGTCTGTTCCTTTGCACTGGCATGAGGAAATGGAGATTATTTACATAAAAAAGGGAAAGGGCATCGTTACTGTGGATTTAGAAAATTATCATGTATCTGCCGGTTCAATGGTTTTGATTATTCCCGGTCAGCTTCATTCCATTCATCAGTACGAAAATACTTCTATGGAATATGAAAATATTATTTTTCATCCAAATATACTTATGTCAAGGCAATCGGATGACTGCACAACAGATTTTTTTCAGCCATTATTTTTTGGAACTATTTCTTTGCCGACACTACTGACACCTTCATTAAAAAATTATAAAGAAATTGCTTCCTGCATTGACGATGCGGATGAAATCTGTAAAATCTATCCTAAAGCCTACCAATTTGCTTTAAAAAGTCAGCTTATGCGATTCTTTTTCCTGCTTTTTTCTACCTGTGCCAAGGAAAAGAATTTACCAAAAAACCCCAGAACTCTTGACAAAATAAAGCAAATTATTAAATATATAGAATGTAATTATATGAGAAAAATAACTATTGCCGACATTTCCGGTGAAACAGGATTAAGTCAGTCCCATTTCATGAAATATTTTAAACAGACCATGGGGACTTCTTTTATTGAATATCTCAATGAATACCGACTGACTATGGCTTCAAGACTGCTGCTTTCTTCGGATTCTTCCATCTTGGATATTGCAAATGAGGTAGGATTCGAAAATCTCTCCTATTTTAACCGATTATTTAAGAGACACTTCGGCACAACACCCAGTCATTATAGAAAGTTGAGGTAAATTTTTTTGGACACAGCATCTACTGCACAATTAATTTTCTTATTTGTTTTACTGGCTCTTTCTGCTTTCTTTTCATCCGCAGAAACTGCTTTTACCACCACTAACCGTATTCGTATGCGTACCTTGGCAGATAGCGGCAACAAACGGGCAAAAAGAGTACTCTCTATTACAGACAATATGCAAAAAATGCTCAGTGCCATTTTGATTGGTAATAACATTGTAAATCTGTCAGCCTCCTCCATCGCTACAACCCTTGCCATTCATATTTTTGGCAGTGTCGGAGCAGGAATTGCCACAGGTATTCTAACCATTCTCATTTTGATTTTTGGTGAAATTTCACCTAAAACGCTGGCAACTATCCATGCAGATAATATTGCACTTGCTTATTCTTCTATTATCTATGGACTTATGTATATACTGACACCGGTTATTTTTATTATTAATTGGCTGTCTATGGGCTTTTTAAAGCTTCTTCGCATCGACCCTAATACACAAAAAGCCACCATGACGGAGGAAGAATTTAAGACTATCGTGGATGTGGGACACGAAACCGGTGTTTTGGAAAATTCTGAACATGAAATGATTAGTAATCTGTTTGATTTTGGTGATTCTTATGCCAGAGAAATCATGATTCCGCGAATTGATATGACCTTTGCCCGTTTAGACAGTACCTACGACGAATTAATTGAAATTTTTCGTAAGGATAAATTCACAAGACTTCCGGTTTATGAAGATAATACGGATAATGTTGTTGGTATCATCAATATGAAGGACTTACTTTTATGCGAGGATAAGATACACTTTCATGTATGCGATTTAATTCGCGAGCCGTACTTTACCTATGAACACAAAAATACTGCCGAATTGTTTGTAGAAATGCAAAAAAGCTCTATCAACATTGCTATTGTATTGGATGAATATGGTGTTACCGCAGGAATGATTACCTTAGAAGATTTATTAGAGGAAATTGTTGGTGAAATCCGTGATGAATATGACGGAGACGAAGAAGATCCATTGGTGAAAATCAATGATAGGGAATATCATATTCAAGGCTCTATGAATTTAGAGGATTTGTGTGATGCACTAAATCTTCCTTTTTACTCAGAGGACTATGAAACCGTTGGAGGCTATCTGATTGGACTTCTTGACCATCTGCCGGAAAAGAATGAAATTATTATTACCGATGAGGACATTTTGCTTCAGGTGGAAAAAATGGATAAAAATCGTATTGAACGAATCTATATGAAGCTTCCTGAAAAGTCAGCAAACTAACAAATACTGCCGGGGTATCCATTGTTTAGGATTCCCGGCTGCAATTTTATAAATGTGCCGTAGAAATAATCATCGTCACATACCCTAATCTTCGTAAATGTGTCTGCAAATCCAACGCTTCTTCAATGGAATTTTCTCTCCCTGCAATTACATGAATAACCTCATCCAATTTAAATACAAAAGAATCAAATCCCTGCGCCTTTAACTGCTCTGCTAAGAAGTTTGCTGTATTAAAATGACGGAAACGCCCTACTTCCACACCATAATACAAATCCTCTTCTTCTTTCTCATTCTCCCAATCCTCTTGATTTAATGCATCCATTGCCATTTCCACCCGATGATCCATCATTCTATCCGGCAATGGCACTTCATTTTCAATCCCATCGGCAATGGCTTCTGCTATGGCATCAAAATTATCATCAAAAATCTGATTATCCTTATCACTGTTGATAAAACCTGTTTCAATAAGTACCGCCGGCATTTCTGTTCTCCTTAATACGACTAAGCCGGTTCTCTCATCAATACCAAGATTCGCAAATCCCAATTTCTCCAATTCTCTATTGATAGAGTCCGCAATGACTTCTGCTCTTTCATCCCCACCATAAATAAGGGTCTGCACTCCATTATAGGTATTGTCATTTTCTCCTGAATTTCGGTGAAAAGAGATAAAATAGTCCGCATCTGCATCATTCGCAATCTGCGCTTTTTCATATGGTGACTGATATATATCATCCGTTCTGGTATAAATCACATCATATCCCCGCTGCTCTAAAATATTACCTACCGCTAAAGCCAAACGGAGATTATCGTCCTTTTCCCTTCTGCCCTGATATCTGGCTCCGTTATCAAATCCACCATGCCCTGCATCTATTACAATTGTTGCCAAGGTTAAACTCCTACAGCTATTTTCCCTTTATCTTATGCATCTTTCCATATAATGACACACAAACCAAACGGTATAAATTCGTTTTTTACTTGCACTTAGTCTTTGATTGTATAATAATAAGTGAAGAACTTTTTTTAAGGAGAATTATCGTCATGAACAATCAAAGGACTAAAAAACTTGCCCTGTCGGCTATGCTTTTAGCTGTTGGACTTGTGCTTCCACTATTTACAGGTCAGATTCCTCAGGTAGGAAATATGCTTCTTCCTATGCATATCCCTGTATTTTTGTGTGGTCTTATCTGTGGATGGAAATATGGTCTTGCTATAGGCTTTATCACACCATTACTTCGGTCTGCTGTATTTGGCGTACCTATATTGTTTCCATCTGCCATTGCTATGGCTTTTGAACTAATGACCTATGGCTTTGTCATTGGATTTTTATATAATCGCTGCAAATGGAAATGTATCCTTTCCCTATATCGCTCTATGCTGGCAGCCATGCTAAGCGGCCGTATTGTATGGGGATTTGTACAAATTCTACTTTTAGGTATCGGTACAGAAGGATTTACGCTTCAGGCATTTTTTGCCGGTGCTTTTTTCAATGCTGTTCCGGGTATCATTTTGCAATTAATTTTAATTCCATCTCTGATGCTGGCATTAAACAAAACAGGTTTGGTTACTTTTAAAAAACACAAGAAAGAAGTGCACGCCTATGTACACAAATAATTTTATCACTATTGCTGCTTCTGCTAAAAAGCAAATACAAAAGCTTTTAGAAAATAAATCGCAGCTTCTTATTTCCATAGACGGCAGATGTGCTTCCGGAAAAACAACGCTTGCTGCCTATTTACAGGAGAATTTTTCCTGTGCAGTCATTCATATGGATGATTTTTTTCTTCGACCTGAGCAAAGAACAAAAAAGCGTTTAAATGAGCCTGGCGGAAATGTGGATTATGAAAGATTTTTTGAAGAAGTCATACTTCCCTTAAAAGAAAAAAAAGCGTTTTCCTATCGTCCCTATGACTGTCATAGCCAGTGTTTTAAAAAATCTATTCAAATAGATAAAAATCAAATTACAATTATTGAAGGTTCTTACTCAGCACATCCCTATTTTGGAGATATTTATGATTTATACATTTTTTTAGATGTGGATAAGGAAACACAGATGGAGCGAATTCGCAAACGAAATGGCGAAATAATGGCTGAAAGATTTGAAAATCTATGGATTCCTTTAGAAGAAAAATATTTTTCTGCTTTTAACATTCAAGAAAAAAACGGAGTATAGCAAGATTTGCTATATTCCGTCTTTTTATGTCTGCAAAATTTTATTCTTCTACTTCTGCAATTTCTAACTGTAATTCCTCTAACTGTTTTTTATCTACAGCTCCCGGTGCTGCTGTCATCAGACAGGAAGCATCCTTCACCTTCGGGAATGCAATAACATCACGGATAGAATCTGCATGAACCATATGCATAACCATACGGTCAACACCATAGGCAAGTCCTGCATGTGGCGGAACACCATATTTGAAAGCATCAATTAAGAAGCCAAACTGCTCATGGGCACTTTCTTTGGTGAAGCCTAATACTTCAAACATCTTCTCCTGTACATCATCCTGATGGATTCGAACTGAACCACCACCAAGCTCTGTACCGTTCAATACGATATCATACGCTTTTGCACGAACTGAACCCGGATCTGTATCCACATTTTCCCAATCCTCTTCGATTGGCATGGTGAATGGATGGTGCATTGCCATATATCTTTCCTCTTCATCAGACCACTCTAATAATGGGAACTCTGTTACCCATAAGAAATTGTACTGATTTGGATCTAATAAATCTAACTCTTTTGCCAATTCTAAACGAAGTGCACCAAGTACATTCCAAACAATTTTATTCTTATCTGCTGCAAATAATAGTAAATCTCCTGCTTCACCTTCCATAGCTTTTACTAAAGCATCTAATTCATCCTCTGTCATGAATTTAGAGAAAGAAGATTTGTATGTGCCGTCTTCATTAATACAAAGATATGCTAAACCTTTTGCTCCGTAACCCTTTGCAAATTCTACTAATTTGTCAATTTTCTTTCTTGGCATTGCGCCCTGTCCTTTGGCATTGATACCACGAACAGAACCACCGTTTTCTAAAGCTCCGGTAAATACACCAAAGCCGCAGCCTTTTACGATTTCAGATACATCCTTTAATTCCATGCCAAAACGGGTATCCGGCTTATCTGAACCGAAGCGATCCATTGCTTCCTGCCATGGCATTCTCTGCAATGGCAGCTTAATATCTACACCGATAGCTTCTTTGAATACATATTGTAATAATCTTTCATTAACATCTAATACATCATCAATATCCACAAAGGATAATTCCATATCTGCCTGTGTAAATTCCGGCTGACGGTCTGCTCTCAAATCCTCATCACGGAAGCATTTTGCAATCTGGAAATAACGATCATAACCGGAACACATCAAAAGCTGCTTAAAAATCTGTGGTGACTGTGGCAATGCATAGAAATTACCTGGGTGTACACGACTTGGTACAAGGTAATCTCTTGCGCCTTCCGGTGTGGATTTGCAGAGGATTGGTGTCTCAATCTCTAAAAATCCTTCCTTCATCATAAATTCACGCATTAAATAAATTACTTTACTTCTAAGCATAAGATTACGCTGGATATCCGGTCTTCTTAAATCTAAGTAACGGTATTTTAAACGAAGCTCATCCTTTGTCTGGCTGTTTTCCTCGATTGGGAATGGCGGTGTGTCTGCTTCGGATAAGATACGGATATCCTCTGCAATGATTTCAATATCACCGGTTTTTAAGTTCTCATTTACTGCTGCGGAACGCTTCTGCACTTTTCCTGTAACAGCTACTACAAATTCGCTTCTTAAGGTTCCTGCCTTTGCAAAACCTTCTGCACCTACGGTATCTTCATCAAATACAATCTGTAGAATGCCGGAACGGTCTCTTAAATCTATAAAAATTAATGCTCCTAAATTACGACGCTTCTGTACCCATCCCATAACAGTGACGGTTTCACCGATGTTTGCATTGGATACTTCGGTACATCTGTGGCTTCTGTGTAAGCCTTTCATTGATTCTGCCATTTATTTTTCCTCCTATCGATTAAAAAACTCCTCAAACTCTTCATAACCTTCGGCGGTTAATTTTTCCTTCTGGAATTTTTTATTTTTATTCATACGAACCACTAAAACATGCTGTCCATTTTTTCTGGCTTTCTGCGCTTTGCCAATGACTTCACAAAGCTTGTCCGCCGGATAATTCTTCTCAATTAAGTACGCGATTTTCTTTGGCTGCTTAGGAACCTTAAAGCCCTGTTCCATAAGTAAGAGAATAATTCTCTCAAAACCAATGGAAAATCCACAAGCCGGTACATCATTGCCGGTGAAGTTGCCAATCATTTTATCATATCTTCCGCCACCGCCGCAGCTTCCGCCAAATTCCGGAATGGCAATTTCAAAAATAGTACCTGTATAATATCCCATTCCACGAACCAGTGTCGGGTCAAATACCATCTTAAAATCGGCAGCTTTTGTAGCTTCTACGCTGGCAATGATTTCAGAAAGATTTGCTTTTACATCCTCTTCCAAGAAATCTCCTAAGGTATCTGCTAAAATACTAATGGCCTTTACGCTGTCTGTTTCATTTTCTACTGCTTTAAATAAATCTAAATATTTATCAATAGCAGCTTTCTCGTAGCCTGCTGACTCTAATTCTGCTGCAACGCCTTCTAAGCCGATTTTATCCATCTTATCTAAAGTAATAAATACTTCATCATAGGAATCCTCTGCAAATCCACTGTAAGCTGCCATTGCTTTTAAAATACGACGCTCATTGATGCGGATTTCGAAGTTTTTAAATCCTAATTTTCCTAATGTGGTAGTTGTGGCTAAAATCAATTCGATTTCTGCTAAATCAGACGGTTCGCCTAAGATATCAATATCACACTGGGTAAACTGACGATAACGGCCTCTCTGTGGTCTGTCTGCTCTCCACACACTTCCAATCTGCAATGCCTTGAATGGGGATGGCAGATTGTTTGCATTATTAGAATAAAATCTTGCCAACGGAACGGTCAAATCATAGCGCATTCCCATATCCACTAAATCTGCTTCACTTTCGGCAGTTTCTAATTTTAACTTTTCGCCTCTTTTTAATACTTTAAAAATCAGTTTTTCATTTTCGCCGCCCTGTTTGCTGCTTAAGTTGCCGATATTTTCCATACAAGGAGTTTCAATCGGTGTAAAACCGAAGCTTCTGTATGTATCCTTGATTACACTAATCACATAATCACGAATTTGCATCTCTTCCGGTAAAATATCTTTCATCCCGGTTACGGGTTTTTTTGCTAATGCCATGAAATTTCCTCCATTTTTTTGATTTTCTTTGCTATCATTTCCTCTGTTCGTTCCAGATAATTTGTCACATCTTTTACATTTTCCACACGCTCAATCCGCGCGCCTTTATCAAAAACAAACTTTGTGGTAGCACCTGCTCCAAGTGCCATTATAGTCTGTTTTTCTTCCATAATCAATATATTGTAAATACCAGCTTTTCCCGGTTTTGCATAGCCAACATTTTCAAAATTGCCTGCCATATTTTTCTGACGATATAAATAATACGGCTCTAATCCCATCTGTGCGGCATAGCTTGCAGTAAGCTCTACAGTCTCCCATGTATTTTCAAAGGTCAAATCCTGATATTCTTCTCTGAACATATTCAATCTAGCTGCCCGTTTTAATGCCAGCGAATGAATGGTCAGATTGTCAGGGTCTAATTCCTTAATTCTTTGCATGGTTGCTTCCACATCTTTGATATTTTCATTGGGAAGACCGATAATCAAATCCATATTAATATTGTCAAATCCTAATTCTCTTGCCAGCTTAAAGCTTTCTACCGCCTGTTCTACCGTATGATGTCTGCCGATAATCTTTAAGGTTTCGTCCTTCATCGTCTGCGGATTAATGGAAATTCGATCAATGCCCTCTTCCCGAAGTACTTCTAATTTTTCTCTTGTAATACTATCTGGTCTGCCTGCTTCCACAGTAAACTCCAGACAATTTGATAAATCAAAGGAAGCTTTAATTTTGCGAATCAATCGCCGCAGCTGATAAGGCTCTAAAGTAGTAGGTGTCCCTCCACCAATATATACCGCATTCAAATACTTGTCCTTAAAGCGTTCTGCGGTAAAATCAATTTCTTTTTCTAATGCATCTAAGTATTCGTCTATACGCTTTTTCCACATACCTAATGGATAGGAGGTAAAGGAACAATATAAACAGGTACTTGGGCAAAACGGAATACCTATATACAAGCTGTATCCGTTTTCATAATCAATTTTCTTTAAAAGCTCTAACTCCCGTTTTGCAATGTCTATACTTAAATCAATCTTTTCATCTGAAGCAAAATAAGTATCCTTCATATATTGACGGATAAATGCTTCATCCTTGCCTTCTTCTAAAAATGCCATAGGTATTTTTGTTGGACGGATACCTGTTAAGTCTCCCCATGGAAGTGTCTTTCCTGTAAATTCACAGAGCATCTTATAATATGTCTGTTTCAGACGGTTTTTCGTATCTTTTCTATCTGTAAAATCTACTTCTATTTCCTGTTTTAACCTTGGGGCAATTCCTGTTATATCTACGCACTTATTTTCCGCTTTAAAGCCAACACTCTTAAGCGCAGAAATTTCATAAAATGCAATTTCTATTGTTTTTTCTAAATAATTCGTAACTGCTACAGAAAGCTCCCCCGGCGCTTCCTTTCCCATGCTTTGGCAAATACAAAACGATATTTCCTCTTCGGTTGTTTTATCCTTTACACATACCTTTACATCCTCTGCAGGATAAAATGCTTTCACCAAAGAGTGAATATCGTATTCAAAATCAGCTCTGTTTAATTGAACTGTAATCATATTTTCTCTCTTTTCTAATTATAAAAATGGATTGTACTGTTTTTCCCAGCCAATGGTGGTTGTATCGTTATGCCCCGGATAGACCTTTGTCTGTCCCGGCATCGGCAGCAATTTTTCCTCGATGGAACGAAGCAATACAGATGCACTTCCTCCCGGAAAATCGGTTCTTCCTACAGATGCATTAAACAATGTATCTCCTGAAAAAACTGCCTGTTCCTTTTCAATATAATAACAGCAACCGCCTTTTGTATGTCCCGGTGTATGTAAAACCTTGATTTCAAAACCTGCTATATTTAAGATTTCGCCATCCTTTACATAACAGTCCGCAGAATATACCTCATTTAACCGAACCATTCCGCATAGATTGATATCCGGATTTTCTAAGGTTTCCTTTTCTGCCTCGTGAGCATAAATCTGTATGCCATATTCCTCTGCCAATGCCCTCGCCGCAGAAGCATGGTCAAAATGCCCATGGGTTAAAAGCACCGCTACAGGTGCAGCTCCACATTTGCTTACTCTTTGTATCAGTTCCGATGCCCATGCACCCGGATCTACGATAAACATTTCATTTGTATCTTCATTTACTGCAAAATAGCAGTTGGTCATTACCGGACCAACTACATACTGCTCTACTCTAAGTCCTGCCAATGTATTAACTCCTTTCATTAGCCTGTTGTTCGCTCAATATCAATAACACTTTCTACCTGACGAATCTTATCCACAAGACTAATCAGTTCACTTCTGCTCTTAACATTAAATCCAACCTCTAAGGTTGCCACTCCCTGTTTATTTGTCTTGGAATGAATTGAAGTAATGTCAATTTCTCTTTCTGTAAAAATTCGTGTAATATCTATCAAAAGTCCTGTACGGTTATTTCCAAATATCTTAATCTCCGCCTGATAAAGACCATTATTGCCTTCATCCGCCCCCTGCTGCCATTCAGCATCAATCAGACGAACTCTTTCAATATCTGAAAGATGCAACATATTTACACAATCGGTACGATGAATGGATACGCCTCTTCCTCTTGTGACAAATCCCACAATTTCATCCCCCGGAACAGGACTGCAGCATTTGGAAAAATGTACCGCCACATCATATAACCCTTTGACAATAATTCCACTTCTGGACTTTATAAAGGAATGCTTATCTTTATTTTCAGCAACAGACTCTAAAATCTCTTGGTCTGTAACAGGTACAACATGATCCTTTTTGTATTCTTCATACATACGGTTGACTATCTGGCTTTCCTTTAATCCGCCATGTCCTACCGTTGCTAATGCAGAATTCCAGTCATGGAATCCATATTTATTTAAAATTTTATGCTGATACTCCGGTTTATTAATCTCCGACAGATTAATCCCCTTCGCCTTCGCATACTGGGCAATCAGCTCTTTTCCACGAAGAATATTTTCTTCTTTTAATTCACTTCTAAACCACTGGTTAATCTTATTTTTTGCCTGCGTACTCTTAACAATATTCAGCCAGTCCCGGCTAGGTCCTCTGGAGTTCTGAGAGGTAATAACCTCCACTCTGTCACCGTTTTTAATCACATAATCAATAGTGACCAATTTGCCATTGACCTTAGCACCTATCATTTTATTGCCTACTGCAGAATGAATACTATAAGCAAAATCTATTGGAGTAGAACCATTTGGAAGGTTCTTTACATCTCCTTTCGGAGTAAAACAAAATACGGCATCCGAGAATAAATCCAAGTCACTCTTTAAAAGACTCATAAATTCTCTGTTGTCCGACATATCCCGCTGCCATTCCAATATCTGCCGCAGCCAGCTTAGCTTTTCTTCTTCCTGATTCGCAATACTCATGCCTGTATTGCCTTCCTTGTATTTCCAATGGGCAGCAATACCATATTCGGCTGTACGATGCATCTCTGCGGTACGAATCTGAATTTCAAAAGGCTGACCTGTAGGTCCAATTAATGTCGTATGCAAAGACTGATACATATTCGGCTTTGGCATAGCAATATAATCCTTGAATCTTCCCGGAATCGGCTTATACATTTCATGGATAACACCAAGTGCTGCATAACAGTCCTTGACAGAATCTACTATAATACGAATGGCAAACAAATCATAAATCTGATCTAAGGTCTTATCCTGATTGACCATTTTCTTATAGATACTAAAGAAATGCTTTGCTCTGCCATAAATATCTGCTTTAATCCCTGCATGATCAATATGTGTCCGTACTTCGTCTACAAGCTGCTGTACATAATCATCCCGGATATTTTTACGAAGTGCAATTTTTTCCACCAAATCATAATAGGCTTCCGGTTCTAAGTATTTTAAAGAAAGATCATCCAATTCGATTTTTACCTTGGAAATACCTAAGCGCTGCGCAATTGGTGCATAAATATCCATGGTCTCTCTGGCTTTTTCTTTCTGTTTTTCCGGTTTCATGAACTTAAGTGTACGCATATTATGCAAACGGTCAGCTAATTTAATTAAAATAACACGGATATCCTTTGCCATGGCTAAAAACATCTTTCGAAGATTTTCTGCCTGTACCTCTACCTTATCGGCATCATAGGATAGCTGTCCTAATTTGGTAACACCATCTACTAAAAGCGCAACCTCGTCATTGAATTCTGCTGCAATTTCTTCATCCGTCATGACAGTATCTTCCACAACATCATGCAAAAGTCCGGCTACAATTGTTTCTTTATCTAATTCTAATTCTGCTAGAATAATAGCAACACAAAGTGGGTGGATAATATACGGTTCTCCGGATTTGCGCCGTTGTTCCTTATGTGCCTCATATGCAATTTTGTAAGCCCTTTCAATCATGGAAATATCCGTAGAAGGATGATACTTTTGAACACTCTTAATCAACTCTTCGTAGAGCTTTTCGGGTTTTTCAAAATCAACGGTCGCACGAATACTGTTTTCTAATTTATGCATTTCCTGTTCTATTTGTTCTAATTTTTCCGTAGAAATATCTGCCATACTTTCACCACCAACTCATATCATCGTATGTATTTTTTATTCACTGCACTAATTTAGTATGTATTATAATGAATTGTGTGTTAAAATGCAACGACAAAAACAGTAAAATTCCCTGTCATACAACATTCTTGATGCCATATGACAGGGAATTTATCCCATATTCCTATTCTCTGTTTTTATTTAATTCTTCTGCGTGCGTTCTTAGCTGCTCTACCATCTCTGAAACCTTGCTTACACTTTCCATATCCTTTGTACTGTTTTCTAAGGTTTCTAACGCTTTTGCCGTAATCTCTTCTGTGCTGGCAGATACATTCTGAATAGACTCCACAATAGCGGTATTTGCATTCGTTACGATTGTCACCATTTCGTCTAATCTGGAGGATTCTTCTAAAATATTCTCTACAGCATTGTGAATATCCTGCAATCCTTTTGCTGTTTCATTGACATATCCCGTCTGTGCAGCATTACTGTTCATCAGATTATCTACCGCTTCTACCACTTCACCTAATGAATGGACAATTCCACCAATCAACACATTGATATCTCCTGTGGCATTGCTAGTCTGGGACGCCAGATTTGAAATCTCTGTGGCAACTACAGCAAAGCCTCTTCCTGCTTCTCCGGCTCTTGCTGCTTCAATGCTGGCGTTCAACGCCAAAAGCCCTGTCTGGGATGCCACATTGTTAATCAATGCCATAATGCTCTGCATCTGATCTGTGTAGGATTTCAGTTCTTCCATCTCTTTTGAAACCTGTCTGCTTGCTTCTTCTGAGCTTTCTACCTGAGCTAACAGATTCTTCATGGAATTCTGACTGCCTGCTACAATCTTCTCTGAGGTTCTTACATGGGTCACAATTGTATCCGCAACACCCTCTAAGGTATAAATATGATCATTGATTTCTGCTGTTTTCTCTTGCTGTGTCTGAATTGCCTGTGCAGTACTGCTGGCACCTTCTGCTAAGTCCTCCATTGACTCCTTTGTAGCAGACACAGACATATCTAACTTGTCCATTTCATCCGTTAATACTTCAACATTCTGCTCCATGGCATCAGCCACACCAAGCACTACCTGTAAAAGCTCTTCGCTTTTTGCCTTATCACTATCGATTTTTCTTAACTGTGCACCTTTAATCTGTCCATTCAAATAAGTAACCATTGAAGAATATACCGTCAAAAGCAATACACATGCCAGACAAATCTCTATTTCACTTGAATTTGTAATATTCCCCTGACCTGTAGCATAAATTTTTATAATTGCAGCTACATTGATAACAATTCCACTTATACTGCATATCAACGCAATCCGCACTTCTTCATATACCGTAAGCAAAATCAATAATAAAATAACATAACAGAATGTGATTAGTTTATTGGTTGTGAGCATAATAAATGCATATAATGCAATAAATCCCCACATCCCTATGTAACGAACCAAATTCGACTCTTTTTTTCTTTTATATACCAGATTTACAAGAATCATTGGCCCTATAGTAAACAAAGCAACAAATATGTATTGAACTACCGTTCTTTCCCCTTTGAATACTTCTAAAAGATATGCTGCTGCAAGCAATACATTCATAATGTTTAAACCGGCTACTACGATTCGGTTTCTTTTCTGTTCTGCTATAATAGGATCTGCCAAACTATTAATTGATGCTTCAACTCTTTTATCCATTCCTTTTCTCCCTCATACTTATGAATAGTTTCATTATATAACAATTTTTGCCATATAGCAATCCATCTAATGGTTTAATTCCGACAATAATTCTCTTTTTCTGCTGCCTATTAATAGCTGCTGATTATACATCTGATAGCGTTCACAGGTATGCTCTGCCAAAAATGCCGCGGCTTCTTTATTTACTGTTAGTTCTGTGACAAAAACCACCATTTCCTCTCCATTTTCAAATGCCTGCTCCATAAAATCAAAAGCATATTCTAAGGCTTCTTTTGTCAATTTTTCTGTCTGTTCTAATACTTCTCTTTGCTTATCAAAGCCTGCTTTTGCCTGCTCAAATACTTCTTTAGCCATACTGCCTCCAACGGGCTTTCCTTCTTTTAAAAGCTGCAGTAAGCATCTGTTCCATATAGCATTTGTTTTACTGACAAATCCAGCCTTTTCGTCACCTGCATATTTTTCTTCCAACATTTTTACTCGTTTTTCATAATCCTCTAATGGATTCTCTATCTGCTCTATGCCCGTTCGATAAGATTTTAAAAAAGCAAAATACGCATCTGTTATATATTTTTCCCTATACACCTTCTGCATATAGGATAATATCCCATCTAACAGCAGATTCACCACACTTAATCTCTCATCAAAGGCTGCGGCATAAATTCGGGCAAAAATATCCGGCTTAATTCTGCCTTGAAGTAGTTCTTCTATTCCATAATCATCCTGATATTTCCGATACAAATCAATATATGCTGCTACATCCTCTGCCACATCCCTGTGATGTAAGTATTCATAGACAATTTCTCTTGAAACAGGAAAATTTAATTCTTCATAGCTTTTTAAAAGACTGCTTAAATCCTCCCAGCCTCTCGCAGTTACATATTGCATACCATCCACATCTGCTTCTACACGATAAAAGTTTTTCTGTTTAAGCTCTAAATATCCTAGTAAAGCACTATGTACATGATTTTCTCTGGCATATTCCTTCCATACACGATAATTCGCCTCTACCTCAATACAACGGACGCGGTCTAAGGTTACCATGTCAAATTCGCGAACCGACTTGTTATATTCCGGTGGATTTCCCGCTGCTACAATAATCCAGCCTTTAGGTACTGACTGATTTCCAAAGGTCTTGCACTGTAAGAACTGCAGCATGGTAGGTGCTAAGGTTTCTGATACACAGTTGATTTCATCAATAAATAAAATCCCTTCCTTGCAGCCTGTATCTTCTATTTTTTGATACACACTAGAAATAATTTCACTCATGGTATATTCCGTTACAGAATAGCTTTTGCCGTCAAAATTCTTTTCCTTGATAAATGGCAGACCTACCGCACTTTGTCTGGTATGATGGGTGATGGTATATGCCACCAGACCAATCTGACATTCTAATGCAATCTGCTCCATAATCTGTGTCTTTCCGATTCCCGGCAGTCCAATCAAAAGAATTGGCCGCTGCCTTACAGATGGAATCTTATATTCTCCTAACTCATCCTTGGCAAGATACGCTGCTACAGTATGCAGAATTTCCTGTTTTGCCTGTTTAATGTTCATGTATCCATTCCTCCGGTTCTAATTGCAGCCGCATTGCCCATGGCGGTACTGCTGCTTCATCATAATCTTCCAAAAATAAAAATGCTGTTTTATACTCCGTTCGTTTTTTCGGATATATTCCCTTTCCATCGGTAAAATATAAAAGTCCGCCTAAATGCTTAAGCTCTCCTTTTTTTCTAAGCTCTTCCACATAGGCAAATGCCGGACGAAAATCTGTACTGCCGCCTCCTACGATTTCAAAGCTGCCCTTTCCGTCTGTATATTTCCCGGATAACTGTCCGATGATATGGTATATATCCTCCTCTGACCGTATGACCTCATCCCGTCTAACCTGATTGTCACACTGTAAAATACGAATCTGCGATTTTGCAAAAAAACTGTTTTTCTCTGTCAATATTCTTAAGGTTTCCTGCAAAAATCCAGAAATTAGTTCTCCGCTTGTAGAATAACTGGTATCTAAGACAATGACAAATTCCCGAATTTTTTGTACTTCTTTGGTTTCTATTGGTTCTATCAACGGCAAATTTCCATATAATCGCAGACCATAGCTGTAAAATCCCAGCTCAAATTCCTCAAGGTCACAATGCAATTCTTCCGAAAGTACTGAAAATTTTCTCAAAAAATCTCCGTATTTTCGCCTGCTTTTACCCGCCCGAACCTGTGCCGCAAAAATTTCTTCGCCATCTTCCGATTCATCGCCTTTTCGACTCTTTTCTAAGGTAGTCTGTCTGGCAATTTTATCCCAGTTTTCTTTCGCCTGCTGCATCATGGGACTTTGCTTTTCTTCCTCTGCCCAAAAACGATGGTCATCTGTATAAAATTCTATGGCTAATGCCTGTAATTCTTCTTCTGTCTTATTTGTCAAATAGCGGTATATAACCGCTGCAGATACACCATTTTTCTCTTTTTTTAACTGCTCATAGGTATTTTGTCTAAGCCAGCTTAATATTCGTTTTGTACAGGGCTTTCCCATGGCATCTATCGTATATTCTACCGCAATGTCACAGGCAAGATTCCATCTGTTCTTTTCTCTGTTTCCTTTCATCCAAAGATGCTTAAAAATACAATGCAATACCACATGCAGATATGCCCTGTCTAAATACATGGCATTGGTTTTAAAAATCCGTAAAACCGGTTCGCTGGAAAAATACAGATGCACGCCATCTGTGGCAAAGGTCGAAAGTCCATCCATTCTGCGGTATACAAGAGCCGAAAGTGCCTGCTGCATAAAACGAAGATCCAAATAAATTTCATTTTGAACAAAATGCAAAATTTTTATAGACATTTCCTCTTCCCATTCCGTCTGGGACTGTATATGCGGCATGTACAAGCTCCTCCTATTCGTCTTTATCTATGCTAAAACTCATCAAAATCATAACGATTAGATACCTGATTTTGTTTCGCTTTAAATTGCAGCAATTCTGCTGTTCCTTCTGCCCATTCAACGCAGGCAGTCAATTCTATGGCTTCTGTCAGCCTTGCTCCCTCTAATATATTTTCACGGCACAAAAACTGCAAGGTTTCTAACTGTCTTTTTTCAACTAAGGGCTTCATAAGCGCTAATATATGCTCTTTTAAATATGCACTGTACATTTGTCTGGCATTTTCCTTTAAAGCATAGGGATATTGCAGGCGGTTTAAAGCCATTTTTGCTAAAGTATTTTCCGACTCTTCCACACAAGCCTGCTCAAATATTCTGTCATATCCTACAAAATCTATCCTTCCATCCTGTATACACTGTCTTGCCCGAAACCCTTCCCCCTCAATATTTCTGCCAAACAGATGCGCCGGCGCGATTTCATCATAGGATTCATAGTATTCCGGATACAATAAAACTGCCTCAATACCCGATTCTCCTTCAAAAGTCACTTCAATATCCGAAGAAAAACGGGCTAGAATCTGCTTAATACCACTTTTCTCATTTGGTGAACATCGGAAAGTAAGCTGATGTAAGGATATCGTATTCATAAAGGCATCACTGCCTATTTCTTTAGTTTTTGCACCAAGCTCTATTTTCTTTAGTTTTTTGCAGTTATAAAAGGCATAGTTGCCTATTTTTTCTATGCTGTCCGGAAGATAGATTTCCTCAATGGAATTTCCGCAAAGTTCCTGCAAGAACCGTTCCTCTCCGATGATTTCTTCTAAGCTCTCTTCATATTTTAGCTTTCTTGTCTCACAAAAACAATAGGGAGCAACTTCCACAATAGGATATCCTCCCACAGTTTCTGGAATACAAATCTTAGCAGAGGTTCCATAAATACGGAGTAATCTCGCTTTTTTGTCACTTATTTTCTGATATATAATCCGATAGGATGTCTTCATGTTTTAACTCCTTATATTTATTCCGGTTTAAGGGATAAATGGTATTCAGGAAATATTTTGGGAAACGGACGACATAAGGAATGTATCATTGTTTTGGGTTGTGGGGCATATAGGGTAGGTATAGGTGTGGGCAGATTCCGTTGTCCGGATATAAGATTTGCTAAATATTCTTATGATGGATATTGGTAACGGACGCGCCGGCTCAAACCGCCATCCATGGCGATTTCGCCTAAAATTGCCATCCATGGCAATTTTCCGCTAGTACTCTTAAGAATATCAAGCAAATCTAACACCCTACCAAAGTCATCTGCCCACACCTATACCTACCCTATATGCAATCTACATTGTGGGAATGATACATGGGAGGTTGTGGGTATTATGTCTGGTAAACGAAATGTGGAATAGCATTTATCAAACCTCCATGTGTAGGATGGCGCCAGAACTTTATAGATATAAATTTCTTATACGAAAATGGATATTCATAGTGTGTGTATCCTTTATCGTCTCTGAAATATATACCTAAA
>JAGALK010000084.1 GCA_017625255.1 Lachnospiraceae bacterium
TAAGATTGTGCAGGGGGATTTTAACGTAAGAATCAAACCAGTAAACAAAATGGGTGTTGATGAGAATTTTAATGAGATTATTCATTGTTTTAATATGATGGCAGAGGAGCTTTCGGGAGTGGAAACACTTCGTACCGACTTTATAGCAAATGTGTCTCATGAAATGAAAACGCCTCTTTCTGTTATGCAAAATTACGGAACCCTCTTGCAGATGCCAGAATTGGCGGAGGATAAGAGAATCGAATATGCCAAAGGCGTAGCGGAAGGATCACGCCGTCTGGCTGACATGATGACGAATATTTTGAAATTAAACAGGCTGGAGAAACAGCAGATTTTTCCTAAGACAGAAGAATATGATTTAGGGGAACAGCTTTGTGAATGTCTGCTTCAATTTGAAAATGTATGGGAAGAGAAAAATATTGAAATTGAAACAGAGCTTGCAGAGGATGTGAAGGTAAATACAGATGGAGAATTGTTGTCGCTTGTATGGAACAATCTGTTTTCCAATGCCTTTAAATTCACACCTGAAGGTGGCAAGGTAACACTTATTTTAGAAGCAACAGAGCATCATGCTATTGTCAAAGTAAAGGATACCGGCTGTGGTATGTCGCAAGAGGTAGGAGCCCATATCTTTGAGAAGTTTTATCAGGGTGACACTTCCCATGCAACGCAGGGAAATGGATTGGGACTCGCATTAGTAAAAAGGGTTGTAGATATTTTACAGGGAGAAATTTCCGTAGAAAGTGCGGTTGGAAAAGGGAGTACTTTTGTGGTGAAATTTCGGAGGATTTGATATGCAAGATTGGAAAAAAATTGGAAGTAAAATTTTGTTTCCACCAATTTGGTTGATAATGATATTAACTGTCATTTCTACGATAGCACTTGTGGCGATATTTGTAAATGGATGGGAAACATATCCGGTGGCGTGTATATGTTATGTCATAGCTTTTTACACGCTTACGGTTATTTGTATGTTTTGTTGGAAGGTGCTTCCCGGATGTTATCAGACGGTCAAGTCTAAATTGCATAGCAATAAATATGCTGACAGATATTTAACGGATGTTGTGTATAAAACAGAAATAGGATTGTACCGTTCTCTTGCAATTAATTTGATTTATGTAGCAGTGAATGCTGTATCAGGAATTATTTATAAAACCTACTGGTTCGGGATATTCGCTGTTTATTACGGAATTATAGCAATCATGCGATTCTTGCTGGTGCGCTATGTTGGGAAGAACACGATAGGAAATAATTATTTAGGAGAACTGAAACGAGCCAGACTTTGTGCTGCGATTCTATTAACGGTAAATCTTGCTTTGTCTGGTGCTGTGTTGATGATGGTATATTTCGACAGGGGATTTCAGTATCAGGGATTTCTAATTTATGTGATTGCATTGTACACCTTTTATATAACTACTACTGCGATTATAGATATGGTCAAGTATCGTAAATATAAAAGTCCAATTATGTCAATAACCAAGGTAATCAAAATGGCTTCGGCATTATTTTCGATGTTATTTTTGGAAACTGCGATGTTTGCTCAGTTTGGGGCTGATACATCACCAGAGGCAAAGCGAATAATGATTATGGCTACGGGAGCAGGAATTAGCGTAGCGGTTGTTGTAATGGCAATCTATATGATTGTTCAAACATCAAAAGAAATCAAACTGAGTAAAAAGTAAGGAGTAGATTTAGTCATGGAGAATAAGAATACAGATACAAGCTTTAAATATACATATTCTGCGAAAGAACAGGATGAAATAAGAAGAATTAGAGAGAAGTATCAATCAAAGGAAGAAGATGGTATAAGTAAGCTTCGCAAAATGGATGCCAAGGTATCTCAAAAAGCTACGATAATATCATTGGTATTAGGAACTTTTGGCGCATTAGTTATGGGTATGGGAATGAGCCTTGTTATGACAGATTTGGGTGTAATATTAGGATTGACAGGTGTTGTCAGAATGCTTATTGGGATATTTATAGGATTGGTTGGAATTATCTTGGTAGCATTGGCATACCCAGTGTATAGCAAAGTGCTTAAAAGAGAGCGTGAAAAGATTGCTCCGGAGATTTTAAGACTGACGGAAGAATTGATGAAATAATGCATGGCTATGTTGGTTATCAGAGCGCTTGAAAATTTCAGCTTTACGCATACTATGTATTTAAAATAGCCTTGTCCTATGTGTATGGATAAGGCTATTCTTTTGGCAGGGGGGCGATCATCTCGCCCCTTTATCTCTGCTTCGGTAAAGTTGGCTGGCGTTCTGTCTGTCAGCCATTTCTTGATACCGCTGTAACTTTTCGTGCATTGATTCGGCTTTTGGAGTGGCTTTCTCTCCATAGGCTTCATCCCACTTGGCACATTCTTTCTGATATGTGTCTGTAGCACGCTGTGCGGTATAAAACGCTGTGTAGTAATCCTGCACCGTTGCAAAGCCATGTTGTCTGACGATACCGGATAATCCGGCTTTGAGGGTTCGGATTTCCTCGTTTTTGGTGGCAATCCTGCTTTCAAGCTCCTTTTTCTTGGTAAGCCTCGCAAGTCCCTTTAAATCGCTTAATTCAATCTCCAGTTTATTCCGTTCACGCTCTGCTTCAAAGATAAGATGATTTTGTTTATCAAGCGTAACCTTGATTTTTTGAAGTTTTGGAAAAGCAGTTGCTTCCGGTGGCATAACCGGTCTTGGAGGTATCTGTGGATTGGGCTGTTCTATAACCTCTGTTCCAAGTACAGTTTCGGCAATTGTGGCTACTGGTGGCTCATGCTCGGTTATTACTTCCTTAACCAGAGCAGAAACAACATCTGAGGTGTCATCTGCTTTTATAACAGCCTTACTTCCGTATTCTTTTTCAAGAGCTTCATAAAACAGTTTGTTTTTCAGTTCCCTTGCGGCGGTCAGTACATCGTGAATCAGAAGTGCCAGTCGGGTGGTTGCACCTCGTATGATATAGGCAAGCAGTTCGGGACAGTTGCCCCATGCTTTGATGGAGCTACGGATACGGTCTGTGATAAATTCTTTCTTTATCTGCCGTATTTCAACCTCCGGTACTTGGCTGACTAAGGCTCGGTCTACTTCGTGATTCCACAACATACGCACCTCGTTATCTGCCTTTATCTGTTCTTCTTTGGGATTATTCTTGCCGATTTTCTTGGTAGCAAGGTACAATCCGTTTTTGTCGAATACATGAAGCTTATCCTTATCGTCCTCTATCAGAAGATTGATAAGGTCGGTATAAAAGCGTTTTGCCTCGTCCAGATAATGCTCCTGTTTGAACAGCTTGTTCTTGGCGGTAAATAAGGTTCTCTCATAGACTTCGCCCTTTTTGATTATCTTACAGCCTTTACGGACATTCCCGCTATCATCCAGTATCTCTTTCTTGGTGCGTACATGCTTTTTCTGTTCGTTGTAGAACATATTGCGTGTGGCAATCTTTTCTATGGGTTCCGGTAACAGCTCCCTTTCGGAAAAGATGAGATGGATATGATAGTTGGTTTTTCGTTTGTTGTGGTGCAGGGCTGCTACACACTCCACACCATATTTTTCTTTAAAGCGGTTGGTAAACATCTGTAACAGCCTGTCAGGGTCGTACAGGTCAGGGAAGGATTCCGGCAGGGCTATAATCAGTTCCCTTGCCTCGATACATTTTCCTTCTGTACCGCTTTTTAGAAATTCCTGCTGATTAAATCTGGCAAGCTCCGTCCAGTAGTGGCGGTCTGTTGTTTCATAGA
>JAGALK010000085.1 GCA_017625255.1 Lachnospiraceae bacterium
AGAGCCTTACCAGCCTCGTTAGTGGTGTACTTGCCGAAGTTCTTGATGAAACGGCTTGCGAGATCCTCTGCCTTCTTCTCCCACTCTGCTGCATCAGCATAAGTGTCGCGTGGATCGAGGATTGCAGGATCTACGCCTGGCAAAGCTGTTGGAACCTCAAAGTCGAATACAGGGATCTTCTTGGTTGGAGCCTCCAAGATTGCGCCATCGAGGATAGCGTCGATGATACCACGAGTATCCTTGATCGAGATACGCTTGCCGGTACCATTCCAACCTGTATTTACGAGGTATGCCTTAGCACCGCTCTTCTCCATACGCTTAACGAGCTCCTCAGCGTACTTTGTTGGGTGCAACTCCAAGAATGCCTGACCGAAGCAAGCCGAGAATGTTGGAGTAGGCTCGGTGATACCGCGCTCTGTACCTGCCAACTTAG
This sequence comes from Lachnospiraceae bacterium, assembly GCA_017625255.1. Lineage (GTDB taxonomy): Bacteria > Bacillota > Clostridia > Lachnospirales > Lachnospiraceae > Roseburia_B. Next base: position 434 of record JAGALK010000085.1, read on the forward strand.
CTGTAAAGCCAGAGAGGAAGTAGTACTTGGTCTGCTCTGGGGTCAAGATCGATACCGGAGGCAATACGCCGAATGCATCAGCCGAGAGGAAGATAACATTCTTTGCAGCCGGAGCAGCTGAAATTGGACGTACGATATTTTCAATATGATCAATCGGGTAAGATACACGAGTATTCTCTGTAACACTGCCATCGTTGAAATCAATCTTACCTTCTGCATCTACTGTAACATTTTCTAAAAGAGCGTTACGCTTAATTGCATTGTAGATATCTGGCTCAGATTCTTTATCAAGATTGATAACCTTAGCGTAGCAACCACCTTCAAAGTTGAATACACCATTGTCATCCCATCCATGTTCGTCATCACCGATAAGAAGACGCTTAGGATCTGTAGATAATGTTGTCTTACCTGTTCCGGAAAGTCCGAAGAAAATTGCTGTATTTTCGCCATTCATATCTGTATTTGCAGAACAGTGCATAGCAGCAATACCTTTTAATGGAAGGTAGTAGTTCATCATAGAGAACATACCCTTTTTCATTTCTCCACCGTACCATGTATTAAGGATAACCTGTTCTTTGCTTGTGATGTTGAATGCAACTGCTGTTTCGGAGTTAAGACCTAATTCTGCATAATTATCAACTTTTGCTTTTGATGCATTGTATACGATGAAATCCGGCTCAAAGTTCTCAAGCTCAGCTTCTGTTGGCTGGATGAACATATTCTTAACGAAATGTGCCTGCCAAGCAACTTCCATGATAAAACGAACTGCCATTCTTGTATCAGCGTTAGCACCACAGAATGCATCAACTACGAATAATTTCTTATTTGAAAGTTCTTTTACAGCTAATTCTTTAAGTGTATTCCAAACTTCTACTGACATAGGATGATTGTCATTCTTATATTCGTCTGTTGTCCACCATACTGTATCCTTTGAATTTTCATCCATAACGATATACTTATCTTTAGGTGAACGACCAGTATAAATACCTGTCATAACATTAACAGCACCAAGTTCTGTTTCCTGACCTACTTCATAACCCTCTAAATCAGCCTTTGTCTCTTCTGCAAACAACTCTTCAAATGAAGGATTGTGTACAATTTCTGTACTGCCAGAAATACCATACTTTTCTAAATTAACATTTGCCATCTGCGAAAACCTCTTTCTTTCTTATTTTTTTACTAACATTCTGCTTTTTTGATTTAAAATCTATTTTTGATTTTTCACAAAACATCACGCTAGTTTATCGTTCATATTATACAAGATACATATACTTCTCGTCAATATCTTCCCCAAAAAATTACAGATTTTTTGCTGAAAATGCTCCGGGAAACAATTCCTGTAAAGTGCAGATTCTATAGTCTGTTTTATTCTTTGCAAGCACAATCTGAAACGCTTTTTCATCACAAAATTCCATCATCACCTGCCGACATACCCCACAAGGAGTTAAATACTCTTCTTTATCTCCTACAACTGCAATAGCTTTGAATTCTTTTTCACCCTCGGATACTGCTTTGAAAATAGCAGTTCTCTCTGCACAATTTGTAGGTGAATAGGCAGCATTTTCAATATTACAGCCACGATATATCTTTCCTGACTGTGTCAAAAGTGCAGCTCCTACATGAAAATCCGAATACGGTGCATAGGACATCTTCTTTGCTTCATAAGCCTCTTCAATTAAATTTAATACATCCATATTTACTCTCCTAACATAGAAATTGCCGAACTTGTACCAATTCTGCTGCATCCTGCTTCAATATATGCTTCCATATCTGCTTTACTGCGAATACCGCCTGCCGCCTTAATCTTTACCTCCGGGCCAATATGTTTTCGCATTAAAATTACATCTTCTAAGGTTGCTCCTGCTGTACCAAAGCCTGTAGATGTCTTGATATAATCTGCTTTAGCATTCGTTACAGCCTTACACATAGCAATTTTTTCTTCCTCTGTCAGATAGCAGGTTTCTATAATTACCTTTAATGTTTTCTCTCCTACAGCCTTCTTTAGTATGGCAATCTCATCCTCTGCCTTTTGATACTCCCCATTTTTGACATCACAGATATTAATCACCATATCGATTTCTTTCGCACCATCTGCCAAAGCCTGTTTGGTTTCTGCAACTTTCCCTTCTGTACTGCTGTATCCCAACGGAAAACCGACTACTGTACAGATATTCAATTTCGGAAACTCTTCATGTACTCTTTTGATATAACAAGCCGGAATACATACAGATGCCATCCCGTATTTTATTGCCTCCTGACAAAGTTTTTTAATTTCTTCCCATGTGGTATAAGCTTTCAAAACAGTATGATCAACATACGAATACAATTCTTTAGAATCCATGCTTCTCCTCCTACTCAAATTTGATGTATCCATCATAACGCATTTCAAGCAAATTTACCATAAAAATTCCGTTTCGCCAACAAATGTATCTTAAAATTTCATTAAATTGACTATTTTTTCTTGTTCCTACTTACATACATATGGTATGATAACGGAAGTAGAAAGGGAGGTATGATATGAACACAAATTCTTATAGTGAAATCACACCGGAAATCGAAAAACTTTCCAACCTATGTAAAGAGACCGCAACCATCAACCCGGCGCTTTATTCTGAGTACGATGTAAAAAGAGGTCTTCGTGATTTAAGTGGAAAAGGTGTCCTTGTCGGTTTGACAGAAATCTCTGATGTCTGCTCAACAAAGCTTGAAAACGGGGAAATGGTTCCTGCCGATGGCAACCTTTATTATCGTGGATATAATGTCAAAGATATTGTACGGGGAATTGAAGAAACAAGTCATTTCGGCTTTGAGGAAAGCACTTATCTTCTTTTATTTGGAAAACTTCCTACAAAAGAAGAATTACAGGAATTCGTTGAGCTTTTAAGCTATTACCGCACACTTCCTACCAGTTTTGTGCGCGACATCATTATGAAAGCGCCAAGCCGCGACATGATGAATACCTTAGCCAGAAGCGTTTTGACACTTTACTCCTATGATGATCGGGCAGACGATATTTCCCTGCCAAATGTATTACGCCAGTGTCTTCAGTTAATTAGCTTATTTCCTCTTTTATCCGTATATGGATATCAGGCATACAAGCATTATCATGATGGTGCAAGCCTTTATATTCATCCACCAAAACCAGAATATTCAACAGCAGAAAATATTCTTCATATTTTAAGACCAGACTCTAAATTTTCAGAATTAGAAGCGAAGCTTTTAGATACTGCACTGATTTTGCATATGGAGCATGGCGGCGGTAATAACTCTACCTTTACCACGCACTTAGTATCCTCTTCCGGTACTGATACTTATTCTGCTATCGCAGCATCCTTAGGTTCACTAAAGGGACCTAAGCACGGAGGTGCCAATATCAAGGTTGTTCAGATGTTTGAAGATTTAAAAGCTACTGTCAAAGACTGGACAGACGAAACAGAAGTGGGCAACTATCTTCGTGATCTTCTTAACAAAAAAGCCTTTGACCGGGCCGGTTTGATTTATGGTATGGGGCACGCCGTATATTCCTTATCCGATCCAAGGGCGGTTATCTTCCATTCCTTTGTGGAACGGCTTTCCAGAGAAAAAGGAAGAGAAAAAGAATTTGCTCTCTATACCCTTGTGGAACGACTTGCTCCGCAGATTATTGCTCAGGAAAGAAAAATTTATAAAGGTGTAAGTCCTAATGTGGATTTTTACAGTGGATTTGCTTATTCTATGCTGAATCTTCCATTAGAACTGTACACACCAATTTTTGCAATTGCAAGAATTTCCGGTTGGAGCGCACATCGTTTAGAAGAGCTTTCATACAATGGAAAAATTATGAGACCTGCATACAAATATGTAAACACACATAATGATTACATTCCTATGACAGATCGCTAAACAATAAAAATGACTGATAAATCACCTCATTGATTCATCAGTCATTTTTTCTGTTTTCATTTCAAACCAGAATATACTGCCTTTGCCTATATCACTCTCTACACCATAGGAAGCTTCATGTAATTCCAAAATATTTTTTACAATAGATAAACCTAATCCTGTGCCGGTAACAGCTCTTTTATGGGTCTTATCTACTTTGTAATAACGATCCCATACATATGGAATATCTTCTTTTGCAATACCTTCACCACTATCTTCTATTTCAATTCGAACTTTATTTTCTGTCAGAATCTGTCGAACAATAATGGTTTTATCTTCACCCGTATAGTTTACAGCATTATTAATAAGATTATAAAGTACCTGACACATCTTAAATTCATCACCATCTATCCAGACAGATGTATCATATAAAAACAGGATTTTGTATCCTCCCTGCTCAATCAACTTATTATATCTTTGCAAAACAGAATGTATGCAGTCTGTAAAATCAAAGCACTCGCTGTTTTTTTCTAAAACTCCAGCCTGAAGCTTTGACAAATCCAACATATCATTTACAAGATTCGTCAAGCGTTCCGCCTCATCAACTACGACTTGTATGTTTTCCGGTGTATTTTCTCCCGGCAAATCCTGCATTGCCTGGGCGTATGCAATAATCATGGTAAGGGGCGTTCTAAGATCATGGGAAACATTTGCCACCAACTCCTGTCTTAGCCTTTCTGTCTGCCCTAATTCCTTGGCTGTATAATTCAATATATCGGATAATTCTGCAATTTCCCGATAATCCCTGCCATCAAAAACCACATCAAAATTTCCCTTTGCCAATCCTTTTGCCGATTCACTCATACGAATCATAGAACCTGAAACATTCTTAGAAATCAAAAGTGCCAATCCTATAGCAAGTACTATCATCAATACGCTGATGCATACCAGTTCTATTTTTAAGGTGTTTACTGTTGCATCTACAGGAGTCAGCACACAATTTAGAAAAAACACCTTTTCCTCTCCGTCTACCTGCAGAATTTCAACAAAAATCACACTTTCTGCAGCTTCCTGTCCATGATTCTGCACAAATTCCGGCGGCATATCCATATGTCTATCTAATGCCTTATCATCATTATGCATATTTTCTTTCGGTGGTTTTTCTCCAAAAAAAGCCTCTCTTTCACCTTTAATTGAGATTTCTGCGCTTCCCCCATTCTCTTTTGCCTCGCGATAAAATCTTTCAAAAGCTTCTTTTGGTAATGTATTTAGTCTGGAAGTTGCGATATATTCTGCATTATACAAGGGCTCACCACGAAAATTTGTAACATAAATCGCAAAATTATTTTTTGCTGCCAGTAAATCTAATTCTTCATCAATTTTTTCACTATTTTTTAACAGCTTCTCTATGGCCTGTGTTTTTACATGCTTAGCCGTCTTTGTAGTAACAAATTTATAAAATGTATCCAGATAGCAAATCTGCAGCAGCCACAGCACTGCCAGTAAAATAATTACAAAAGCAGACAAATACAGAAAAATCTTCCATTTTATGCTGATTTTCTCATGCTTCAAAACGATATCCTACTCCCCTTAATGTAACCAGATATTTCCGGTATTCGCCAAGACTGCTCCGCAATAATTTAATATGGGTATCCAATGTACGGTCATCGCCATAATAATCATATCCCCATACCTCGGTAATCAGCTTACTGCGTTCTAAAGCAATATTTCTATTTTTTACCAGATAAAATAATAAATCATATTCTTTAGGTGACAAACTGATACGATTGCCGTTAATGGAAACCGTTCTTCCTGTAAAATCTACAATAAGACCTTCCTTTGCAAAAATTTCGTGATTATTCTCGATACTATTTCTTTGATTTCTGCCAGTTACTACCTTTATGCGCATCATCAGCTCTTTCGGCGAAAAAGGCTTTACTACATAATCATCTATTCCAAGCTCAAAACCATGCAGTCTGTCATACTCTTCACCACGGGCTGACAGCATAATTACAGGAATTTTTTTCATCTGATGAATACACCTGCAAGCTGTAAATCCATCCATTTTTGGCATCATAACATCTAGTATAATGACATCAAAATCCTGTGTTTTACATATATTCACCGCTTCTTCGCCATCCTTGGCTTCTACAATTTCATATCCTTCATATTCTGCATATTTCCGAATAATTGTACGAATTTTTTCTTCATCATCTACAATCAGTATTTTGCTCATTAGCTAAATCCTCTTAATAAAAGAATTTGTCTTTTCCTTTTTTTATCTGAGAATTATACCAAACCCAGATACCTAAGAAAATAATTACACCACCGGCATTAAAAAACTGTCCCAGAGAAAACATACCACTATCGTTGATGATTGCCAGAATTCCAAATAAAAGACATATCACCCCAAACACAACCGTTTTATTGAAAATATGTTCAATAAAGCCTACTCTGTCCTTACATCTTGTAATCTCTGCCGGATTAACGATAAAGGAACTGATTTCTCCCTTTTTTTTCATTTGAAACGCTGAAAACATCACATACGCTCCTAAAATTGCAATAATAATGTCAAAAATTAATATGTAGTCCATTTTTTTACCTCTTTCTTTCTTTTTTTGCATTATATACATAATAAACCAAAGTAAACCGCTATGCAATGTCGAAAAATAATACTTTCATAAAATTTTTGTAAACTATGAAAGAATTCATATTGAAAGTTTAAAGTCTATGGTATAAAATAGATAGTAATATAATTACACAAAGGAGCAGGTGCTATGAAACTAGAAGATGCAAAAATTTTAATTGGCGATGATTCGATTCTTGCCAGAAAACAGTTAAAAGACATTATATCTGCCTTAGGTGGCAATAATTTTTTAGAAGCGTCTAATGGACAAGAAGCAATTAATCTTTATAAAGAAAATACACCGGAAATCGTTTTCCTTGACATTGTAATGCCTGTCAAAGATGGTAACTCTGCTATTTCAGAGATTATGCAGTTAAATCCGGATGCGGATATTGTCGTTGTATCTTCGGTAGGTACACAGATGCAGTTAAAACAGGCGATACAGCTTGGTGCTAAAGATTTTGTTCAGAAACCGTTGAATAGTAAACAGATAGAGTCCATTTTAAAAAGTCGATTTGAAGGGAGATAAAGAATGTTTTCACAATTTTTTGGAAATTTTCTGCTAAGTAAAGGAGTAGTCACAACAGAGCAGCTGCTTCGTGCCATTAAAGAACAGCACTCTCGACACTTAAAAGTCGGTACTCTTGCTATCCACAATGGATACATGACTGCTAATGAAGTAGATAATATTGTTATTCGACAGACCCACGAAGATAAGCGTTTCGGTGAAATTGCCATTGAAGAAGGTTATCTGACAGAAGATCAGCTTACTACTCTTCTGCAGGCGCAGACCCCTGACTATCTCTTAATCGGACAGATTTTAGTAGATGATGGTGTTCTTACCAATAGCCAGTTAGAGGAATTAATTACAACATATCATACAGAAAACAAATTATCCGAGCTTAACGGTGAACACAAAGAGAATCTGGATGCTTTGATTCGTAATCTGATGTTATTAAGCATTACAGATATGCCTGAACATTTGACCAAATATTTGAATCTGCTCTTTAACAATCTTGTGCGTTTTGTTGGTGAAGATTTTACCCCATTAAATCCTAGATTTTGTTCAGAATATGTGACAGATCATTGTTCCGGTCAGGTGATTGATGGTGATTTCCAGATTGTTTCTTATGTAGATGTAGACAGAGAAACTGCTATTTCGTTTGCTTCCCGATATGTTGGTGAAGAATTCAGTGAATTCGATGAATATGTACAGGCTTCTATTGAAGATTTCTTAAATCTTCATAATGGATTATTTAATGTCAATGTTTCTAATGAGAATTCCATTGAATTACATCTGAATCCACCACTCAGCATGGAAAATACCATGTTAAGCAGTGTAGACGATTCTATTCTTTTGCCAATTCTTTATCCATTTGGTGTGTTAAATTTCTTATTTAAGGTTTAAAACCATTTTAACCAAAAATATAGGCGGTTGAGATTTCCCAACCGCCTTATTAATTTCTAAGTTTCCTGCTATACCTGTAAAAATTTCTTTACAACCGCTTCCATTTCCTCTACTTCACAAACTGTATTATGAAGAACTTCTGCACTACGAATATCCTCGATTGCCTGTGGTACTTTTACATTTGCAATTCTGCTTAATTCGTCCACTAATTCAAAATCTGACATACTATCATATTTTTCCTTATCAATAGCATCCATTACGCTTCTTGTAAATTTAAATGGACTTGCTGTGGAAGCAATTACTGTTTTTACTTCTGTATCCTTTGTATCTTCTTTGTATTTTTCATATACACCCGCTGCAACTGCTGTATGTGTATCAATTACATAACCGGTTTTATTATATAAATCTGCTATTACTGCTGCAGTTTCTTCCTCTGTTGTATAATTACCATAGAAATCTGCAAGCTGCTCTTTCATTTCTGCTGTAATCTCGTATTTGCCATTTACATTTAATGCTTTCATAAAATCAGCATTCTTTTTCGCATCATTGCCAGCTATACGATAGATTAATCTCTCTAAGTTACTGGAGATAAGAATGTCCATAGATGGAGATGTTGTTAAGATAAAATCTCTGTTCTTATCATATGTACCTGTAGAGAAGAAATCATACAATACTTTATTTTCATTGGACGCACAAATCAATTTTGCAATTGGAAGTCCCATATTTTTAGCATAAAATGCCGCAAGAATATTACCAAAGTTACCTGTTGGTACTACTACATTAATCTTTTCTCCCTTTGTAATTTCGCCATTTGCATATAATTTTGCATATGCATATACATAATATACAATCTGTGGTACAAGACGACCGATATTAATGGAGTTTGCTGAGGAGAACTGATAACCAGCATCATTCATAACCTTTGCTAATGCTGCATCAGAAAACATATTTTTTACACCAGTCTGTGCCTGATCAAAGTTTCCATTGATTCCTACGACAAAGGTATTGTCACCTTTCTGAGTTACCATCTGTTTTTCCTGAATCGGGCTTACACCATTCTTTGGATAGAATACAATGATTTTTGTACCCTCTACATCTGCAAATCCTGCTAATGCTGCTTTTCCTGTATCACCGGAAGTAGCTGTCAAAATTACAATGTCATTTTTCACATTATTCTTACGAGCTGCTGTAATTAATAAATGTGGCAGAATGGATAATGCCATATCTTTAAAAGCGATAGTAGAACCATGAAATAATTCTAAATAATATGCACCGTCTGCACTTACTAATGGTGCAATTTCTTCTGTATCAAATTTGC
>JAGALK010000086.1 GCA_017625255.1 Lachnospiraceae bacterium
AGAGCTTCTATTTACAATGCTATGCCAATCGAAGGTGTAGAAAAATTAGTTGCATTTATGCGTGAATTTGAAAAGAACAACGCTTAATAAAAAGGAGAGAAAGAAATGTTTAAGTATACATGTTTAAATCCGATTGCAAATGTAGGCTTGGATTTATTTTCAGCAGATTACGAAAAGGTTGATGATGTCAAAGATGCACAGGCTGCATTAGTCAGAAGTGCTTCTATGCATGAGATGGATTTACCGGAAGGACTTTTAGCAGTAGCAAGAGCTGGTGCAGGTGTCAATAATATTCCATTGGATAAATGTGCAGAACAGGGTATCGTAGTATTCAATACACCGGGCGCAAATGCAAACGGCGTAAAAGAAATGGTACTTTCCGGTATGCTCTTGGCAGCTCGTGATATCGTAGGTGGTATTGAATGGGCAAAAGAAGCAAAAGACGATCCGGATATTGCAAAAACAGCAGAAAAACAGAAAAAGAACTTTGCAGGTTCTGAAATTTCCGGTAAAAAGCTTGGTGTTATCGGTTTAGGTGCTATTGGTGTATTAGTTGCAAATGCAGCTACACATTTAGGTATGGAAGTACTTGGTTATGATCCATATATTTCCGTAAATGCAGCATGGAGCTTATCCCGTAGTGTTAAGCACATCAGCAATGTAGAAGACATCTACAAACAGTGTGATTTTATTACTGTTCATGTGCCATTAATGGATGCTACAAAAGGAATGATTAATAAAGATGCTATCTCTATGATGAAGGATGGCGTAGTTGTATTAAACTTCGCAAGAGATCTTTTAGTGGATGAAACTGCATTGTTAGAAGCAATTGAAGCAGGAAAGGTAAAGAAATATGTTACTGATTTCCCAAATCCTACAACAGCAGGAAAACCGGGTGTTATCTTAACCCCGCATCTTGGAGCTTCTACAGAAGAATCCGAAGACAACTGTGCAATGATGGCAGTAAGAGAAATCCGCGACTATATGGAAAATGGAAATATTGTACATTCCGTAAACTTCCCTGACTGTAGCATGGGTGGATGCAGCAAAGCAGGTCGTGTAGGTGTATTACATAAAAACATCAGTGGTACTATTGGTAAATTTACATCCATCTTTGGTAATGCAGACATCAATATCGAAGATATGATGAACAAATCCAGAGGTGATTATGCTTACACATTATTAGATATCAGTACACCGGCTACAGAAGCTGTTGTAAAGGAATTAGAAGCAGTAGAAGGCGTATTAAAAGTGCGTGTAGTTAAATAAAGAGGAGAACAAAAATGGCGATAATTAAACCATTTCTGTGTATTCGTCCAGCAGAAGGTAAAGCGGCAGATATAGCTGCTTTACCTTATGATGTTTATAACAGAAAAGAAGCAAAAGAAGTAGTAGCAAAGAATCCGGATTCTTTTTTGAAAATTGACCGGGCAGAAACCCAGTTTGAGGATTCTGTAGATACCTATGCAGAGTGTGTATACCAGAAAGCCCATGATATCCTATGGGATATGGTAGATAAGGGTGATTTCGTAAGAGAAGAAAATGCCTGCTATTATATTTATGAATTGACGATGGATGGCAGAGTCCAGACAGGTATCGTAGCCTGTGCATCTATTGATGATTATGCCAACGAAGTCATTAAAAAGCATGAAAATACCAGAGCTGAAAAAGAAGCAGACCGTATTCATCATGTGGATTCCTGTAATGCCCAGACAGGACCGATTTTCCTTGCATATCGTGCAAATGAAGTGATTCGTGAAGTAGTAAGCCGTACAAAAGAAGGAACGGCTCTTTATGATTTTGTATCTGAGGATGGCATTCGTCACAGAGTATTTTGTATTAGTAATTCAGAAGATATTACAAAAATCCAGAATGCGTTTGCTGCAATTGGAGAAATCTATATAGCAGACGGACATCACAGAGCAGCTTCTGCGGTAAAGGTTGGATTTATGAGAAGAGAAAAAAATCCGTCCTATACAGGAGAGGAAGAATTCAACTATTTCTTATCTGTATTATTCCCGGATGAAGAGCTTATGATTATGGATTATAACCGTGTAGTAAAGGATTTCGGAGAATATACCAAAGAATCTTTCTTTGCAAAGGTAAGTGAAATTTTTGATGTGACAGAGCTTGCAGGAGCAAAAAGTCCGCAGGAAAAAGGCAAGGTTACCATGTATATGGATGGAAAATGGTATGAACTTACCATTAAAGAGCAGGATAGAAGTGATGATCCTGTAGAGGGCTTAGATGTGTCCTTATTACAGAATTTATTGCTTGATCCTGTACTTGGCATCAAAGATCCAAAGACAGATGCAAGAATTGATTTTGTAGGTGGAATTCGCGGACTTTCCGAATTAGAGCGCAGAGTAGCAAAAGATTGTGTAGTAGCTTTTGCCATGTATCCGACATCTATTCAGGAGTTATTTGCAGTAGCAGATGCAAATCTGTTGATGCCGCCAAAATCCACATGGTTTGAACCAAAATTAAGAAGTGGATTGTTTATACACGAAATATAGAAATTTGAAAAAAACCGTACAGTCTTCTGAATGAGCAAATGAAGGAGGAATTGTCATGGATGTAACAGATATTTCAACAGAAGCAGTGACCTTAGAAGATGTGACAGCGGTAGCAGAAAAAATTAAAGAAACCGATGCCAATGTAGTTCGCGACTGGTTAGAAAGCCTGTTGCCCGGAATATTAGGTTTTGCTGTGCAGATTCTATTGGCAGTTGTTGTCTATTTTATTGGTACAAAAATCATCAAATTGGCAAGAAAGCTGTTGAAGCGCTGGCTGGATAAAGCTGATGCCGATATGGGTGCAAAACAGTTTTTGGATGCATTAGTCAAATATATCCTGTACTTTGTATTAATCGTCATTATTCTGACCTTTTTTGGTGTTACGACAGCCTCTGTGATTGCGGTAGTAGGTTCAGCAGGCGTTACCATAGGTCTTGCTTTACAGGGAAGCTTGTCTAATTTTGCAGGCGGGGTATTGATACTATTATTAAAACCTTTTAAAGTAGGTGATTATATCAAGGAAGATACCCACAACAATGAAGGTACAGTTTCTGAGATTTCCATATTTTATACAAAATTGTTGACAGCAGATAACAAAACCATCATTATTCCAAACGGTACATTGGCAAACAGCAGTTTAACCAATGCTACCCATAGTGAAAATCGGAGAGTAGATTTAGAGGTGGGGATTGCTTATGAAGCTGATTTAAAACAGGCAAAGCAGATTATGTATGAATTGGCAGAGACAGAAACCTGTCGTTTGCCGCAGGAAGAAATTCAGGTATTTGTATCAGAGCTTGGTGCTAGTGAAGTAAAAATCGGTATGCGTATTTGGGTGAAAAATGAGGATTATTGGGCAGTGAAATGGCGTATGACGGAAAATATTAAGCTGGCATTTGACGAAAAAGGTATTGAAATTCCATATCAGAAAATTGATATACATATGGAACAGTAAAATGAAATTTTTCTTGTGCAGTTAAGAAAAATATGTTACTTTAATTAAAGCATATTATCTTAATTGCACTTTTTTTGTCTTTTTATCTTATTTAGTTCAGAAATTCATGCTTAAAATCCCAATTATAAAAAGCAGGAGACTAAATATGAAAAAAATAATGTTTTTATGGGTGCTGATATTTGCAATGTTGGCATTTCTTTGTGTTCCACAGGTAAATGCGGCAGCAAAACCCAATTCCCTGACCTTATATAAGGGACAAACCTACAATCTTAAAAATATCACAAAATCTATAAGCAAAAATCCTAAAAAAATAAAATATTTCCTAAGCAAAAAGAAAATTGTTTTCGTCAATTCAAAAGGGAAGATACGGGCATTGAAAAAAGGTACAGTTATATTGACAGCCCAATCAAAAAAATATCCCAAACGAAAGATAAAAATAGAAATAACCGTAAAGAATAAGAAAAAGAGTCTGAAAAGCAAAAAAGCAAAAACAAGAAAGTCTATAGAGCTTATATTGCCGCAAAAGGAATATGAAGATAAAGAAACCTTAGATACTTCACCTGACATAGAAAATATCAGTGGTATCGGAGAAGATGGCAGTGTGCCTTTTGTGAATAATCGCTTATTGCTGTATTTTAGAGAAGATACAGCAGATGTTCGAAAAAAAGAAATATTTAGGGAAATAAAAGCGGTAGAAATTGGCGCATTACAAAGCATTGATTTATTTCAGATAGAAGTAAAACAGATATTTGAAAATTTTGAAGAAATAACTTTATATGCTGATTTTTTGTGTAATACCTATCCGGAGATCTTGTCAGCAGAGCCGGAATGGATTTTTTTCAAACCGCAAGAAATGCTATACGATGATTTATGGAATGCCTCCGACTGGAATGTATATGCACCGGATGGAGAAAATTGGTGGGCAGAAGCGGTAAATGCACCTTTGGCATGGGAATATGCAGGCAAAATGTCTCAAATACCGATAGGGATTATTGATAATGGTTTTGATTGCACACATGAAGATTTGCAGCTGCAATTTTCAAGTCAGAAACAAAAAAGTGAAAATTCTATAGAAAGACATGGTACTCATGTAGCAGGAATTATAGGTGCTAAAGCAAATAACGGAAAGGGGATTGCCGGACTGGCATGGATGCATCCGATATATGTATATGACTGGCAGCCTTCTGAAAATCAAAGCTGGATGACAAATGCGAAAATTCTGAATCTATTCGTGGAAGCAGTAGAGGATGGATGTAAAGTGATAAATCTATCTTTGGGTACATCGGGAAATTTAAAAGATCATACAAAGAATTATTGGAAAATAGTGATTGATTCTTGGGGGAAAATTACTTCTGTAGCAATGGGAAGGCTTTTGGAGCAGGAGTTTGATTTTGTTGTAGTACAATCTGCAGGAAATGGAGCGAAGGATGGAATTGGAGTGGATGCTGTAAATAATGGACACTTTTCATCCATAACAGAAGAAAATTGCTATTTTTCATCAAAAGTAACAAAATCTGAAATTATGAACCGTATTTTTATCGTGGGAGCAGCAGAGCAGAAAACAGATGGCAATTATCGTCAAACCATATTTAGCAATGGAGGAGAAAATGTGCGTATTTGTGCGCCGGGAAGAAATATATACAGTACATTACCGGAAAATTCTTATGGAGAATTAAGTGGAACTTCTATGGCAGCGCCCATTGTTGCGGCCGCAGCCTCTATGGTATGGGCAGTAAATGAAGATTTTTCAGGAGAAGATGTGCAGGAAATTTTGTTGTATGCAGCAGATAAGCAGGCAGGCGGAATTCCTATGGTCAATGCCGGTTTGGCGGTAGAAGAGGCAGTAAGGCGAAGTGAAAATACAGATAAAGCAGAGAAAAATGGATACAAAATTGTATTGACATGGCAGGAAATTCCGGAGGATTTAGATGCACATTTATGGGGAGAGGATATAACAGGCAAGTACATACATATTGGTTTTGGCGGCAATACCTGTGAAAATGCTGAACTGATATGGGATGATCCCTATTGCTATGGACCGGAAATTATTACGATTGCAAATATAGAAAGCTTTACAAGTATTATTTATACAGTACACAATTATACCGATAGCTGCAGTGAAAGTGTGGAGGTGAAAGGGATGCGTTTGGCGCAGTCTAAGGCAGTTGTAAAAGTCTATAAGGGAAATACATTGTTAAAAATTTATGAGGTTCCTCAAAAGCAAAAGGGTAATGTCTGGAGCGTGTTTTCCATGGATTCAAAAGGGAATATTACGGATATAAACAGGATAAACTAAAGGGGAAGGATTCGTACTGTTCTTGAGTTTCCGCAAAATGTAATTTCAAGATTAATATAATTTCCCCAAGTACCAATCTGCCGTTTTTTTTGAGAACTGAAGAATGGCAGTCCTATGGATAGAGGCACTTTAATAAGCCCCGCCGGAGCCGGACTTTGGGAG
>JAGALK010000087.1 GCA_017625255.1 Lachnospiraceae bacterium
ATTTTCTGCAACACACAACTATGCACCGACACGGATGTCGGTGCAAGCTGTCACCACGGCAGGGACGCCGTGTTGACAGTGGTAGTGTGCGTTACCATAACTGATATGAAAATGCTTAGAAACTCTCCTTTCCCGGACACTTCGCCTACCCACAGCCCCTGCTCGTTCTGACATCACTACACAATATGATAAAAACCGGACGGAAACCTTACACAACGCAAATCTGTCGTCCGTTTCACTCTGACATTCCGGGATATCATTCAATCGCACAAACCGGAATTCTACAAAAAAATCCTATCCCGATTTACAAAAAAATACTAAAAACTTTACTAAAAATATGTTATGATACACCCATAACTAGAAATAGGTACGATGAAGAAAACAGGAGGAAGGAAAAAGTGAAGAAAAACTATGTAAAAGGGATGTTAGCTGGTCTTTTGTCCGCTTCTATGATTATCGGAAGTATACCGGCTATGGGCTCTCTGGAAGTGGTGAAAGCAGACGAAGTCAGCTTGCCACAGCCAGCGTATGAGTACAAATTTGAAGAAGTCAGCGGTACTACAGTAAGCAATACCGGTACAGTAGCTGATGCAAATGCAACTATGGGGGGAAATGCACCTGCAATCGTTGATGATGCAGAAAGAGGTTCTAAAGTATTATCTCTTCCGGGTGGAAGTGTAGGTGCAGGTTATCTTACTCTGCCGGAATCACTATTTAGTGAAGCGGAAAATGGTTTTACCATTAGCTTCTGGGTAAAAGCAGACACATCCGCACATTATGCCAGATTATTTGAAGCATCAAATAATGAATTAGGAGCTGAATATCAGGGACAGACCGGAAACTGGACAGATCCTGAATTTACTTTAGTTGTAGGTGGTAATGATTCCACATCAAATCGTTATGATATTGCCATCAAACCAACCAGTGGAGATAAAGCAAGAGTAGAGGCAGGAACAGCTCTTGGCAGCAGCGAATGGTCATATATTACAACCAGTGTAACAGCTGATAGTTTAAGTATTTACAAAAACGGACGAAGTGTAACAGCTACAGATTTAACATCTAATTTAAGCAGTACATTGACAAAATTCTTAAGCGAAGCAGATGCATTTAAGTACGCTGCATTAGGACAGAGTGTATATACTTCTGACAATGATGTAAAAGCTTCTTTTGATGACTTCCGTTTTTATAATGCGGCATTGACAGAAGAACAGGCTTTAGCCATTTATACAAGTGAATATGGACAGGTCATCGAAGAAACAGATGGTTATGAAAGTGAACCAACCTTAAAATTCGATATGAACAAACAGACCACAGATATGTTCCATGGTTCAACCGGATTTTTATATGGTATCAGTGAAGTGAATGTACCATCCACTGATTTAGTTACTGGAATTGCACCAAAAATGGTAGTTCAGAAGGCGAAGGATGGTAAACAGCATCCATCCGGAGATGCTTCTCGTCTGGCAAATTATTTAACAGATGCAGGATTAGAGAGCCTTCAGGTATATTTACAGGATTACTATTTGGAGTGGCCATATGATACGGCTGGTATTAATGATTACAAGCAGAAGGTTGAAATGATTGTTACTAATATGACAGAAGGCAAAACAGAAGAAGAAAAAGCGATGTACAGCTATGTTCTTTTCAATGAGCCGGATGGAATCTGGTACAACCCAATGGGCAGTAATATCAATACATTCTGTAATGATTGGCTGACCATTTATCAGACAGTAAAAGCCATTGATCCAAATGCAAAAACAGCAGGACCTAACTTTTCTGTGTATAACAAGGGATTTTATGATACATTCTTTAAATTCTGTCAGAAGAATAATTGTTTGCCGGAAATTATTACATGGCATGATTTGCAGAAGGATAAATTAAGCTATTTTGCAACAGAATATGCACAGATTCAGACCATGGTGGATACCTATTATGCAGGCAGTGATATCGAACCAATGCTGTTTGTCAATGAAACAGCAAACTTTGAAGATGTTGGTGCACCGGGACCATTGGTAAACTGGCTTTCTATCTATGAAGAAAAAGATGTGTATGCATCCTTGCCATATTGGGGACTTGCAAACTCCTTAAATGAACTTGCTGCAACAGCAAATAAGCCAAATGGCGGTTGGTGGGTATACCGTTGGTATGCACAGATGCAGGGCAAAAAAGTAGAAATGTCAAGAGAGAACATTTCTTCACCATCCTCAGCAAATAAAGGGGATACACTCTATGGTTTAACAAGTATTGATGATGCAAACAGAACCGTATACAGTCTGTTCGGCGGACATGAAGGTACACAGGTTATTCGGCTGAAAAACTTAAAAGCACAGGAGGCATTCAAAGATGCTAAGAGTGCACATGTAAAGATTTATCAGAGCAAATATACAGGACATCAGGGATTTGCTTATGAAACACCTGTAGTATTTGAGGGCAATGTAGCATTCAACAATGCAGGCACATTGAGTCTTATTATGGAAGATTGTGATTTATTAGATGCTTATTTTGCAGTAATCACACCATCTGACAGTGTAGAAACAGCAGAAACAACTGCATATACCAGAAACTGGACTGCTACCTATGAAGCAGAAGAGGGAACACTTTTAGGAAATGCAACCAAAAATACAAGAACAGGCGGAGGCGATCTTGCCCGTTCTAACCGTGGAGATGTTACAAATATTCTTTGCGAAAACGATGGTGTAGAATATACTGTAACAGTTCCTGAGAATGGTGTATATGAAGCACAGGTTTACTATTCTGTAGCAGCACCATATGTAAACGCTGTCACCTTAGAAGAGGATGCAAGCGGACAGAATCGTGCAATTGGACGAGTTGTACAGAATAAGCTGACTGTAGATGGAGAAGAAGAGCATATCTTAAACTTTAGATCTACAGTTAAACTTGGATATTTTAATTATGAATCTGTAGCATTAAATCTTACAGCAGGTACACATACAATTACTGTAACACACTATGGTGCAGACCAGACCAATGTAGCATCTACTATTCGTAAGATTGCTGCACAGGATAAATTAGACTTAGTATATTCCGGTGCAACTGAAGAAAAAGCTGTTGCAGCGGAGGTTCAGTTTGAAGAATTATCCGCAGAGGGCTATACCTTCGGTATGGAAAAAGCCGGCTATCAGGATGGCGGCTATAAAGAAGGTAAAGGCGAAATGAAAGTGAATGTTGTAGTAAGAGAAGATGGTTACTATGATACAACATTGGTTTATGAAGCAGCAGAAGCTGGAAATATGAATATCGGAAAAGTTGCGTTTGACTATGGTAAAGATGCAAAAGCAGATACTAAAGTAGGTACATACACACTTTCTTTGGCTGATATTGCGGTAACAGCAGATGCAGGAAACTTCAAAGAAGCAAAAGTCGGAAAGATTTATCTTACAGCAGGTGCAAATACTATCGTTGTTAATAGTGATGCTGTAGTTGCATTAGATGCAATTTCCTTTGTAAAGGATGATACAGCAACAGAATCTGCAACACTTAAAATAGAAGCAGAAGCCGGTGAGCTTTCCGGTGATGCAGCAGCTATGGAAACTACACAGGCTTCCTATGGTGAAGTGGTAGACGGAATCGGTGGTGGAAATGCAGATAATACACTTACAATGAAAGTAAATGTAAAAGAAGCTGGAAAATACAAGCTTTCTATGTTCTATACCAATGATGAACCGGCACCAATCATGAAAGATAGTTCAGGAAACAACTATGTACATCCTTATAATACAGACCTTGTAGAAAGATATGCACAGATAGTTGTAAATGGTGCAGAAGCAGAAACTGTATACTTTAGAAATACAAATTCATGGGAAGTATTTGAAAATGTTATCATGGATGTTGAATTGAAGGCAGGAGAAAATACGATTTCTTTCTCTAATGATAACTCTTACAAATTCAGTGAAGTAGTAGATGATTACGCACCAAGATTTGATAAATTTGAAATTGCTCCGGCTATGTTAGCAAGTGATTATGTAGAGGTTGTTGACGGATACACCGTATATAAAGTATTAACAGAAGTAGTGACTTTAAAAGAAAGTAACTATACAGCAGCAAGCTACAAAGAGTTTGCAGCAGCCAAAGCTGCATTAGAAGCACTTTCTGAAAGCGGAAGCGAAGCTGAAATTATTGCAGCTATTGACAATATGAAAGCAAAAGAGGCAGCATTAGTAAGCTATGCACCATTAAAACAGCAGATTGCTTTAGCTGGAAATGTTGTGGAGGCTGACTATACAAGAAGAAGCTACAAAGTATTAAAAGCAAAATTAGAAGCTGCAAATGCAGTACTTACAAATGAAAATGCAACAGCAGCAGATATTGAAACAGCTATTGCAGAATTAGCAAAAGCTAAAGCAGCACTTGTATTAAAACAGGCACCAATTGACAACAGTACAGGAACTATCACAAGCAGTTCTTCCAACGCAGGCACACATGCAGAATATGCATGGGATGGCGATGCATCTACTTATCCGGATTTATTGACAGCAGACGGTGGCTGGGACAGTGGAGCTTCATGGACAAAGATTGAGTTTGAAGAAGAACAGACTATCGTAAAAATTGCTTATGCAGGAAGAAGTGGTTATTTAGACCGATTAGAGGGTGGTATTTTCTACAGCTCTGAGGATGGTAAGACATGGGATAAGCTCTATACGATTAAATCAGCACTTGATGGTTACCAGACTATCGAATTAGAAGAACCTGTAACCTGTAGATTTATCCGTTATAATGCGCCTGCGAATGCATATTTAAATATTGCAGATATCGTATTGTATGTTCAGTCGGAGGATGATCCAGAGGAAATACCGGATAATAACAATGACGATAATAATAACAATAATAACGATAATAACAATAATAATTCTGATATTAAGGATCCATCAGGTGATAATAGTATAATTACACCGGTTCCATCACCAAATCCGGGAGCTGGTGAGAAAGAAGATCCTTTGGCACAGTATGTAGGCAAGGCTTTAGTTGCAAAGAATATTGCGTATAAAGTTACTGCTTGTACAGATAAGCTTAAAACTGTAACCGTAACCGGTGTTAAGTCAAAGAAAACAAAATTGAAATCTATTACAATTCCGGATTCTATTACATATGATGGAATAAAATTTAAAGTAACTGAAATCAGCAAAAATGCGTTTAAGAATCAGACAAAGGCAACCAAGGTTATTATTGGTAAAAATATAACCAAGATTAATGCAAGTGCATTCTATGGATGTAAGAAATTAAAGACGATTACGATCAAAGGAAAAGCCGTAAAATCTATTGGAAAAAATGCTTTTGCTAAGATTAAGAAAAATGCAGCCTTTAAGGTTCCAAAAGCAAAGAAATCTGCTTATAAGAAGCTCTTAAAGAATGCAAAAACCAAGAATTACAAAGTAAAATAGTATATTGATAAAATAATAAAGATGCCGTACGACAAATCTGTTGTACGGTATCTTTTACTCTTTTTTTTTAGGGTGAATTGGATTATAATAAAAACTAATAATGAATACAGAAGAAACGAGGTTTTTACATGAAAATAGAAGAAATACTGCAAAATGCATATGACAAAAAAGTATCTGATATTCATATGATTGCAGATAGTCCGATTATGTTTAGAATTCATGGGAAAATGGTTCCACAGTCAGAGGATATCTGTTTAGTACAGGAAATAGAAGATATGTTAAAATCTGTTTTTACAAAAGAGCAGTGGCAGGAATTGGAAGAAGAAGGGGAATTTGATTCAGCGGTTTCTTTAAAAGGAGTCGGCAGAATTCGTATCAATGCCTATCGGCAAAGAGGTACATATGCGGCAGCATTGCGAATACTTTCTTCACAGATACCAACACCGGAAGAACTTAAATTGCCCAAAAGTATTCTGGCATTGACAAAAAAATCAAAGGGATTGATTTTAATTACAGGTGAAGCCGGAAGTGGAAAAAGTACAACCTTAGCAAGTCTGATGAATTATATTGCCCAAAATGAAACGAAAAATATTATTACTATAGAAAACCCCATTGAATACCTTTTATCCCATGGAAAAGGCATTGTTTCCCAGAGAGAAATTGGTACAGATACAAAATGTTATGCAAATGCTGTCAGATCTGCCATGCGTCAGGATCCGGATGTGTTGTTTGTAGGAGAGCTTACGGATACAGAGATAATTGAAGAGGTTATTAAAGCAGCAGAAACCGGACATTTAGTATTTTCTTCTCTTTGTACCAATCAGACAGAAGATACTCTGCGTCGGCTTATTGAAGTATTTCCAGAGCATAGAAGACAGCAGATCCGTGTACAGTTATCTGCAGTTTTGCGTGGAGTTATCTCCCAGAAATTGCTGCCAAGGTGTGATATGGAAGGCAGAAGTGCAGTATATGAAATTTTATATATGGATAAAAATATGCAGAATCTGCTCAGAGAGGATAAGATTCCACAGATGATATCCGCTTTGGAAAATCAAGAAACAGAAGGTATGCAGACTATGGATGATGCAATACTTTCCGCATATATGAAAATGCAGATTTCTGCGGATACAGCCGTTACCCATGCCCAGAATCCGGAAAGCATGCGCGCAAAAACACGGATTTACTAAACATTTTCTAAAATGTTTCTTAAAAGACAATAGGTTTGTTGACAGGGACAGATGCGAAGCGTAACATAAGTCTAAAATATGAAGATGAAGGTGCAAAGGATGAAAGAAAGATTACAAAGATTTATGTTAGGTCGTTATGGTTTTGATGAGTTATCGAAGGTATATTTAGGAGTAACCATTGCATTAATGGTAATATCCATGTTTGCAGATAGCTGGCTGTTGTATTTATTTTCCTTAGGATTGCTGGTATATTCTTATTATCGGGCATTTTCTAAAAATATTAGTAAAAGACAGTCGGAAAATCAAAAATACAGAAATTTTCGTTACCAGCAGATGGTGAAATGGAATAATTTTAAGAATCGTCAGGCACAGAAGAAGATTTATCGTTTTTTTAAATGTCCCCAGTGTAAGCAGCGGGTACGAGTACCAAAAGGGCGTGGAAAAATTTGTATTACCTGTCCAAAATGTAAAATAGAGTTTATCAAAAGAAGTTAGGAAAACCTCGTATGTTTGGATATATTAATATTAACCGGAAAGAATTAGATGAGGATAGTAAAAAAGCATATCAGGCGTATTATTGTGGATTATGTCAGCAATTAAAAAGCAACAGTGGAACTAAGGGACAGATGCTTCTCAATTATGACATGACATTTCTTGTAGTTCTGCTTACCGGATTGTATGAGTTAGAGCATGAAGAAGCAGCGTTTACCTGTCCGTTACATCCCACCAGAAAACAGACAGCCTGGATAAATGAAGCTACAGAATACGCCGCAGAAATGAATGTGATACTGGCATATCAGAGCTTAGAAGACGATTGGAAGGATGAGAAATCCTATCCCAAAAAAGCGATGATGAAGATTCTCAAAAAGGATTACGAGAGAATCAGCAAAAGGTATCCAAGACAGGTAGCTGCGGTAGAACGATATATACAAAGACTGGATGAGGCAGAGGGCGCAAAAGAACAGAATTTAGATGTTATTGCCGGTCTTACAGGCGAAATGATGGGTGATATTTTTGACTGGAAAGAGGATGAGTGGTCCGAGGAATTAAGATGCTTAAGCTTTTATCTTGGAAAATTTATTTATCTTATGGATGCATACGAAGATTTAGAAAAGGATCAAAAGAATCGGGAATATAATCCATTTACGCATATGGTTTGTGAGAAAAAAGAAGATTTCGAGACTTTTGCAAGGCTTCTTTTAACCAGTATGATGTCAGAATGTGCCAAGTCTTTTGAAAGACTGCCAATACTTATGCATGCGGATATTTTGCGGAATGTATTGTATTCTGGCGTATGGTCAAAATATGAATATCTTCAGTTAAAAAAGAAAAAATTACAGGAAAAGAAGAGCAGGAGAGGAAAGTAAAATGTTAAATCCCTATGAGGTGCTTGGAGTAACACAAAGCGCCAGTGATGAGGAAATTAAGAAAGCATATCGTACATTGAGCCGGAAATACCATCCGGATGCCAATATAAATAATCCCAATAAAGAACAGGCAGAAGAGAAGTTTAAGCAGGTACAACAGGCATATGATCAGATTATGAAGGAGAAACAGCAGGGATACAGCTATGGCGGAAATGGTTATAGTTATGGAAATACAGGAAGCGGTACTTATGGATATGGTGGAAATCGGACTTATGGCGGATATAGTTCGCGCAGTCAGAATGATTCCATACAAATGCAGGCTGCGGCAAATTATATCGCTAATCGTCATTATGCAGAGGCTTTAAATGTCTTAAATTCTATTCCATTTGCAGAACGAGGAGCTCGTTGGTATTATTACAGTGCTATGGCAAATGCCGGAATGGGCAATAATGTTACAGCAAAAGAGCATATTGACCGGGCAGTTACTTTAGAACCAAGTAATATGGAATATCGTCAGTTTAAACAACACTTAGATTATGGCGGTACATGGTATCAGCATATGGGAAGCAGTTATGAGAGACCTTATGCTGGCTCAGGAAACTGGTGTGTGAGCATGCTGCTGTTAAATGTGCTGTGTAATTGTTGTTGTCTTAGACCGTGTTAAGAATAGAAAGGGGCTGTTGCAAAATAGATGAGTAATCATCTATGGAGCAGCGGCTCCTTTTTTATGCAACAAAAGCGAAAAGCAGGCTCCGAAGAACCTGCCATTCGTGGTATAATTAAGTATGACCAAATACAAAATACACCAC
>JAGALK010000088.1 GCA_017625255.1 Lachnospiraceae bacterium
ATATTTCCGTTTTCGTACTTGTAATAACTTCTGACCACGTCTACATTTCCGTCTTTTGTGTGCAAATCGTATTTTACAAATCCCCCCAAATAACTGACTTCAAGAATCGTTATTTCTGCTTCCTCCTGTGCATCCACCTTTTCGCAGAATTCCACTACCTTCTCTGGTTCCGTCATGTTAATTTGATTTCTGCTGTCAACAGCCGGATATCCATTTTCTCCAAGGCGATTAACAATACTTCGAATCATTTCCAAATCAGCTATCTTATTTTGTTCTGCTGCTTCTTTATAAAGATCCACACAGATTTCTATAATTTCTTCCGCATTCTCCTGAGAATTTTCTGTCATCTCCTGAACCTCAATGATGTTTTCATCAATCTGTGTTTCTTCCGGGGGTGTATCATTGCACCCCGAAATAGTACAACTCAGAAGTATTGGTATCATGCATAGTCTCATTTCCATGCCTCTCCTTTTTTCTTTCATATAGACCTCCGTTCTTTTTCTAATATGGTAAAATCCTGATTTTCAATGTACAGAGTTTTAATTATTACATCCGTAAGATTTTTGAACAAAAAAATTTTCTCCTACAATACAATATACTCTCTTAAATATTACACCCGTAAGATTTGCAGGTCAAGTTATCTTTATATAAAAAGGCTTCTGCCAGAAGGTATCATACATTTTCGCAAAAGTGATACCTTTTAGCAAAAGCCTATTATTCAGCAAGGTTTCAAACCACCCCACTGTTTCAATATTCAAATGTTTCATTCAAAAGACCAGAAAACACACGTCCATTATCTTTCTTTATTATCCCACAAACCGCAGAAAATCAAGGTTTCCTCGAAAGCAGACAAACGGTTTCAATATTTGCTGTGAATGGAAACATATCTACACAACACAACCGTTTCACCTCATACCCTCTTGCCTGTAATACCTCTAAATCCCTTGCCAGACTGGTCGGTTTACAGGAAATATAAAGCATTTTATCCACACCATATTTAATAATCTTCTCAAGTGCCTTCGGATGAATACCGTCCCTTGGCGGATCTAAGACAATAAAATCCGGTTTTTCCTCAATATTGTCAATAACCTTTAATACATCACCTGCAATAAACTCACAATTCACAAGACCGTTTAATGCAGCATTTTCCTTCGCCGCTTCTACAGCTTCTTCTACAATTTCAACACCAATCACTTTATTCGCTACCGGTGAAAGCATCTGCGCAATCGTCCCTGTTCCGCTGTACAGGTCAAACACTGTGCTCTTTTTTTCTCCTGTATTTCCAATTGCCTCGCCGATAAACTCCCTTGCCGTTGCATAAAGTACCTCTGCACCAAGTGAATTTGTCTGAAAAAATGAAAATGGTGTAATTTTAAATTTTAATCCTAATAACTCTTCATAAAAATAATCCTGACCATACAAAATATCCGTTTCATCGCTCTGTACTACATCTGCAAGACTATCATTCTTGATATGCAAGATACCAGCGACTGTACCATCAAATGGCAGCTCTAAAACTCTATTTTTAAATTCCTGCAAAACAGCCTCTTCATCAAAATCGTCTGTCTGCGTGCTAGTCACAAGTGCAATCAATATTTCTTCTGTTTTTACTGCTTTTCGTACTAATAAATGTCTAAGATAGCCTTCATGTCGAAGCTTATGATAAAATGAAATTCCTTTTTCTTCAAAAAATTTCTGCACACAAACTAAAATTCGACGATAATCTTCGTCCACAATCCGGCAATTCTCTACATTGACGATATCATAAAAACTGCCCCGCTTATGCATTCCGAGAGCTAATGGTCCATCTTTATAAGTATCTCCAAAAGAAAATTCCATCTTATTTCGATATTCTAATTCCCTTGGACTGTCCTTTACTCCTTCAAAAAGTACATCAAAATCTTTACCGGCTTGTGCTAATACCGGCTCTAAAAGATCTCTTACCTGATTCTCCTTTAACTTTGCCTGTACAGGATAAGCCAGATTCTGATAAGTACAGCCGCCACAGATACCAAAATGTTCACAAGTCGGCTTATCTAATTCAATTAAAGATTTTTCTACAACCTCTAACAACTGCCCTTCACATTTTCCTTTACGAATTTTATTAATCCGAAAATTTACAGTCTGTCCGATAATTCCGTTTTTTACAACTACATCCTTATCTTCTATATGTACAATTCCTTTATTAGGAAATACCATTCTCTCAATTATTCCCTTATATTCCTGTCCTTTTTTCATGCTATAAATCCTTCCTATATTGCAAACGAAAAGGCCGCAATTTCTGCGACCCCTGTATCGTTTCTTTGTTTATTAAACTTCGACATCGTCCTCTTCGTCAAAGAAATCGTCCTCGAACTCATCCTCAAATTCGTCTTCAAAATCCTCTAAATAATCCGGTGTAAAGAATTTGTAGATTGCATAAGCAGCTACTGCGATTGCTGCAATAATTCCAACAATTGCAAAAATCCATACCACTCTGCTGGCTTTCTTTTCTTCACTTTCTCTTTTTTTGAGTAATTCATTCAATTTGGTCATGGTTAAAAATTCGTCTACTTTATTCATGTCGTCTACTCCTTTTTGTTTATTTGCCAGAGGTTTCTTTCCTAAACCTCTAAATGTTCATTTATATTATGATTATTATATCATATCTTTCCCCAATCACCAATAAAAAATTACATTTTTATATTTTTTTCAATTTTGCAAAAGAAGCAAACATTTTCTTGGTACCTGCTGTTATAAAATCTACAGTAACCTCATAATCTCTGCCGCCTTCTACAATCTGTTTTACAACACCTTCGCCAAACTTGATATGCTGCACAGTGTCACCTACGCTATAGTTCAAAGGTTCTTTTTTGGCTGTGCCAAAGTTTTGTGGTGCACGACTGCCAGTAACAGCCGCCGGCTTTGCACGAAAAGCTGCTTTTGCCTGCATAAAGGTATTTTGCTTAGAAAAAGTAGGAAGCGCATCTGGTTTTATTCTCTTGATTTCATCAGACAATAGCTCCTGCGGAATCTCTTTTACAAAACGGGATATCTTATTATATTGCGTTTCTCCACGAACCATTCGCTGTCTTGCACAACTAATTGCCAGATTTTCTTTTGCTCTTGTAATTCCTACATAAGCCAACCGTCGTTCTTCCTCTATTTCCTCTATAGGATTATCGGACATTATCGACATATAGCTTGGAAAAAGTCCATCCTCCATACCTGCTAAGTACACATTTGGAAATTCCAAACCTTTCGCACTATGTAATGTCATTAACACTACATAATTACTGTTCTCGTCCAGACTGTCAATATCTGCAACCAATGCCACTTCTTCTAAAAATCCACTTAAAGTAGGGTTTTCTTCCACATCTTCATAAGCTGCAATTTTACTGATTAATTCGTCAATATTTTCGATTCTCGCTCTTGCTTCATCCGTATCTTCCGCTTCTAATTCTTCCACATAGCCTGTACTATCAATGATTTCCTCCAGCAATTCTGTCAAGCTAATCAATCCCAGCTTACTGCGCATAGACTGAATAAACAATACAAATGGACGAATTTTAGCACTTGCTTTTCCAATAGCAGCTATATCTTCAGATTCCTTTAATGCCTCATAAAAACTTATTCCATGAGCAATAGAATATTCCTGAACCCTACCTAATGTAGTAGCACCAATTCCCCTTTTTGGTACATTAATGATTCGACGAACTGCCAAATCATCTAATCCATTGTCAATGGTTTTTAAATATGCCAATAAATCCTTGATTTCTTTTCTGGCATAGAAATTTACACCACCTACAATTTTATATGGAATATTAGAAACCACAAATTTTTCTTCAAATAAACGGGATTGGGCATTTGTACGATATAATATTGCGCAATCCTTGTAGCTAAAGTTCTGTTTATAAACCTTTTCCGTAATATCTTTTGCCACAAAATCTGCTTCATCGTAACCGTTTTCAAATTGACGAAGCGCAATTTTTTCTCCCACTCCGTTAGCAGTCCAAAGTCGCTTCTCTTTTCTGCCTCGGTTATTTGCAATTACGCTGTTGGCTGCATCTAGGATATTCTGAGTAGAACGGTAATTTTGCTCTAGTTTAATTACCTTTGCATCCGAAAAATATTTTTCAAAATTCAAAATATTATAAATATTTGCTCCACGGAACTTATATATGGACTGGTCATCATCACCCACTACACAGAGATTTCGATATTTTCCTGCCAACAAATGTATCAACTGAAACTGTGCCGTATTGGTATCCTGATACTCATCCACCATAATATAACGAAATCTCTCCTGATAATGCTCAAGTACCTGTGCATCGGTCTTAAATAGCTCTACTGTATAGAATATTAAATCATCAAAATCTAATGCTTTGTTTTTCTTTAATGCCTGCTGATATTCTCTGTAGACTTTCGCCTGCATCTCTTTAGCATAATCCCCTGTGGCATTCAAGGTAAACTCTGTAGGTCCAAT
Organism: Lachnospiraceae bacterium; assembly: GCA_017625255.1. GTDB lineage: Bacteria > Bacillota > Clostridia > Lachnospirales > Lachnospiraceae > Roseburia_B. The sequence goes on from JAGALK010000088.1 coordinate 4,466, forward strand.
CATTTCATCCTTTGCAGAAGAAATCACACTTAAAAACATTTTTTCTTTGAATCGTTTTGTGTCAATTTCTAAGCGTTTACAGATATCCTTCATTAAGGTTTTCTGATCGTCTGCATCATATATAGTAAAATTAGTGTCAAATCCCAATCTGTCGATATGCCGTCTCAAAATGCGAACACAGGTGGAATGAAAAGTAGTAACCCAGATACTTTCAGAACCATATCCTACCATGGTATTGATTCGCTCCCGCATCTCCCCTGCGGCTTTGTTGGTAAAGGTAATCGCCATGATATTGTAGGGATTTACCCCTTTTTCTTCTATCAGATATGCTGTTCTATGGGTAAGAACTCTGGTCTTTCCAGAACCTGCACCCGCTAAAATCAGTACGGGACCTTCTGTATGTAAAACTGCCTCTTTTTGGGGTTCATTCAAAGTATCGTAAATGCTCATGTTATCTCCTTTTTCTACATTGTACTGTGTTTTAGTATAGCGGATTCTACTTTTAAATACAACCACAGAAATATCTACCACAGCATTTAAAATAAATCCTTTTTTATTTGCCTAGACCTGCATTTACTTATTTTTGATTTTCTTCACCTGATTACTAAGTTCTATCAGTTCCTCATGACTAAGGCTTTTAATAGATTTTTCAACCATCTCAAAACTCGCTCCGTTTTTAAACAATTCTAATGCATTCAATCTGGCTTCCTCTATTTTTCCTTCTATTTTTCCTTCTATTTTCCCTTCTATTTTCCCACTTGCTTCTCCACGCAAAAATATTCGCTTTGCTTCATGATCTAATACTTTTCCGCCCATTACACTTGCAACCTCCTTTTTTACATTCTCATATTTGAATGCCAAGTGATTTACTACCTTTTCTGACATTTCACATATAGTTATTTTTGTATACTCATCTATCTTTCCTACCATACACAATTTTTCTAATCGACCTACAATTCTTACATACAGTTTCTTGAGTTTTTGTAGTTTTTCTTCATTTTTATCTAATGCTTCTAACTGATTTTCGTATGAAAAGATATGAAAGGGCAACAAAAATAGCAGGTTCTTTTCAAAAATCGTATCAATATCATAATTTACTACTTTTAAGACGGGTATTTTGTAAGATACCCTTGCTGCTGACGCAAAAAAATTTCATTTTCCTTAAGAACAATTTTCTCTTTTCCGGTGTAATGTTCCCCAAATATTTCATTTACCATTGGAATTATAAGGCTTTTACAATCTACCAGCATGGTACGAAATACATCATCATAAGGTGTATTGCAATTTGTCATTCACATCTTCCTTTCTTTATTATTATAGCAAATACACAACTTTTTTCTATAGTTCCTATTAAATTATCAAAATGAATTTCTGGCGATTTGCCGGATTTCACAGATATCTTGCATAAGAATTTGCAAGAGATATACACATTATAATAACCATGTACTTTAAATACAAGAGATTTCTAAAAAAAACATGCTACCTACATTCCTCCCTACATAGATAGCATGTTTCTTTTCTATAAAAATTTTACAAATTTTGTTTTCTTGCTTTGCCCTTTTCCTTTGAATAATTTTTTATATTTTTCATATTGCAAATAATACACTTTTATTTTGGCTTTTGATTTGATGTTTTTGAATGCATTTTTGCCAATTTTTTTCAAATTATAGGCATCCACATGAATCGTTTTTAGCTTGGTACAATTTCTAAATGCCTCCTGTCCAATACTCCTATTCTCTAATGGAATCACAATACTCTTTAGCTTTTTACAGCCCTTAAAGGCTTTTTTTCCTATTTGTTTCACATTTTCATCCATCTTAACCTTCGACAGATTCGTACAGCCTTCAAATGCAGACTCTCCAATAGACTCTATACTATAGCCAAGGGTTACGGTTTTTATCGACTTATTCTTATAGAAAGCTTTTTTCTCAATAGCTTCTACATAGAAATTCTTCCCTCCAAGCTTTATACTTTTTGGTATATTCACCTGCGTAAGCTTTGTATTATGTAATCCAATACATACCACTTCTTGATTATTTAGAATTTTATACTTATAATCTCCTAATGTATATTCCGTTCCCTTTTTTATCTTTATCGTAAATTTTTCTGTTGCACTTCCATAACAGCTTCCTATACCGGTTACTGTTACCGTTGCTGTACCGATTTTATCATTATTCGTATAGGTTACAGTATAATCTACATTTTCTTTATACTCATTCCCTTTATACCGAACGGTCACATTAGGTCGTATTGGCTCTCCTTTATATACATAGGATTCTTTGGGCAAAATTATAGCTGCCTCCTCTATTGGCACACCTTTTATTGTAAATTCCTTTGTTATACTTCCTGTCCAATAGCCTTTGCCAGTTATAATTACAGACGCTGTTCCCGCGTTTATATTATTGGCATAAGTAACGGTATAATCTATCTCTTTTTTCAGATTATACAGTACCCCTCCCTTGTCATCACTTAAATATACAGATCCACTCGGCTCCCTAGCCTGTCCATTATATACATATCCTTTTATCGTATCAGGAAATATAAAATCCGCCTCATTGATATCCTTATACACAGATATTTCACCTGTTTGTACTTTTCCATCCATAAATACTGCATAAAACTTTACTTTTCCGGGCATATTTGCATAATACTTATTGTAAAGATCTACACCTCCCATATCTCCATATTTCTCCAATTCAATCAAAAATAATTCTCCTGAAGCCGCCTTTATATCATAGGTTTCTCCGGTTACCTTTATATCCGTATTTTCTAAACAAGAATCCGGCATTTCTAATTCTTTTTCTTGCAGCACCGGCGTATTTACACCATCTATTTCTTTTATTGTCCATACATTTGTAAAGTCTAATCCCTTATAAGCATCTATATTACCACTACTTTCCTCATCTACATAACAGCCTAGTCCTATCGTACTTTCTCCAGCTTGCTTTGTGTAATAACAATTATTTACCGTAACAGCAATATCCTCATCGCTTCTTGGCATAACTAACGCATCTTTTTCCTCTCCTTCTACACAACCGGTGCTACAACATCCTATATACTCATTATTAGAAGATGCACTTCCCAGTCCCTTTGCATAATGTCCAATAATCTTCCCCCGATTTAGGCAATTTACAAATGAACTATCCGTTGCATCTTCTACTAACCCAGCTGCTCCAGCACCTTCAATTGTACCTGTATTGACACACTCTTCCACAATTGTATTCTTTATAGTATTTGCAACTCCACTTGCCTGCTTATAATAATATTCGTATGCTTCATATTCCTTAGCTAAAATTTCTCCATTATTTGTGCAGCGCCTTACAACTGCAGGATTATCCTCATGCGCATATATACTATGTACTATTCCTGCCGCCCATCCACTTCCATCTCCTATTTTACCATTATTAATACAATCCTCTATCACTGCCTTATATCCGGATACTAATTCATCATTCAACCACATTTCTGGTGTAATACGCTCTACAATACCTGCAGCAAACTTTGCTATAATCTTTCCATTATTTATACATTTTAAGATATATGGTTCGTTTATTGCCTCTCCTACAATACCACCTGCACTAGATTTAGCAACAATCTCTCCCTCATTGTTACAATTCGCTATCAATCCTCTTGCATGATATTTATAGAGTTCTTCTTCATCTAACATTCCTGTTGAACCCTGATTTACCTGTGCACAAATCCCCGCTGCATAGTTAAAACCTTGTATTCTTCCCTTATTGGTACAGCCTACAACAGCTCCCTTAGAATGTTCTCCTGAAACACTCACAACTATCCCTGCTGCATCTCCAGCCCCCCATCTAAGTGATGTACCACCATTTTCATTATTCTCGTACATATCTTCCCTACCATATGTTGTTACATCCCCTTGATTTATACAATTCGAAATAATTCCAACACTACTTCCTGCAATTCCTGCTGAAGCAGTCCCATAATAAATCTCTTCATTCGGCGCATTTACGATATTTGCTGTATTTAGACAATTTGTAATAATATAATTATTAGTTCCTACAATTCCTACCATGCTCCCTGCTATACCATGAATTTTTCCTTCATTTATACAATTATCAACAGTTCCCATATTTAAGGCTGTAATTCCACTGATAGAATGAGACTTAAACGAAAGTGTCGATTCTCTATAAAGCTCAGCTTCATTCACACAGCCTTTTATCATACCGTAATTGGATTGAACAAATCCTGCTATGTGAATGGTAGAATTATCCTCAGTCAATTGCTTTATACTTCCCTGTATTACACAATTCTCTATGATTCCTTGATTTATACTCATTACTAAAAGTGCCGTTGTAGATTCTGTTATAATATTCCCTTCCAAAGTCAGGTTTTTAATGATACCTGTTTTCGATACATTTGTAAATAATCCCTGTCCCTTACTAGAAGCCAATCCAGATATCTTGTATCCTGCACCATCTAATGTCCCCTCAAACTTACCTAAGGATTCCCACTCTGCATCGGTTAATACAATATCATTTACCAGCTTATAATTGCCACCCAAATTCTCTTTTATCATTTTCAATTCATTGGCATTACTAATACTCGTAACTGCCATCTCTGCTTTTACTTGTGATGCATGGATATGTAATGTAGACCCCATAAATATGAAAAGTATCATACATATTCCTAATAGCCACATTTTTTGTGTAAAATTTTTCTTCATAAATATCCTCTCCTCTTTCGCTAAAAAATCCTATTCTTTATTGTGCACAGGATTACTCGCACTAGGCTCGACAATACCTTGCAAACATCTCCTATTATAGCATATATAAAAAAACATGCTACCTACATTCCTCCCTACATAGATAGCATGTTTCTTTTCTATACAATCAATATTCTATTATACACTTTCTACAAAACGCATAAATGCGCTTCTGCCTTCTTCGGTACATTTGTATACACCAGCATCCTCTAATACTTCTGAGAATACTAAACCGATTTCTTTCTGTACGATTTCTTCTACATTTTCCTTTGTAATGCTGTCATATTTAACCTTGAATTCATCCACCCAGTCTGCATGCTTTTCCAATGCCTCGTCTGCACGAAGATCTGCACCGGATACAATGGCTTCCTGTAATGCAGCCATCTCATCCTTTAAACGAGCCGGAAGAACGGCAAGACCCATAACCTCGATTAAGCCGATATTCTCTTTCTTGATATGATGTAATTTTGCATGTGGATGGTATACACCTAATGGATGCTCTTCGGTTGTGATGTTGTTACGAAGAACTAAATCTAACTCAAACATATCCCCGCGTTTTCTTGCAATTGGTGTAATGGTATTGTGTGGTTCACCATCTGTCTCTGCAAAAATGAATGCAGCTTCATCTGTGTAACCTCTCCATGCAAGTAAAATCTTATCTGCTAATTCCACTAAACGACTAGAATCTGCACAATCTAAACGAATAACGGACATAGGCCATTTTACAATACCCGCTTTTACATCTTCAAAGCCCTCGAAGGAAATTTCTTTTTCCACAGGCGCTTTTGCCATAGCAAATTCATAATGTCCACCCTGGAAATGGTCGTGACTTAAGATAGAACCACCTACGATTGGAAGGTCTGCATTAGAGCCTACAAAGTAATGTGGGAACTGTGTCACAAAATCTAATAATTTTCCAAATGTAGCTCTTTCAATCTTCATTGGTGTGTGCTGTGAATTAAACACGATACAATGCTCATTGTAGTATACATATGGAGAATACTGGAAGAACCAGTCACTATTGTTGATAGTAATTGGCATAATTCTATGATTCTGTCTTGCCGGATGATTTACGCGACCTGCATAACCTTCATTTTCCTTACATAATAAACATTTTGGATATCCACTCTGTTTTGCTAATTTTGCTGCCGCAATAGCTTTTGGATCTTTTTCCGGCTTAGACAAGTTTACTGTAATGTCTAATGTGCCGTATTCTGTATCTGCTGTCCATTTTAAATCCTTTTTGATACGGTATCTACGGATATAATCGCTGTCACAGCTTAAAGTATAATAGTAATCTGTTGCTTCCTTTGGATCTTTTTCATAAAGAGATGCAAATTTACCTCTTACCTCACTAGGTCTTGGCATTAACATGCTCATGATTTTTGTATCGAATAAGTCACGATATACTACGCTATTTTCTTCTGTAATGCCATTTTCATAAGCATAATCTAACATATCACTTAAGATATTTTCTAATGAAGCTTCTGCTTCTTCTCTTGTCATAGCTGTCTTGTTCACACGCGCTGCTACAACCTCATCCTCTAAATCGTCTAAACGGAATAATTCTAACAAACGGTTTACTGTATAAATTTCGTCCGCTTTTTCAATTAATCCTGTTACCAAACCATATTCAACTAAATCTAATATTCTTTCCTGAATCATCACTCTCACCTTTCCCTAGCCTTTATTTGTATACAACATTTGTCTGATAAATAGTATACAAGGCTCTATGGGAATTTACAATGTGATGAATGGTGTCTGCAACATTTCTACCATATTTCTGCAACAAAGAAACTTCCGATTTGCATGTTTATAATGAGCAAATCAAAATCTACAATACAAACATAACAAACAATATCCAAAACCCTTTCCTAACATCTCGGTTCACCAGCAAATACACACTTCCAAAAGCAAATCCCGAAATCATACACAAAATTCCTGTCATTATATCCTTTGTAAAGAAATGTGCTATCCCCCATGTAAGTGCTAAAACAATTCCTCCATAAGGAATATTGGGTTTATGAAACCACAACTCAAAGGCTCTTTGTCCAAATATTAAAATCAGCATTACCAAAAAAGTTTCAAATACATAATATATGTACTGAAAAATAAACTTCAGCCAGCCATTGGCATAAAATTCAATTATCAGCTTTGAACCATTCCAATCCAGATACGATATAAACAAGCTCAATACAACAAAGAAAACAACGAATCCCCATTGCCAGCTTTTCATTTTTTCACCTTTTTGCAAGATATCAAACTGATAGCTTTTCTTTGCATATTTTATTAATACCACACCTACTGTTCCCCATACTATGCAGGTCAATATCCAGTGCAATATATGCTGCCATAATAACCAGTCAGACATCTGTGCACCATACAATGCAGGCTCTAACCCAAATGCTAAAATCACTTCTAAACCGATTCCGCCAAAAGCATATAATGCTAACCATATATAATCCAGCCCTGTTTCTTTTTTCATTTTTTCACCTCAATATTTTAAACCCAATTATTTTTTTATTTTCGCATTTTTTCCTATACCTTTTTTCTTCAACAACGATTTATACACATTCCATTTTGCTTTTGGAACTTTAACCGTTGCTTTTTTGTATGTATTTTTGAATGCATTTTTACCTATTGTCTTAGCTGTTAATTTTTTTGTTTTAATGGTGATATTTTTTAATTTCTTGCATCCATAAAATGCATTTGCCCCGATTTTTTCAATATTTTTTTCAATGGTTATCTGCGTTACTTTTTTATTATTTTTAAAGGCATTTTTAGCAATACTTGTTACCTTATAGGTAATTCCATTCAATGTTACTGTGGCAGGAATTATCACTTTTTTAGCATTTTTATTTACCGGATTTATATATTCCACACAGCCTCCTGTAAATCCGGATTTTATAATCTTATAGCTTGCCTGATTCTTGCTATCTGTAAAAATAGTTCCTGTGTTTGGTGCATCTTCGACTGGTTTATTTTCAGGTAAATTTTCTGAAGCATTTCCAGAGCTGTTTCCTGTATTGTCTTTCATGGGATTTATCGTCAACATTACAGATATTTCTACCGGTTCATAATTTCTGATATCTACCGGTGTAAACACAACTGTATATGCCGTCATATTACTGTCTGATTCCATCGGTTTAACAGATGCATCCTTCCATGCAAAGCTTCCTTCCACAGCTTTTTCCCCATGTACTGCACTGCCGCCTTTTAATACTGATGCGCTTAACAGTTCTCCAACTGTAATTGCTTCTGCCACAGGCACTTCTGCTATGACCGGAACGGCCTTATTTATTGTATATTCTAAATCAAAACCGCCTACAAGATAATCTCCGCCCTCTCTGTCTGCAATCGTAAGTGTCGCTGTGCCGGCATTTACATGGTTACTATAGCTTACAGTATATTCATTTTCAGATAAAACTGTATCTTCATCCTTTACTATAACAGCTGGCTCTATGGCATTTCCTGTATACAAGTAACTACTTTCTATCCCTTCAATAACAGGAGAATTCACAGCCTTTGGACTTATTGTAAACATTTTTGTTACAGAACCGATATACTCACTATTTTTCACAGCTTCTATCGTAACAGAGGCATTATCTCCTGCATGAATATTATTTTCATAGGCAACAATACTATAATCTTTGTCCTTTTTTAGTTCCACACCATCTAAAACTACTGTAATCGCAGGCTCTAATTCCAGACCACTGTATGTACATCCATCCACTGTAATTTCCGCCAGAGAAATATCTGTTTTTGCCACTTCTGCATCAGACGAATCATAGTCCTTATCAGCTAAAACAAGAATACCATCATTTCCCCACAATTCCACTATATCGTCAGCATAGGTAAACCGAATATCCTGATTATAAATGGTAAATGTATATCCTTCCTCTACACTTCCATCCACACCGGATAAAAACAGACCTCCATCCTGACCGATAGTGCCTTCATCACTATTTGTAATATCCACTAAATAGTTTTTGGCATTTTTCATGGTAACAATATTCCACATATGCCCGCCTGCACCTGTACCACCGGACATGACACCGGAAACACTATAGCAACTGATTCTATTACTGGTAAAGGACGACATATCGCAAAGATACTGAAAGGCTTTTGCATAGCCTTCACAAACTACATTCGTATTACTATCTCCATCAAATACATAAATCAACTGCCACGGGTCTCCATAGCCACCATTATAATTGCTGCTTGCCGCATCATCATTATAGGATACCAGAGCGCATATCTCATCCCGATATGCTTTCAGCTTATCTTCATCCGACAAGTCTGCGTATTTTTCTGCGATTGCCTGCGCATTAGCAGCCGCTGTTGTAGTGGCTGCCGTTTTTGCTGTATCTGCTGTAAGTCCACTGGTATCTTCCGATAATTTATATGCATCTGCTACTGCAAAAGAAAGGTTCATATCTCCTAATATCAATTCGTCTCCACTTAAACTGATGCTGTAATTGCTAGAAGCTCCCACAAGCTTATTGAACCAATACATATCATATGGACAATCATGCATCAGAGCATCTAAAACCTTTGAAAATTCAAACTGCCCCCATGCTTTGCTTTTAAAAGCGGTCATTGCTTCTGCACTTATGCTTCCAGAATCCCATAAGCTGTCAACACCTAAGTCTTCAGCCGTCCAACGAATTTGTACACCATTTTTCTCCCACCGCTCCATCCTTTGCTTACTTACGCTAAATACAGTGGAAGAAATTTCTCCTTTTGCTACACTTTCAATCTTTTCTTTTAAATAATCATAAAGTATCTGACTAGGTACACTTAATTCTTCTCTGGCAGATATGCCATAAAAAGAGACTCCCAAATTCCCATAAAAGGCTCTTTCTACATATCCGGCAAACAATTCTTCCTGTTCATACATATATGCATCCGAAACAACACATTCTTCGCCACTGTATTCTTGTACTTTCTGCATATTTGATTGCCCAACTGCTTCTGTATCTGCAGCAGAGATTGCTGCAGAATTTCCAAGCAATATTGTCGCTAATGCTAAGGCAGTTGTTTTCTTAACTTTACTTATCCATTGTATCATTTCATCACCCTCTATTTCTCATATTTTAGATTAAGAAAAATCTATAAATCTAGCCTAATTGACTTCCTGCTATTTTTCAATACTTTTTTTATATTCTATAACATTCATTCCCTGTTTTTCGCATTCCTCTAAAATATACAATTGAGCATTTGCCGCTTCTTCTGCAAATCTAGAAAAAAATCTCCATATAAAGAACTCAATAACCGCCGTTATTGCACCATATATCAATCCCTCAACAATATCATTGATAACCATCTCGAATATACAAGGAACAACGACTATAGCCATCATCAATACGATATTTCCTTTTTTAGACCTGCTTTGTTGCTTACGAATCATTTCTGCAAACTCCTGTTGCGTATATTCTGATTTTCCTTTCCTGCGATTTTTAGCGTTCTTTTTTGCAAACTCCTTTGCCAATACCTGTGCATTAATCTGTAAAGTTTCTTTTCTGTCTATTTCCTCATTAAACTCTTTTTCTAACTGCTTTTCTTCTTTATGAATACCAAAAGCTCTGCCATATGTGCGAATTCTCCATACAGACCGAACAAGCAGATACAAAAGAATATATCCACCGCTTATAAGCAAAACTGCAATATTATTCACATACAGTTCTGCATCTGCCCAAAATACGCCCAAACAGATAGAACCTATAAACGCAGCTATAAAAACACCGATAATTATCCATGAGTGTATTGTAGGATTTATTTTTCTATTTTTAAAAATAATCGGCTGTAATACAAATTTATAAAATACTGTAACTATACATCCAATCATTAACCCTAATATAAATGGAAATATATTTGCCTGCATATTCCATATATCTCCCTCTTCTGCCAGAAAAAATTCCAATATAGAAAATCCAAACACTACTCGTGCAATGTTATAGCCTTTAATCAATATCTCCCCAAAATAATTTTTCTCTTCTGCAAAAAACTCCTTACAGAACTTCTCCATATCATCCCCGACAATTTTTTCCACAGATTTGCCTTCTTTCTGCGCTTCCATTAAAATATCATACAAATCCATGAGCCTTTCATCTCTTCCCTTTGTGCTGCTTCCGTTTCCCATACTATACATATCTGCTGTTTCAAATACTTTTTTATATTCTCCCGTCAACTGTCCTGCCATTGCTAATGTGTCTAACATCTTCCATCTCCTCCTTCAATTAAGACCTCTTTCATAGCTTCTAGTTGTATGCCATCCGTAAATAATATTTTATTTGCCTTTCGCATAATTTGTATATACGCCTCTTTAAACCGTTCTAAATTATCTTTTCCAGATTCTGTAATACTGTAATACTTTCGTATCGGACCTAAGGGTGACTTTGCTTTTCTGCATAGAACAAATCCCTTTTTATCTAACCTTGTCAAAATCGGATATAAGGTTCCTTCTCCCAAATCTTCAAAGCCTTCTTTTTCAAGCTGGGATAAAATCTCATACCCATAAGTTTCGCCCTTTGCAATGATACACAATACACACCCTTCTAAAATGCCCTTTAACAATTGTGATTCATCCATTATTTCTTCCTTTCCTTTTATTTATCCGTACATTTTCTACTTGGTATTGCAAAGTAGTATGGTAACAAAATAGCACAGCTACTTTGTTATGTCAAGTAGCAAATCTTTTTATATTATAAATTCATTGCAAATTTAGTAAAAAACTTATATTATACCTTTATATAATAAATAAAAAAGGGGAGGTTTTTATGTCAATGAAAACATCAAGAATTCTAGCTGTATTGATGTCACTGACATTAGCAATTTCAGCTATTACAGTCACACCAACAGCGACAAATGCAGCCACCAAAAAAACTGTAACAAAGGTAGAAATCACCAAACCAACTTCTACCGTATTAGTTCTAAAAAAGGGTAATACCTATAGGCTAAAAACAAAAGTATCGCCTGCAAAAGCTGCAAACAAAAAAGTAACTTACAAATCTTCAAAAAAGACTGTTGCAACCATAAACAGCAAAGGCATCATAAAGGCAAAGAAAAAAGGAACGACAACTATTACTGCTGTTTCAAAGCAAAAGAAAACTAAAAAAGATACACTTAAGGTTATTGTAGGTGCACCTATTACCAAGCTTGCGATAAATTATACAACAGCAACTCTAAAAATAGGTGAAAGCCTTACACTTACCCCTTCTTTTTCACCAAAGAAGCCATCTTATAAAAAGCTAAAATGGTTTTCTTCTGATGAAACAGTGGCTACCGTATCTTCAAATGGTATTGTTACAGCTAATGCTATCGGTAATGCAACTATTACGGCAAAAACCGATGATGGCTCTAACAAGCAGGCAGCCTGTACAATTACTGTGGAATCTGCTTCCACAACGCCAACGGTTACACCTACACCAGATATTACGCCCACACCGGATGTTACACCTACACCAGATGTTACACCTACACCGGATATCAAACCGGAAAATACTATGATTCCAATTGAAGACATCTTAGATTATACCAACACAGATACACCTTATGGATATACAAAAGCAGCAAAAGATGTTGATTATGGCGAAGTTGTAGATATTAATTACTATTCTACCTCTACCAAAACCAGAAGAAACGCTAAGGTTTTGCTTCCAGCGAATTATACTACTACAAAAGAATATCCTGTTCTTTATATGATACATGGAATTGGTGGAACAGAAACAAGCTTATTAGAAATTGATCATGTTGAAACTGTAATTGGAAATGCCATTGCCTCAGGAGATGCAGAAGAAATGATCGTTGTATTTCCAAACGCCTGTGCAAACAAAACCGGTCTTCCTCCTGTAGGAGAAGATTTTTATTCGCTTGTACATTATCAGGCCTACGATAATTTTGTAAATGATATAGCGTCCTCACTTATGCCTTATATGGCAGATAATTTCTCTATTGCAGAAGGAAGAGAAAATACTGCTATTGCAGGATTTTCAATGGGCGGTCGTGTAGCTCTTCATGTTGGCTTTACTTTACAGGATTCTTTCCGCTATATTGGTGGTTTTTGTCCTGCCTTTGGAATTTTTGAATATACCAATAATGGTGTACATGAAATGGGACTTTTTACCGAAGACTCTTTTACACTAGAAGATAAATATATGGACGATACATTAGTAATGATTGTTGCCGGTCCAAATGACGGCATCGTAAGAGATGAGCCTTATAGATATCACCGCGCATTAGATAATAATCGTGTTCCTCATATGTACTATGAAACACTCGGTGGTGAAAATAATACCGGAGATGGCGGACATAGTGCAGCCGTATATCAACATGGACTCTATAATCTTATGAGCCGCATGTTTAAAAAACAGTAATACAAAACGCCATTACAGTTCATTTTGCTGTAATGGCGTTTTTGCATCTATGCCTTAAAATCACGAATCACTTCAAGTGCAGGCAACGCATTTCCTTCATAATCGAACAATGCCTGATTTGCCCATTCATTACCAATAGGCCCTTTGTCTTGAATGTATTCAAGTCCTTCCCATGTAGACCATCCAGACCCCGGTACAGGAATCCATGCCGGTTCCCAATAATAGAATCCCTTTCCATGATTATCTTTAACATTCGCAACACGAGTCATAAAATCCTTCATAAAATCTGCCTGTCCCTGTTTTGTCATTGGATATTCAATTTTTTCAACAAGAGAAGGTTTTGTGGCATAACCTTTTCGCTCTTCCGGTTTTAATTTCTCATAGGAAGCATAATCTTCCATGGTATATCCCATAGAAACCTCTGCTACTACTACATCCTTATTGTAACGAACAGCCACATCATTCATATTGTCCTCAAGACTTTGTAAACTGCCATGCCAGAATGGATAATAGGAAAGACCAATAATCTGGAAATCTTCGCCTCTTTCCATAAAGTTATCAAACCACTCTCTGTAAAGGACATTATTACCACCATTATCCAAATGAATCATAATCGGCACATCCTTGTCTACTGCACGAACCCCACGAATACCAGCATTGACAAACTTCGCAATATTATCATAGTTTGGTGTCTTTCCTTCCGGCCAAAGCAATCCGTTAGAAAGCTCATTTCCCACCTGAACCATATCTGCTCTTGCACCAACCTCGATTAATTTCTCCACAGCCTCTTTTGTAAAATCAAATACGGCTTTTTCCAGCTCTTCTACGGACATTCCTTCCCATGCCTTTGGCTTAAACTGTTTGCCCGGATCTGCCCAGAAATCACTGTAATGCAGATTGAATAACAATGTATACCCTGCATCCTTTACTTTTTTTGCTGTTTTTAAGGTTGTTTCTAAATCGTTTGTGCCTGCTCCATAAGGCTTACCATCCTTAGAATAGGGATCATTCCAAAGACGAAGGCGAACAGAATCTGCACCATATCTTTTCAAAATGGTAAGCACATCTGCTTCTTCACCATGGTCATAATACTTTGCACCACATTTTTCTAACTCTAATAAGGTGGATAAATCCATACCTTTAATAAATTTTTCCATTGTTTCTCCCTCCTTACAGTAATGTTTTAGAAAAGGCTCCTCCTAAACCGGAAGAGCCATTTTCTATAAATGTTTTAGCAACTTTTTAGTCAAAATCAAATTTTTCATATCTTGTGTGCATTGCACGATAACGGAAACGAATCATTTCGTTTTTCTCTAAAACATCTGCTTCTGTTCCGCTATACTGACATCTTAAGCAGTAATATTCTCCTTTATCTCTGTCAAAAAACATATCAATATCCAAATCACGCATAAAACATGATGGGCATCTATAATTTAATTTGCCTTTTCCAGCTTGAGCCATGTCGCGAATCCTCCCTTATCGTTAAGTTTTGTCTTGTAACCTAATATAAACATTGGTGAGAAAGCATATCCTTCTTTGATGTAACCTTCTGCTTCTCTATCAGCAACCATAGAAACTTTTGTTTCGATTGCAGGAACTACTGCGCTGACTGCATCTGCGCCCATTACAGCTTCTTCTCTGCAACGGTATTCGTAATTGATTGTCTTTTCGTCTTTACCTTCACACTTCAATGTGATACCTGTCATATCTTCAGAATACTCTGTTGTACCGTAGCAAGCTACCATGTACTCATTTAATTCAACCTCTGCAGTTGGATCAGACATTTCAAGAACAGTTCTTTCAATCTTGATTGCAGAGCTGCCTTCTTCGAAGTATTCTTTTGTCTGTAATTTTACAGTTAAATCAGCAAATTTAATTTCTACAGGATCTAATGTAAGGATTCTTGTATTTCCTTCCTGTGAGAAGTGTGCTTTTGTACGGCAGAGGCATAAATCTACTTCTTCACCGTTATGACAAAGCTTTGCACTTCTTACTGTACCTTCTCCAGCGTAGTGTGTGAAGTATCCGGCACGATATTTTTCCTGAATCAAGAATGGATAAGATGCATCCTGTACATGCTTTGTACCGATACCTACCGGCCATTCTAATTTTGCAGCGTATGGTCTTAAGTCAACAATAGCACCACCCTGATCCATATTTACACATACACGCATGAATGGATCTGTGTACCAGAATACCTGCTTGTCTGATCCGTAAAGGATATCTCTCCAAAGCGCACATTCCGGCTCTGTGTATGTCTTCTTCTGACGATAGTAATCTGCAAACTCAGCCATAGTCATATCAATTAACTTGCCTTCTTTTTTGAGCTGACCATAATATTTACATCCATCAGAGTAGGATTTCTCTAATAATTCATATGGAGCTTCCCAACGACCCATTTTGTTCATCCAACCTGGTCCAACGAACATCATGTTGTATGCATAGCCATTGTTGTATTTTGCTAAATCTCTATACTGATCGATTAAGTTGTAAAGATATGGATACTCCCATGTCTTAGAATCATAAATCATACCACGAAGTACATTCTGTGGATGTGTACCAAAGTTGGAACCATTTCCATCGTAGCAGGCAATAAGGTCACGGGAAAGGTGTGGAATTGCAACAATTCCTGAATCCTCTGCTTCATTTGCTGCCGGCGCATGTGTATTCTGCTTAGAAGGAATCCATGGTGCCCATGGGCCTCCGTCAAATAATGTATACCAAGAGTTGTTACATGTATGATATGCCTTTGGTCCTTCTTCCCAACAAGTTGCAACTGCACATTTTACAGTTGGATATTTTTCCTTTATGTAATTTGTTAAATCTGCATCCATGTAGTAGGAACCTGTGGATTCCGGATAGAAACCAAAAGTTTCATAGAATTTTCCAAATACATCATCCACGATTGCCTTTTTGTCCTCCATAGAGAACATCCAGATACAGAAATCTTTTGTTTTATATTTTTCACGGAACTGCTCACATGGTAATCCTAACAGAGAAAGAGCAATTTCATCTCCGTATTTTTCATGGTCAGCCTTTGCAATTTCTACTGCTTCTGCATTGAAAAGAGCTGCATAAGTCATCTGAATTGTTACTTTTAATCCATTTTCATGTGCTAATCTCTGCTGTGTTTTGAAGATGTCTAAAGATTCTGTTAATAATTTCTTATCTCCGATATCTTCTTCCTTGCCGTGTCCTGTTACAGTTGCGGAATACTCCGGAACCATCTCTGGACGATGAATAATGTTTACCACAAATTTGTCCATCGCTATTCTCCTTTTTATGTTTTACCGGAATCTTCCGGCTGATTTCATGTTTGGCTTTACGCTAGTTTCCTTCACTTGCGCAAGCGGTTGTTCTATGATTGTAGTATAACAGGAGATTGTTTTAGTGTCAATGATAATTTCTACAGTTTTTATATTATTTTTTTGTTGATTTTGTACAAGAGTTTTTTGGCAGGAAAATACAGGAGAGCAACCGGTTTTTCTTTGAATGAAATTCCGGTTTGCGCGTTTGCAATGAGCAGTGCCAATTCGAAAAGAAACAGTTGTGGCAAATTCATTTGCATAAAACTGATTCTTTCTGGATTGATGCGGCGAATGCCGCGACCGACATGAAGCGAAGCGGAATGGAGGTGTACACTGCGG
>JAGALK010000089.1 GCA_017625255.1 Lachnospiraceae bacterium
CCTGCAATATCTACAAATTCGATAACTGCCGGGGTTACTTTTTTGGAGTTGTACATATCTCCTAATTTTTTTAATCTATCATCCGGTACAGCTACGATACCTACATTTGGGTCAATAGTACAGAATGGGTAGTTTGCTGATTCTGCACCTGCTTTTGTCAATGAATTAAATAATGTACTTTTTCCTACATTTGGAAGTCCTACGATTCCTAGTTTCATATCTTCTTATATCTCCTTAAATTTGCTTTAGTTATCAATATTTGGGCATTTGGATAATTGTATCACAGATAGGCTCTTTTTTCAATATTTCCCACACTTTTTGTGAAGAATTCCTATAATAGCTACAATCACTTAATAATTACACGACACAAACGAGAAATACCTAATTTATGCGAATTAGACACACGCGTCCGGTTATCATTATCCTATGCATACAGGAAAATAATCGAAAAAGAGGTATGTTCCACACAATGATTGTGGTTCATACCTCTTTCCGTATTATAATCCTCTTATAATGTTCAAATAATCCTTTCTCTGGTCAACCACTGCATACACAGTAACTATTTTTTGAATTTTATTAATCTTATAAAACACCAGATTTTTTTCCGTTATTAAAACTTTATATCCTTGTCTGCGTAAAATCATATAGCGCGGGTCTGTACCCAAATAAGGATTATCTGCAAGTAACATAATCTGTTTCTCCAATTTATCCAGTTTATCAAGTGCCACATCTGCACCAAATTTCTCCGCAATATCAAGGATAATTTTATGAATAAGAGCATCTGCTGTATCCGTTCTTATTACTGTATATTTATCCATTACGCTTCTCCTTTAATATTGCCCTTAAGTTTGCAAAGGTATCTTCCATAGGTGCAACTCTTCCTGCATTGACATCTTCCTCTGCTTCTGCAAGAAGTTCCAGGAGTTCAATTCTTGCTTTCATATGGTTATATTCCTCATAACCAAGAGATACCGTATCACCTCTGCCATTTACAGTGATAATTACTGCCTCTTTGTCTTCTCTACACTGCTTGGAAATTTCATTATAATGATTTCTTAAATCTGCTGATGGTCTGATTCGTTCTCGTAAAGCTCGCATATCACACCTCCGTTCTGTATAGACAAATTATATCATGCTATGTCTACCATGTAAACATTTAAATCAATATTGAAGATGTTACTTCTTGTCAGATCAATAATGAGAATAACACTTTAATTAAACGGAAGCTCATCATCAATACCGTCTGGAATATTCACAAAACCATCATTTTGATTTATAGCTTCCTGTGTTTTCTTTGGCTCATATATTACAAATGGGGTTTCATCAAGATTACGACGATGAGAACGCTTAGAAATTTGATTCCCTATATAAGTATTTCCATACGCATATCCCATATCAATACGCTCCACTTCAAAATATTTGCAAAACCCTTGTCTCTCCTACAAAATATTTTTTATTTCCTCTTCTTCCAAATGCATATACCCTTTTTCATCCATGTCCGCCAAAGTAAGCATTTCTTTTATTTCGTAACCTTTTCCTGTATAAATTCCTGAAATCCCCCAGGAAATCCCTTCTTTTATTGTTCCATCCATCAGTTCTACTGTAACTTTCCCTTTTTCTTCTGATACCCGATCCGCTTGATATAATTTACTTTCGGCCTTGTATTGCGCAATGGTCTCATCAATATTTGCAATTTCTTCAGACATATCATTTTGATATACAAAATAGCAAAAATCCTTATCCGTAATTTGAGCCACATTCCCTGTCAGTTCCATTTTGCAATATTCCGCAAGAATTCTGGAAAAGTTCATATTTTCATCCATTTCTTTTCCTGCTAGTATGGGATATTGCAGAAAAAAATTTATATACAGCATATAATCTTGAAAAAACATAAGGTCATAAATATTCTCTTTCTTTGCAATTGCCCAGAAGTATTCCACTAAATGTTGATGCTTTGAACCCTCAAAAATATTTAGATTATACTTTTTATTTAATATATCGATTTCCTGATTATCTACAATATCCAATAAATTTTTCACAAGGAATGGAAAATAAAAATCTATCACCTTGGCAATTTTTTCTATTGGCGAAAACTCTATTATTTTTTTATTACTTACCGGTCCTTTTACTAATCCACTTTGCATAAAAACCCCCTCCTCTTTTCAATTATCTATTCAGTCTTTCGTCTCCAACACCAACAAAACCCCTTCTGTAAAACTAATTTCTGCCACATCTTCTACAATCTCATTGCTGACACCTAAAGAGTTATAGCACACCATCGTATACTCATGCAGCGGATATTTCATACCCTTTAAAGTTAGTCCTCTTACTTTCGGAGTAAATGGAATCAATGACACATAGCTTCCATACTGTTCTTCTTTTTTAATTTGAATACTCTTATTAATCATACGGATTTTATTGTGAGCATCCACAATAAAAATCTCTGCCGCTTCTTCTAATCCAATTCCCAACAACTGAATATTTCCAAGCATATGATCCATTCTGCTGCCCGTAGCACCTAAAATATGTATCTGGGTACATCCTTCTTTTAAGGCAAGACGAATCGCAGCTTCTGTATCCGTATCATCCTTTTCCGGAATCAGGCGTATCCATTGTATACCCTCCTGCTGCTCAAAATACTGCAAAATTTCTGCATCCACAGAATCAAAATCACCAATGATAAAATCCGGATTTTCTTTTACTTCATAAAAATACCGCATACCGGAATCCACAGCGATTTGTATGTCTTTTGAATTTTTTTTGATATAAAATTTACAAAAGGCAGAATCAATTCTGCCTCCTGTAACAATTATTGCTTTTTTCATTTTCATTACCTACTCAGCCATAATTTTTAAAAACTGCTCTACATTTTCAACAATATCTCCCTTAAAGACAGCACTTCCCGCAACGATAATATTTGCTCCGGCATCCATGATTTTTGCCACATTATCTAAGGTCACACCACCATCAACTTCAATATCTGTTTTTAAGCCTTTTTTATCGATTATCTGCTTTAAATCCCTTACTTTCTCTATCGTATATGGAATTAATTTCTGTCCGCCAAAGCCCGGATTTACTGTCATAATCAACACCATATCCACCTGTTCTAAAACATAATCTAATACGCTAAGCGGTGTAGCCGGATTTAACGCAACCCCCGCTAAGATGCCTCTTTCTTTGATTTTCTGAATCGTGCGGTCTAAATGCCCACAGGCTTCTGCATGTACTGTAATCAAATCTGCTCCGGCATCTACAAAATCATCAATATAACGATCCGGGTCTTGTATCATTAAGTGTACATCAAAAATTCTTTCACTTACCGGACGAATAGATTTAATAACCGGAAGTCCCATAGAAATACTTGGCACAAAGTTGCCATCCATAATATCTATATGCACATACTGTGCACCCGCTTCATCCAATAAAGCTACCTGTTTTCCCAACTGTGAAAAATCTGCTGCAAGCAGAGATGGTGATAAACAATTCATAGTTTCCTCCGTTCGTACTTTTTTATTTCCTTTAATTCCTGATAAAGCATCGTATAGTTTTCATAACGAACAGGATGAATTTTCCCTGCCGCTAATGCCTGCTTAATGCCACACTCCGGCTCATGAATATGACTGCAGCCTTGAAATTTACAATATGGCTCATGGGGAATAAATTCTTCATAGCAAGTCCATAAATCCTCTGCTGTAAGCCCCGGTATATCCAAGGAGCTAAAGCCCGGCGTATCCATAATATAGGTATCTCCCTGTATATGAATCAGCTCTGAATGCCTTGTGGTATTTTTCCCCCGTTCGATTTTACGGCTGATATCTCCTGTTTCCATATTGGCATTTGGCTGTAATAGGTTTACCATTGAGGATTTTCCTACACCGGAAGGTCCGGCAACTGCACTGGTCTTTCCCTCTAAAAGCTGTTGCAACTCTTCGATTCCTCTAGGCTCTTTTGTGCTGGTAAATAATACCGGATAACCACAGGAAGCGTAGACTTCTGCAATTTTTTCAAGCTCTGCATCTTCTAGTAGATCCGCCTTGTTAAAGCAGATTGTCACAGGTACATTCTGATAGTTCATCATAACCAAAAACCTATCCATCAGATTATAATTAGGCGTTGGTTTTGCTGCTGCAAAAATCAAAAGTGCCTGATCAATGTTCGCCACTGCCGGACGAATCAATTCATTTGTCCGCGGCAATATTTCTATTACATTTCCTTTTTTGGCTTCATCGTCTAAAATATCTATTTCTACATTATCGCCAACTAAGGGCTTTTGCTTACGGTTTCTGAAAACCCCTTTTGCTTTACATTCATAAATTCCGGATTCTACTACATGTACATAGTAGAATCCGGAAATTCCTTTTACAATCTTTCCCTGCATAATCCATCCTATTGCTCGGTAAATGTTACTTCTTCTGTCTGTTCCTTAGAACTTCCATCTGCTAAATACCATACAATTTTTAGTTTACCGGTACTACAATCCGCAATATCATAAGCGGAAATCGTATATGGGAATTTGGCAATCTTGATGCCGCCCCACTCCTGAATTACATTTCCATTTGCATCCATCAATGTAATATCTGCTGCTGTAACCTCATCGCTTTCCGGTGCTGTAACCGTTGCTTTACAATAATAATAAGTGGTCTTTTTTCCCAAACTGATAACCAGACTGATATTTGTACCGGCATCTACATATTTTCCTGCTGCTATACTCTGACTGATAACCTTACCTTCTTCCACTGTATCACTGTAATCAGTAGTCGTACTTGTCACAGTAAGTCCTGCTGCTGTCAATGCTGCTTTTGCTTCATCCTGTGTTTTATTATAAACATCCGGTACGGCTACTGCTTCTTTTCCCTGACTAACCACAAGTGTCACAGTAGAACCTTTTTTGGCAGCTGTTCCTGCAACCGGATTCTGTGAAATTACCATTCCCGCTGCTACAGAATCACTATAATCATAGGTTCTTTCTGCTTTGAATCCCTGATCTGCCAAAGTATTCATGGCTGCTTCATTATCATATCCTACTACACTTGGCACACTGATGGAGGCTTCACCACTGCTGACATATACCTGAATCGTCGTATTGATATCTACCAGTGAACCTTCTCCGATATCCTGCGATACAATCTGACCCTCTGCATATTCGTCAGAAGCCTGCGTTCCCATTTCCTTAATGCCAAGTCCCATTTCGTATAACTGATCCTTTGCTTCTTCGAAGGTCAGTCCGACAACTTTAATCATGGTTACCTGTTCTGGTTTGTTTTCTTCTGTTTCAACCATATCTGTCTGGGTTTCCTGCTGTGTAGTTTCTGTGTCAATAATCTTATCCGGCTTCTTTGCCCCAAAGATGCCTATAACATTTCCCACAAAATAAATAATAAGAGCAAAAATGATAAATGCCGCTATAATGCCGCCGATAGTCACTGCTTTTTCAACTGCAGGACTTAACAATCCGTCTTCTTCCTCGTCCTCTTCTTCCTCATTCTGTGGAAAATCCCGTACTACTTTTCGCATTTCCGGTTTGACAACAGCTTTTCTTGCCTCATTAATCGCTTTTACTTCACTGTCATTAATCACTCTGGTTTTATTCTGATTGCCGTTTGGAATCATCGTCACAAAATCTTCATTTGGACTGATTAACACCTGTTTTAAGTCTAACAGCAACTCGCTGATGGCTTTATATCTTCTATCCGGACTTTTCTGTGTACATTTTAAAATGATTTTTTCTAAGCTCACTGGCAAATCCGGTGCATAAGCGCTTGGCGCTACCATTTCTTCCTGTAAATGCTGAATAGCCACAGCAACCGTCGTATCTCCATCAAATGGAACTCTTCCGGTTACCATCTCATACATGACAATACCAAGAGAATAAATATCACTCTTTCCATCCACAAAACCATTTCTCGCCTGTTCCGGTGAAGAATAATGGACTGACCCCATCACATCTGCGCTAATCGTATTACTAGATACGGCTCTTGCAATACCAAAATCTGTCACCTTAGCTTTTCCTTCTGTAGAAATCAATATATTCTGTGGCTTAATATCCCTGTGAATAATATTTTTAGCATGGGCAGCTTCAATGCCTCGTCCTACCTGAATGGCAATACTGACTGCTTCCTTGTAGGTAAGCTGCATTTTCTTTTCAATATAAGTCTTTAAGGTGACACCCTCTACATATTCCATAACAATAAAGTGGATGCCATTCTCACTGCCTACATCATAGATATTTACAATATTCGGATGCTCAAGTCCTGCGGCGGACTGTGCTTCTGTACGAAACTTTGTAACAAAATTTACATCTTCACTAAATTCCTGTTTCAATACTTTTATAGCAACAAATCTGCCTAAAATGTGATCTCTTGCCTTATATACATCTGACATTCCGCCAGCACCGATTTTTTCTATAATTTCATAGCGATCTGCTACAAACAATCCTGCTACTAACATCTTTTCCTCCATTCTGTGCGTGCCCTTTACCATTTGCCGTTCACTTCATCAGAAAATGGGTGAATAACCACTACGGTGATATTATCTCTTCCACCATTTTGATTAGCTCTAAACACCAGTTTTTCTGTTATTTCTGCGATATCTCTTTGACTTTTTACAATTCGACGAATTTCCTCGTCTTCTATCATATTCGTCAAACCATCTGAACATAACAGAATCTCATCTTCTATATCTATTTCTTCTTCAAAAAAGTCTATTTCTACTTCCTGTGCTGCACCGACTGCCCGGGTGATAATATTCCGGTCCGGGTGTTCTCTAGCTGTTTCTTTATCCATTTCTCCAAGCCGAACCATTTCCTCTACCAATGAATGATCCCATGTCACCTGACATATTTCACGATTTATAATATATAAACGGCTATCGCCTACATTGGCTGCATATAACCTTTTTCCATCAATCACACAGGCAACAATCGTCGTTCCCATCCCTTTCATGGATGGCTCTTTTTCTGCCATCTGATAGATTTCATCATTTGCCTTTTTAATAGCTTCCTCTAAAATCTTTACAGGTTCTGTTGACTTTGACTGCTGTGCTGTCTCTACGATACAATCTGTGGCATGCTTAGAAGCATATTCACCTGCATTGTGACCGCCCATTCCGTCTGCCACAATAAAAAGGTTAGGAAGATTGCCTACAGGCATCTCAGAAGTAAAGAAATAATCCTGATTCATATTTCGTCGTCGTCCAATATCTGTTACAGAAAATGTCTTCACTCTATCCCCACCTACCTTTCCATGTATCTTTTTCTTAACTGTCCACAGGCACCATCAATATCTCTGCCCATTTCTCTTCTAATAGTAACATTTATTCCATTTTTTTCAAGTTTATTTTTAAATGCCAAAACCGCTGTATTATCTGGCTGCACAAAGTTTCTTTCTTTTATTGGATTTACCGGTATCAGATTCACATGACAATTCATATCTGCTATCAGTTTTGTCAGTTCCAAAGCATCTGCATTTGTATCATTTACACCTGCCACAAGACTATATTCAAAGGTAATTCGCCTTCCCGTCTTTTCAAAATAAAAACGACAAGCCTCTAATACCTCCTGTAAATCATATTTATTTGCTACCGGCATTAATTCCTTTCTTTTCTCCTGCGAAGATGCATGCAGGGACAATGCCAATGTCATCTGTAGTTTTTCTTCTGCCAGTTCTCGTATTTTGGGTACAATTCCACAAGTAGATACTGTCAGATTTCGCTGACTGATATGTAAACCATTTTCATCTGTCAAAAGCTCAATAAATTTCAAGAGATTGTCATAATTATCCAAAGGCTCTCCTGTTCCCATAACCACTACATTAGACACTCTCTCGCCAATATCCTTTTCAATCCGGTAAATCTGCTCTAACATTTCTGACGGTCTTAATCCCCTCACCAATCCATCCAGCGTAGATGCACAAAAACGGCAGCCCATACGGCAGCCTACCTGCGAAGAGATACAGACAGAATTTCCATGCTTATAACGCATGAGCACACTTTCGATAACATTTCCATCCTCTAACAAAAATAAATATTTTCTTGTGCCATCCTGCGCGGAAATTTGTACATCCACCTGTTTTAACAGAGTATAGCTGCAGGTTTCTTTTAATTTTTCCCGTAATGCATTAGACAAATTGGTCATTTCATCAAAGGATGCAGATAACTTCTGATGCATCCACTGGTAAAGCTGCTTTGCCCTAAAGGGCTTCTCTCCCATATTTGCTACAAAGGCTGTCACCTCTGCTAAATTCATTGATTTAATATCTGTTTTTTCTGACATATCTTCTCTCTATCTTACTTTTCATTTCGTTTAAATTTTGCAATATAAAATCCATCACCATTTCCCTCATCCGGGAAAAGCTGTTTCTCATATACTAATGTAAACTCCGGATATTCCTTTAAAAACCATGCAGTATTCTCTTCATTTTCCATCTTATCCATAGTACAGGTCGAAAAGGACAATATCCCCTTTGGCTTAACATATCTGTGCACAACGGATAAAATTTCCCGCTGCAATTTTACAAGATCTTTTTCTTTTTCTTCCGTCATACGATACCGAATATCGGTCTTTTTTCTTAAAACGCCAAGTCCCGAGCAAGGCAAATCTGCCACTACAATATCCGCTTTTTCCACAGATTCCTCGTCTAAAACACGAGCATCCCACAAAACGGCACGAATATTCTCAATACCACAGCGGGCAATATTATCCTCCATCAAATCCACCTTGTAGCCGGTGACATCTCTGGCTTCTACAAGACCCTTGCCCTGCATTTTTTCTGCCATATGAAGGCTTTTTCCACCCGGAGCAGCACAGACATCTAAGACATAATTTCCGGGAGCTGGTGCTGCAATCTGTGTTACTAACATAGAACTTACATCCTGTACATAAAACAAGCCTTCCTGAAACTGTGGAATTGCATACAGATAATCGTAACCGGAAATATTCATCGCATAATTAAAATCAGGATATTCCTCTACGACTACCGGTTCAACCGTAATACCTTCTAATTCTAATGCTGCCTTTAACTGCTCTGGTGTAGTCTTTAAAAGATTCGTACGAATCGTAGTCTTTCCTTCCTGCTTAAAAGCAGCTGCAACAGACCTTGCTTTTTCCATACCGTAATCCTTTGCCCACTGTTTTAACATCCATTCTGGAATAGAATAACGGACAGACCATGCTTTAAAGGGATCTTGATTTTCATTTGGATAAGTAATCTGATCCAAGCTGCGGCTTATACTGCGCAGCACACCATTTACAAATGCCTTTAAATTACGAAAGCCTTTGCGCTCTGCCAGTTTCACTGCTTCATTGCAGGCTGCGCTTGCCGGTACGGAATCCATGTATTTCAACTGATAGACACTCATTCGCAAAATACAGCGGATAACCGGTTTCATTTTATTGATTTTCACCTTTGAAAACTGATTAATAATATAATCCAGCTCAATCATATTTTCCAATGTACCTTCTGCCACACGGGTTATAAATCCTCTCTCCTGCTTAGAAAGGTACTGATATTTTTCTAATACCGCAGAAATAGCTATATGACTATACTCTTCTTCTTTTGTCACTGCAAGAAGAATTCCAAGCACTAATTCTCTGCTATTTACGCCATCAGTCATCGTTTCTTCTTCCTCCAAATAAAAGCACTAAACGAAGCAGCTGTAAAATCGCTGCTGCTGCACTTGCCACATAGGTTAATGCTGCTGCACTTAATACTTTTCTTGTCTTTGGCAATTCCTCAGAGCTTAAAATTCCTGTATCCCCTAAAAGCTGCATTGCACGGCGGGACGCATTAAATTCTACCGGAAGGGTTACTAGCTGAAAGATTACTGCAAAGGAAAAGAAAATAATTCCCAAATTGATGAGTAAAGTACCCATACTATTAGTAAAAAACAATCCAATCAGAATCATCGGCCATGCTAATGTAGAGCCGAAATTTGCCACCGGTACAATGGCACTGCGTAAACTTAATGGGACATAATTTTTCTGATGCTGAATAGCATGCCCACACTCATGGGCTGCTACACCTACGGCTGCTACAGAAGCAGAACCATATACAGAATCGGATAAATTCAATGTCTTATTTCTTGGATTATAATTATCCGTTAAATTACCGGAAACATGACGAATGGTTACATCATATATTCCTGCTGCATGCAAAATCCTCTCTGCTGCCTGTGCACCAGTCATATTACTCATACTGCGATAGCGGGAATACTTACTATAAGTACTTTTTACTCTTGCAGATGCTATCATGCATAGCACTGCACCAATAATTACAAGCATATATGTCGGATCCCACCAGCTATAATAGCCATAACCGTATCCATATCCCATATTATCTGCCTCCTTTTATTCTCTACATTGACAATTTTGTTCCTTCTTCTATTTCATAGCCTCTGAGGAAGGCTTCCACATCCATGCGCTTCTTGCCTTCTAACTGTACTTCCTGTAAAGACAAAATGCCATCACCTGTCTGAATTTTTAATTCTTTTTTGTTTACGGTGCATACAGTTCCGGCAAGCTGTGCATTTCCACCTTCTTCCACAGCTGCTTTCCAGATTTTTAGTGTCTTACCGTTTAATTTTGTATATGCACTTGGCCACGGGTTCAAACCACGAACCAATCTCTCTATGACTGCTGCGGACTCTTCCCAATTAATATTTCCTAATTGCTTGGAAATCATTCCCACATGAGTAGCCTCGTCCTCCTTTTGCGGAGTATAAACGGCTGTTCCCTCTTCAATACATTTCATGGTATGCACACAAAGCTTAGCTCCCACTTCTGCTAAACGGTCAAAAAGACTTCCACCTGTTTCGTCTTCTGCAAGGACAACCTCTGCCTTTTCAATCATATCTCCGGTATCTAATCCTACATCCATACGCATCGTTGTTACACCGGAAACAGTATCGCCATTGATTACTGACCACTGAATAGGCGCTGCACCCCGATATTTTGGCAAAAGTGATGCATGTACATTTACACAGCCATATTTAGGCATATCTAAAATTTCTTTTGGCAAAATCTGTCCAAAAGCTGCTACTATAATGATTTCCGGCTGATATTTTGCTAAATATTCTATACATTCCGTCTTGCGCACACGATTTGGCTGATAGACTTCAATTCCATGGGATAATGCACATTCTTTTACCGGCGGTGCCTGCATGGCTTTGCCTCTTCCCTTTGGTTTATCCGGCTGTGTAACTGCCAAAACCACATCATGACCGGCTTTTATAATCTCTTCTAATGTACCTACGGCAAAATCCGGTGTACCCATAAAAATTACACGCATAGACTATTCATCCTCCTCATCATAGTTCACATCATATATATCACCTTCCACCAATTCCGTATACATATGTCCATCTAAATGATCTAATTCATGGCAGATAGCTCTTGCTAATAATTCTGTTCCTTCAATTTCAAATTCATTCATTTCTTCATCAAAAGCTCTTGCGATTACATGATTTGGACGAGTAACCTGACCAGCTTTTCCCGGTAAGCTTAAACAGCCTTCACTTCCAGTCTGCTCCCCATCCGCAGAAATAATTCGCGGATTAATCATAACAATCGGCCCATCTCCGATATCAATTACAACAATTCTTTTTAAAATTCCCACCTGAGGTGCTGCAAGTCCCACACCACAAGCCTCATACATCGTATCTAGCATATCCTCGATTAATGTTGCTATCTTTGGTGTTACTTCTGTAACCTCTCTGCATTTCTTTTCTAAAATCTCATCTCCCTGAATTCTAATTGTTCTAAGTGCCATATTTCCTCCTCTTTTCTTATAATCCGTTCATCGGATCAAAGTCAAATGTAATATTTATTTTTTTCATCTCTGCCTTGTCCTTCAAAAACAGTTCTATTCTGTCTTTTAAATTCACAAGACTCTGATAATCACTATGTTTTAAATAAATGACCTTTCGATAGATATCATTTACCTTTGCAATGGTCGCACTGGCTGGTCCTATAATCCTAAGTCCTTTTATACTCGCCTTTGTAATCACATTGGCTAATCGAACTGCCATCTGCTCGGCAAGACTTTCCTCTTTAGCTGTAATTAACAGCAATGCCATATGCGATACCGGCGGATAGGATAGCAACTGCCGCAGTTGTATTTCCTCCGCATAAAAAGCATGATAATCCTGATTTTGAGCTGTCTTGATACTGTAATGCTCTGGATTGTAGGTTTGAATCACTACTTCTCCTTTTGTACTTCCTCTTCCGGCTCTGCCCGCTGCCTGTGTAAGTAACTGGAAAGTCCTCTCCGCTGCCCGATAATCATTCACATACATGGATAAATCTGCCGCAAGAATCCCCACTAAGGTTACATTTGGAAAATCATGGCCTTTTACAATCATCTGTGTCCCAATCAAAATATCTGCCTCCTGATTGGAAAAAGAGGACAAAATCCTCTCGTAGCTGTCTTTATTTCTTGTGGTATCAAAATCCATTCGAAGTACCTTCGCCTGTGGAAACCTCTGCTTTACTATTTCTTCTATCTTCTGCGTTCCTGCTTTGAAGCCACTGATGTATTTTGAACCACACTCCGGGCAAACGGACGGTGCCACTTCTTCATAACCACAATAATGACACACCAGACGGTTACGATTATGAAGACTCAAAGATACATCACAATGCGGACATTTGATGACATGACCACAGGCTCTGCAGGAAATAAAACCAGACAAGCCTCTTCGATTTAAAAACAACATAATCTGCTGCTTTTTTGCCAATCGATTTTCTATTAAATCCTGCAGCTTTCGGCTTAGTATCGAAAGATTTCCCTGCTTTAGTTCCTCCCGCAAATCCACTACATGACAATCCGGCAATGGTCTTTCAGATACTCTTTTTTGCATTTCCAAAAGCTCATATTCTCCTGTTTTTGCCTTATAATAGCTGTCTATGGAAGGAGTTGCAGAACCTAATACAACACTTGCACCTGCCATTTTTGCTCTTTGTATGGCTGTTTCTCTGGCATGATATTTTGGCAATGTTTCACTTTTGTAGCTGCCTTCATGCTCTTCATCTATAATAATCAGCCCCAACTTCTGAAATGGTGTAAATAACGCTGAACGGGGACCAATCATAATCGAAATTTCTCCATTTTTTGCCCGCAGGAACTGGTCATAGCGTTCTCCCGATGAGAGTCTGGAATTCATAATGGAAACCTTATCTTCAAACCGTCCATAAAAGCGCATGACAGTCTGATAGGTTAAGGCAATTTCCGGAATCAGTACTATTGCCTGTCTGCCGCTTTCTATCACCTCTGCAATCAGCTCCATATACACTTCGGTTTTGCCGCTGCCGGTAACACCATGAAGCAGATAAGTGGCATTTTTTCCTTCCCGCATATCCGTAATCACACGATTTACAACTGCTCTTTGCATGGAATTCAACTGCAAATCATAGGTTTTGCTTTCTAAATGTCCTATAGGATTGCGATAGGCAGTTTCTCTGAGAACTTCTAGTATATTCTGTTCTTCTAATGCCCTTATCACTGCTGCAGTCACATTTAATTTTCTGGTGATTACTTCATAAGAAATTTCTTTGTGTAAAAGTAATTCTTCTAATAATCTTGCTCTTGCCGTATTATGCTTTTTTTGATAGATGGCAAGCTGCTCTTTTGCTGCATCTTCTTCCAATAAAAGCTTTACCTGTCTTTTTTCTTTTGTTTTTGTCTCCTGTTTGACAGGAATTACGGTCTTTAATGCCTGATTCATGGTCGCACCGTAATTTTGACGAATCCACGCTGCAAGGGCAATTAACTGTGTTTCTACTGTCACACTTCCTGCTGTGACAGAATCAATTTCTTTTATTTTATCTTCATCAAATTCTGCCTGACCTGTCACTTCAATAACGAATCCCCGAATCAGGCGGTTTCCCTTTCCAAAGGGTACATTGACCTGTACTCCCGGATAAATCTGAGCAAACAGCTCCTCTGGAATTTTATACTGAAAAGTACGGTCTAATTTTTCATGGGATATATCTATAATTATATTGGCAAAATATGCCATTTTACCACCTCTGGTTTGTCTTATGACTGCATTTCTTCTAATATTTCTGCAATCAGTACTCTCTCATCCATTGGGTATTTTACCCCTTTGATTTCCTGATAATCTTCATGGCCTTTTCCGGCAAGGACAATGACATCTCCTCGTTTACCATTGACAATCGCATAACGAATTGCCTCTTTTCTGTCAATAATTTCTACATATTTTCCATCGGTTTTGTTTATACCGGTTTTAATATCATCAATAATAGCCTGTGGTTCTTCATTTCTTGGATTATCCGAAGTAATAATGGTCAAATCTGCCATTTTACCGGATACTTCCCCCATCTCGAAACGTCTTGCCTTTGCACGATTTCCACCACATCCAAATAGACACACCAATCTGCCCGGATTATATGCCTTTAAAGTGGAAAGCAGACTTTCTAAGCTCATGGCATTGTGAGCATAATCAATCATCAAAGTAAAATCATCAGAAACCTTTATCATTTCAATCCTGCCCTTAGTTTTTGCCTGTTTTAAAGCTTTTTTCATGGTATCAATATTCACCTGAAAATGTCTGCAAATAGAAATGGCGGTCAGAGAATTATACACGCTGAATTTGCCTGGCACATCAATTTCCACATCAAAATCCATTTTCCCTGATACATGATATGCTACACCTAAGTATCCCGGCTTATGGATAAGCTGCATATCCATCGCTCTGATATCGGCATTTTCTGAGAAACCAAAGGTTTCTACTTCACAGGTATGCCCTTTTAAAATATCCTCACAATGGGAATCGTCTGCATTTAATATTCCCACTTTGCACTGTCTGAACAACAAGCTTTTGCATGCCATATATTCTTCAAAGGAAGCATGTTCATTCGGACCTATATGATCCGGCTCAATATTGGTAAAAATACCCATTTCAAACATAAAGCCTGCTGTTCTGTGCATCATCAGTCCCTGAGAAGAAACCTCCATCACACAACAGTCACAGCCAATATCTGCCATTTCTCTGAAATATTTCTGCACCAGATAAGACTCCGGTGTGGTATTCGCTGAAGGAATTACGGTATCTCCAATAATTGTTTCAATTGTACCAATTAATCCAACTTTATAACCAGCTCCCTCTAATATGGACTTTACCATATAGGTTGTGGTTGTTTTTCCTTTTGTTCCGGTAATTCCAATAACCTTTATCTGCTCTGCCGGATAATCAAAATATGCCGCAGATAATACAGCCATTGCATACCGGGTATCTGCCACCTTAATCACAGTAACGGTTTCCGGCACAATCACATCCTTTGATACAATCAGTACACCAGCGCCTTTTTTTGCCACCTCTGCCGCAAAGGTATGCCCATCTACTACGGTTCCTTCAATACAGACAAATAAAGAATCCTTTGTGACCTTTCTGGAATCGTACACAAAATCTGTAATTGTCTTATCTAGTGTTCCCTGCATGCATACATACTCTAATCTCTCTAAAAGCTGTTTTAAGTCCTTCATTTTACCATGCCTCTTTTCTGACAAAATTACACTTCTTTTTATTATATGATAGAATTGCACATTTTACAAGTTTTCTAACTTATAAGCCCGCTTCCCTTTCAAGAATCAGCTGCACATTTGCTTTTTCAATCTCTGTCAGCAGGGAATCGTCTACGCTAAGACTTCCACCTGTCATATACCAGGATTTTTCATTAAAATATGCTTTCAAATCCTCGGCTTCAAATACTCTTCCGTATCTGGCATAGATTTCATTTCTTGCAATTCTAAGCTGCTCTTTATCCAAACCGGATATCTCCTGCTCCGTCAAATATACCTCTGCACTTTGCGGCAGGATGAATTCTTCCTCTAAGGATTTTCCGGCTATCAGGCGGCAAGTTGCCACCGGCGGCTCTACTGTCTCTGCTTCATAGGAATAATTGTTTTCTATCTGTAATCCTGCTGTCATTTCCATTCCCACATCCCCAATATTAAAGGAATAATTATCTCTTACCTCGATGTTTAATGCGGTTTTTTCCATTCCCATTTCTCTAAGCTTTCCCAGTGTCTCTCCATGATGTCGTCCTGATTCATAAAAATCAGAACCCAAAAGACTTTCTGCCATAATTTCCTTAATTTTCTGACCATCATACTCATATAACCGCATATCCAGCTGCACACCATCCGCAGCTAAATAAGTCCACAGAGCACTATCTATACAAATATACTTTTTATCCTTTAATAAAAAACGGATATTTCCGCTGTCACAAAGCGTGCCTATGACACCCTCTAAAACCGTCACTTCATCTGCCAATTCGAAGCCGTTTCCCCTATTATCATAAATCTGCATAGAAATATTATTTCCATTTTCCGGATTTTCCTTTAGCCAATAGGCAATAATCTCTTCCATCCCATCAGAATCTAAATCGTGGGCTGCGGTGCACATACAACCGCTGACCCCTTTTAACCCTTCCGATACATAAACAGACATTTCTTCCTCCAAATCAAAGGCATATTGTGCACCATCTATTTCACATTTAGGCAAGGTCTGCATAAACTCTTCTAAGGTCAGATTCCAATTTTGAGGAGCTTCTTTTGGTATCTCACTCTCTGTTTCTGTTGTTTCTGCTGTCTTTGTTGTTTCTGTTGTCGCTGCTGTTTCTGCCGGACTTTTTTCTTCAGCTTTTTCTTGGACTTGTGCATTTTCAAGGCTCTTTTCATCCTTTTTGCACCCTGCAAGTCCACATACTGCAAGCGCTATACCTGTAATCAACAATATCTTTTGTACCTGATTTTTCATATTTTCCTCCTTATATTTTCATGAATAATTTCTTTTTTGTCGTGCCATACTACTGCCATGAAAAAAAGAAAACTTGAACAAAACTTTGCCATCTGCGGACTCACCGGATGGTGTATCGAAATCTTGTATACTTCCCTTGGAGCATTTATAAAAAAAGACTTCACCCTCACCGGGCATACCTCCATCTGGATGTTTCCGATTTATGGACTTGCTGCATTTATCGGAGAACTATATCCCCTGCTCAAAAAATATCCTCCTGCCCTGCGCAGTGGATTGTATGGAATTGCCATTCTTTCCGTAGAATATATCAGTGGTCGATTCTTAAAAAAACACAAGCTATGCCCTTGGGATTACAGCAAAGCAAAACTGAATATTCATGGGGTTATCCGTCTGGATTACCTGCCTCTTTGGATGGGCACAGGACTCATTTTTGAACGAATTCTTTGCAAAAAACAGGAGTAATTTCCATACTCCTGTTTTGCGCTTCTAAAATTATACTATATCATCCGCACCAATATCTACCGTATTAATGGTTCTGCGCTTCATTCTTGCTTCTTCTGATGCCTCTAATATATAATTTTTGATTTCTCTTGCATTTTTCACATGGATAAGGCGCATATCCGGATGTGTCACATCCCCGGAGAAGCATTCTACCGTACCAAGCTTAAAAATTTTCTCTAAAAGACTCTGTGATAATCGTACATCCTGAATTTTGTACATATAACAATCATTTTCTGTGGTTTTTATTAAACCTTCATCCACCGTAAGCATGGATGGCGTAATTGTATATTTCGTAAAAGTCCAAGGCAAACCAAAGAACAACAATCTTTTTCTCTCTGTAAATACAGCTTCATTTCCGGTTAAATTTCCCATTTTTTCCTCTGACATATGCATTCACTCCATTTCGTTTATTTTAAACTTCTATAAGTCTATTATGAACGATATTTCACGAAAAAACAACGATGTATTTTTTTATAATACCCCTTGTTTTTTTTTTTCTGAGGATATATGATAGAAAAAATGCTGGAAAGAAAAATGCTCAACCGAGGATTTTTTTTTGCCCGCACATCAATATTCAACTATAAAGGAGGATATATATGCGCCATTTAATCAGCCCGTTAGACCTCTCTGTAGAAGAACTGGATGAGCTTCTTGTTCTGGCTAACGACATCGAAAAAAATCCACAAAAATATGCTCATGCGTGTGACGGATTAAAGCTTGCTACCTGTTTCTATGAAGCAAGTACCAGAACCCGACTCAGCTTTGAGGCTGCCATGCTAAATCTTGGTGGTTCCGTTCTTGGTTTCTCTGATGCAAAAAGCAGTTCTGCTGCGAAAGGGGAAAGTGTTTCCGATACCATTCGTGTCATTTCCTGTTATGCAGATATTTGTGCCATCCGTCATCCAAAGGAAGGCGCAGCTCTAGTTGCCTCCTCTAAATCCGGTATTCCTGTCATCAATGCAGGAGATGGTGGTCATCAGCATCCAACGCAGACTTTAACCGATTTACTTACAATTTATTCTCTAAAAAACCGATTAGGCAATATGACTATCGGACTTTGCGGCGACTTAAAATTTGGTCGTACCGTGCATTCCCTTATCCATGCACTCATCCGCTATCCGGGAATCAAATTTGTGCTGATTTCTCCAGAGGAATTAAGAATTCCTGACTACATCCGCGAAGATGTATTAAAGAAAAATAATGTTCCATTTATGGAATTAGAGAGATTAGAAGATGCTCTGCCAGATTTGGACATCCTCTATATGACCCGTGTGCAGGAAGAACGATTCTTTAACGAAGAAGACTATGTCCGTATGAAAGATTTTTATATCTTAACAAAGGAAAAGCTGAAACTTGCCAGAGAAGATATGCTTATTCTGCACCCACTTCCTCGTGTAAATGAAATTTCTGTAGAAGTAGATGATGATCCAAGAGCTGTGTATTTTAAACAGGCACAGTATGGCGTTTATGTTCGTATGGCTCTGATTCTCACCCTGTTAAAATGGAGGTAATACAATGTTAAATATCAGTGGAATTCATGAAGGTTATGTATTAGATCATATTCAGGCCGGAATGAGCTTATCAATCTATAAAGATTTAAAGCTAGAGCAATTAGACTGCACCGTAGCCATTATCAAAAATGCCAAAAGCAGCAAAATGGTCAAAAAAGATATTATTAAAGTAGAATGCCCTATTGATGCGTTAGATTTGGATATTCTCGGTTTTATCGACCACAACATTACTGTAAACATCGTCAAAAATGACAAAATCGTAGAAAAAAAGATTCTGCATCTTCCTACACAGGTCGTTAATGTCATCAAATGCAAAAACCCAAGATGCATTACCTCTATCGAGCAGGAATTAGATCAGGTCTTTATTCTTACCGATAAGGAAAAAGAAATTTATCGCTGCAAATACTGTGAAGAAAAACAGCGTAAAAAGAAAATTCAAATTAAACACTAGACTTTCAAAAAAGCGGGGCTGTTGCAAAATAGATGAGTAATCATCTATGGAGCAGCGGCTCCTTTTTTATGCAACAAAAGCGAAAAGCAGGCTCCGAAGAACCTGCCATTCGTGGTATAATTAAGTATGACCAAATACAAAATACACCACAAAAA
>JAGALK010000090.1 GCA_017625255.1 Lachnospiraceae bacterium
GCAAACACTTCGCTTGAGAAAAAACTTGTCAAAATTGAACCTAGGGATTAAAGTAAAGCTACAAGTCATTACCTGATGCTTTATCAGTGTATCGTGGGTGAACTCCATCCTCTTAAATCCGAAGGTAAATTTACGCAGTCCTGGCTTAGGTATAGGATTGAAAAAAAGTATTTTTCATGATAGAATTTTAATGAAATGAGAAACATATGTATAAGCTTATGATATGGATAAGCGTTTCTACCAACCGCCGAGAATGGTTGACTACAATGTGATTTGTAGTCAACCATATTTTATTGGGAGGGTAAATATATGAAGTATGATGTAATAATTATTGGTGCAGGACCGGGAGGTATTTTTTCAGCTTACGAATTAGTGAAGAAAAAACCAGAGTTGAAGGTAGCGGTTTTTGAGGCGGGACATGCTTTAGATAAGCGTCATTGTCCAATTGATGGAAAAAAGATAAAGTCCTGTATTGGTTGTAAAAGCTGCTCGATTATGAGTGGTTTTGGCGGCGCAGGTGCTTTTTCAGATGGTAAATATAATATTACCAATGATTTTGGTGGAACCTTATATGAGTACATTGGTAAAAGTCAGGCATTGGATTTGATGCGTTATGTAGATGAAATTAATATGAGCTATGGCGGTGAAGGTACAAAACTCTATTCTACAGCGGGAACAAATTTCAAAAAGGCGTGTATTCAGTATGATTTGCATCTTTTAGATGCGTCTGTTCGCCACTTGGGTACAGATATTAATTATATAGTTTTGGAAAATCTTTATGCGGATTTGAAGGATAAAGTAGAGTTTTTCTTTGATACTCCTGTAGAGACGGTGAAAATCATTGATGGTGGTTATGAAATTTTGTGTAAGGATCAGTCTTATACTTGTGATAAGTGTATAATTTCTGTAGGGCGAAGCGGAAGTAAATGGATGGAGAAGGTAAGTAAAGAACTGGAAATTCCAACCCATTCTAATCGTGTAGATATTGGTGTCCGTGTAGAATTGCCAGCAGAAGTTTTTTCCCATATAACGGATGAATTGTATGAGAGTAAAATTGTATACAGAACGGAAAAATATGGGGATCGGGTGCGTACCTTTTGTATGAATCCTAAGGGTGCGGTAGTTAATGAGAATACCAACGGTATTATTACGGTAAACGGACATAGCTATGAAGATCCTTCTAAGCAGACTGAAAACACCAACTTTGCATTACTGGTTGCAAAGCATTTTTCTGAGCCATTTAAGGATTCCAATGGCTATGGTGAGTCTATTGCCCGTCTAAGTAATATGTTGGGCGGTGGAGTAATTGTTCAGCGATTTGGAGATTTGATTCGGGGACAGAGGTCTACACCGGGGCGAATTGAAGAAGCATTTATTACACCTACACTAAAAGCAACACCGGGGGATTTGAGTCTGGTATTGCCAAAGCGTATTCTCGATGGAATTATTGAAATGATTTATGCTTTGGATAAAGTGGCGCCTGGTACAGCAAATGATGATACGCTGCTTTATGGGGTAGAAGTCAAATTTTACAACATGGAAGTAGCAGTAAATGAAAAGTTAGAATCCTGTTATAAGGGATTATATATCATAGGTGATGGAAGTGGTATAACACATTCCTTATCACATGCTTCGGCAAGTGGAATTCATGTTGCTCGCAATATTGTGGCAGATTAATGAGGTATAAAAAAATGGAAGTTTTAAAAGCTTCCATTTTTTTATTTAATTAGGAAATTAAAGTCTTATGCATTTTTATATAGTGCGCTGTGCAGGCGTTCCCAAAGTTCGCCATAGCCTTTAGATGCAGGAGATACAGGACGAGCAATAGAATTTTTTTCGTCAATAACAATTTCGCCGCCTTTATCTAATACCATAATTCTAGTGCCAAGTACAATGGCTTCTTGGATATTATGGGTGATAAAGATAATGGTACAATCTTCTTCGATAGAGATATTTAATAATTCACTTTGCAGTTTGTTTCTAGTCATAGCATCTAATGCTGCAAATGGTTCATCCATAAGGATAATTTCCGGTTTTAATGCCAAGGCTTTTGCGATGGCTACGCGTTGTTTCATGCCGCCGGAGAGCTGGTAGGGATAATAGTGACCATATCCGGTCAATTTTACTTTTGCTAAAGCTTCGTCGGAAAGTTGTTTTAATTTTGCTTTGTCTTTAATACCTTGTTTTTTCAATGGATACTGAATATTTTTTTCAACTGTTTTCCATGGGAATAATTGATTGAAATCCTGAAAAACCATAATTCTGTCTGTTCCCGGAAGCGCCTTCCTTTCACCGTTTACTTTGATTTCACCGGAATATTTTTCAAATCCTGCAATACATCGCAAAAGTGTGGTTTTACCACAGCCTGAAGCACCTAAAATACACAAAAACTCATTTCGGTCTACGGTAAGATTCATATTTTTTATTACGGCATTTTCTTCAGGATTATTTTCATATATCATGGTTAAATTGTTTATTTGTAAAATTTTATTTGTCATTTTGTCATTCCCCATTTTTTTACTGTACAATTTTCGATTGGTGTTAAGATTCCATATTGCACCACGAGTCCAATGATAATAATTACGACCAGGGTAGCATACATTTCTGCATTATTCATATTTGTACGCATTTGGTTGATAAACATACCGATGCCCGGACAGGTGGCAATTCCAAAAATCATTTCAGCACTAAGTAGTCCTCGCCATGCTCTTGCCCAGCCGACTTTTAAACCGGAAACAATATAAGACATGGCGGCAGGAAGATATACACCACCTAATAAGGAAAAGCTGTTTAATCCCATATTCATGCCGGCTTCTACATATATTTTTGGCACAGCTAAAAAACCGTCTAACACATTTCTTGACATGGGCCATAGAACAGCATGTACAACCAAAAAGACGATGACTTCTTCTTTGATACCGAAAATAATGATAATTACTGGGAGAAGTGCTACACCGGGTAAAAGGTCAAAAATGGAAACTACCAGATTAAAAATATGGTAAAATCCTTTGCTTACCATAGATAAACCGGATAAAATAAAGGATGCTGCAATACCGATTGCCAATCCGATGATTAATAGCTTCATGGAGTTTGCAATATATGCCCAGAATGAAATTCCTGCGTATCCCACAGTAAAGTTTCGAATAAAGGCGCTTCCAATCATTTCCAGAGTGGGGAAAATCAGATTTGACCGTTCACCAAAGAGCTCTTGTCTGGCAACATATTCCCATATACATAGTACAGCAATAATAAATATGATTCTCACAAAAATTGCATAAATTTGATCTTTTCTTTTTAACATATCCTCACACCTTTTTATTAATCACCTGTTACATTTTCAAAAACGAAATCGGAATAAGAAGCAGGTAATTCCTCAATAAAGCCTGTTTCCTTCATAAATGCTGCCAATTCATATACACCATTAGTTTCGATAGTATAGTTTCCAGCCTGTAAATATGTCAGTTCGTCTTCTAAAGAATTACCGTTGAATTCACAGGTAAGAGCTGCAGCTTCTTCTGTATTGGAATTTAAGTAGTCGATAGCATCGGAGATACCCTCACTTAAAGCATCATATACTTCTTTGTTGTTTTCGTATAAGCTTTCAGAGGCAACACCTACGATAAAGGAATTGTCTTTTGTCCATGCATTTGTTACTTCTTCAATTTCATATAAATTATCTTTTTCTCTTTCCATATAAATATATGGACTGGAAGTTACATGACAGGAAACACTTCCGCTTTCTAAGGCAGCCATTCCATCCGGATGCTTCATAACAACAAGGTTAGAATCTAGTGCGTGAGCATCGTAACCATTTTCATGAAGAGCTTTAGCTAAAATAATATGCTGGATAGAGCCTACATTTACGAGGGCAATTTGGTTTTCGCTATTGATAACATCATCAAAGGATGTAATGCTGCTGTCGTTTGTCATCATGCAGTGTTCCTGACCGGATAAGTTTGTAAAAATTTTGTAGCCTACATTTTTGACAACACCTGTAATGGCAGGTGCAATACCCATAAAACCAACATCTAGGTTTCCGGATGCAATTCCTGTGTTGATATCTGCGCCGGAATTCATCTGATTCCATACAACGGTGACATCTTTTCCGGTAGCTTCTTTGTAGGCGGTTTCGATTAGCTGTTGTTCTTTGGCAATGATTAAAGGAGCGTATGCAAGTCCATACTGATAAGCGATGTTTAGGGTTACAGTTTCTTCTGCAGTTTTAGTTTCCTGCTTGTCTGTGCCGCAGCCTATGGAACCTGTAATCATCATTGTCATAGCCATTACGAGTGCTAAAATTCTTTTTTTCATGTTTTTATACCTCTTTTTCTTTATTTTTTAATACATCGATTAAATTCCGACATGCGCGGGAAAGAAATCTCTTTGTATCATAGGTTACATAAATCTTTCTATCAAAAATGGTTTCGGGTAATGCATAAATGCATATATCCTTTAAATATCTGCTGTCCTTTAACATTTCTTCCTGTGCAAAGGAAATTCCTGCTCCTAAGGCGGTCATAGCGACACCGGAGGATACCTGATTGACAACAATATGATTTTGGACAGTGATATTATTTTGTGCAAGAAAGCTTCGCATTTCTTTTTGCAAAGGCTGATCTTCTTCTAAAAAGATAAATTCCATATTCTGCAGCAGACTATAATCAAAGCAGGAATTTGTTTTTCCGGGATTGGTTTGATAATTTTTAAGCTTTTCGTTGATTTCCCATTCCTTTGGAATGCACATGTAGATTTTTTCTTCTTTTATGAGATCTTTTTCAAAGGTTTCCGGTAAATCACCGATGGTACTGATAAAACAGTCTGCTTCACCATTTTTTGTCATAGTGATTAATTCCGGTACAGGTGCATTTTTTATAGTGATTTGGTATTTAGGATATTTTTCCCTTAATGTGGCAATTGCCTTTGTAACAATAGATTCCACATAGACAACCGGAGCACCAATGATGACATTTCCCACACTATCATCATGAAATTCAGTTATTTTTTGTTGATAGTCTTTGATGGCAAGCTGGTGTTTATGCAGGTATTCTAAGTATATTTTGCCCTCTTCAGTCAATTTAAACGGGGTAGTTGATTTGTCAAAAATCTTATAGCCAAGCTTCTTTTCTAAATTGCCGATGGCAATACTTAATGCCGGCTGGGAAATTCCGATTTTTTTTGCGGCACGGGTTAAATTACCTTCTTCCTGTACACATATAACATATTTATTATGTAATTCGATATCCATATAAACACTCCTTTATAGTATATAAAACCCTATTTATATGTATAACATTTTTATGAAATTTGTCAAGAAAAAAATAATAGAAATTTATCAAAATTTGGGTTCATGCATAGAAGGGGGA
The DNA here is from genome assembly GCA_017625255.1 of Lachnospiraceae bacterium. GTDB lineage: Bacteria > Bacillota > Clostridia > Lachnospirales > Lachnospiraceae > Roseburia_B. The sequence continues at coordinate 5,364 of JAGALK010000090.1, forward strand.
TAGTTGTGTTGAAGGTAGATTTATGTTAATATGGTAAAAAGGTCATAGAAAATGTAAATAGCTGTACAGCATGTGAGGAGGGGTGTTATGGCGAGTGTATTGGTAGTAGATGATGCGGCATTTATGCGGCTTACAATTAGACAGATGTTAGAGGCGCATGGACATACCGTTGCAGGGGAAGCGGGCACTGGTGTTGAGGCTGTAAGAAAATATGCCGAATTGAAGCCGGAAGTGGTATTATTGGATATTACTATGCCGGATATGAATGGAATTGAGGCCCTTAAGCAGATAAAAGAGAAAGAGCCAAAGGCGAAGGTTGTCATTTGTTCCGCTATGGGTCAGCAGGCAGTTTTGGCGCAGGCCATAGAGTATGGAGCAAAGGATTTTGTAGTAAAGCCGTTTGAGGCATCCCGTTTGATGGCAGCAATTGATAGGGTTTTACAATAAATAGAGAAAAGTTGAGGATACAAAATGTTAGAAGCAATTTTTTATGAAGTTGCCAGTATTGATGGTGACTATGCACATTTGCGCAGAGAAGATAGCGAGGATGATGATTTAAAATTGGTGGCAAGAGCATTATTGCCGGCAGAAATTATGGAAGGCTCCCGATTAAAATATGAATTTATGCAATATGAGATATGTTAATATTTTCTTAAATTCCTATCATTAAATTAGAAGCTATGTTAATATAGTATTATACAAATTAGAAAAGACCTGTGGGGAGGTAGTATCAATGAAGAGTAAAAGAATCGGATTAGAAGCAGATGTAGTAAAATATGAACAGGGAAAAGGCTTAGAGGATGGCGTAGAGCTTTGGGCAAAGGTTGTTACTCAGGGTTGGATTGTGACTGATTTTTTGATTAAAATGGAAAGAGAAGATGGCACAATTGTATGTCCGTATATTACGACTCGTCGAGGAAGAGTATTTATTGGCGAAGGAGATTATATTATTATTGATGCAGACGGCTCAAAGCATGTTTGTGGTGCAGATAAAATCTGGAATCGTTATGAAAAGCCGGATACAGAAGAGTAGGAAGATGGCATCTGTGATAAGATTGCAGGATGAATGTCAGCAGAAGTATCTGCTGGCATTTTCTGATTTTTTTACAGTATAAAAAGACTTTTGCCGGAAAAGAAACATTTGGGAAGTGTGTCATAAAATGCTTAAGGAGAGATAATATGTTAAAAAAATTGAAAAAGAAAAGTCCATGGATAGTGTTTGGAATCATTATGTATTGGCTATTTTTCTTTGCGGTTTTAGAGAATGCTAAGATAGGTGATACAGTTAAATCTGTAATGCTGGTTTTATTTATGATTTCAATAATTTTTGCAATTCTGATTGTGGGAATAGGATTTTTTGCGCAAATTGGATATGAAATAAAAAATGTTGGAAAAAAAGAAGTCCTTGGTAAGCTTTTGAAGAATTTTGTAGTTGGGTATATTACAATAGTCATTTGCAATGTTGTAATAACAGTTTGGGAAAAGAAAGGGATTCATGTAAGCTTACTGGCGGATAGCCTTAAATTAACATTTGTTATTTTAATTGGTGGATATGTAGGTGATTTTATGTTTAGAAATAAGGAGCAAAATTCATGATATGTGTAGCCGATATGCATTGTGATACAATATCAGCAATTTATGAACGACAAAAGCAGGGAAAGCATACGGAGCTTTTCAAAAATGATTTACAATTAGATTTGCAGAAGATGCAAAAAAGTCATTATCTGGTGCAGAATTTTGCGATTTTTGTAGATCTTTCTAATAGAGAAAATCCCTATGAATGCTATAAAAATCAGTTGAAAGTTTTTCGTAAAGAGATGCAGAAAAATGAAAAAATGATTCGTCCTGTAAAAACTTATCAGGATATTATGGATAATCAAAAAGCGAATCGGATGTCGGCATTGCTTACAGTGGAAGAAGGCGAAATTTGTCAGGGACAGGTGGAAAGGTTAGAAGAAATCTATGCGGATGGTGTGCGGATGATGACTTTTACCTGGAACTATAATAATTCACTGGGGACTGCGGCAGTAGAAGGTCAAGGGTTGTATGGACTTACGGAAACCGGCATTGCTTTTTTGGAAAAAATGGAGTCACTAGGCATCATACCGGATGTATCGCATTTATCACCAGAAGGCTTTTATGATGTATATACATATAGTAAGAAGCCTTTTGTGGCCAGTCATTCGGATGCTTTTGCATTGTGCGGGCATAAAAGAAATCTAAGTGATGATATGGTGCGAAAAATTGCAGAAAAAGGCGGGGTAATAGGGATAAATTACTATGGTCCTTTTTTGGAAAATGAATCGGAAAATGGGATTTTTTTTAGCAGGGTAAGTCGTATAGCAGAGCATATTTTACACTATATTCAGGTGGGGGGAATTGCCTGTGTAGGACTTGGCTCAGACTTTGATGGGATGGATGATAATCTGGAATTGAAGGACTGTTCTAGGATGGAAATATTGTATGAGGAGTTGAAAAAGCAGGGATTGACAGAAAAAGATATAGAAGCAGTTTTTTATCAAAATGTCTGCAATTTGTATAAGGAATTATTATAAATAAGAAGAAAATATAGGGAAGAAAAATCCGGTTTTGGCATAAAATATCTATGAAAAAAAGATGGGATATTGGCATGAAACTGGGAGTGATTAAAGAACCGCGAGTTTGGCTGTATGGGTCAGAAAATATGGATATAGCGGATGAATTATTTATGGGCTGGGCAGTAGGGATAAAAGAGGCGACAGAGGATTGGTGTAAAGTAATTACGCATTATGGCTATAGCGGTTATGTAAAGAAGTCGGCAATTTTATTTATGCAAACAGAGGAAATCCGATATAGAGATAACAGCGGTCAGATGGCAGTTATTTGTCGCAGAGCAGCAGATGTTTTGGCAGAACCGAGGGTACAGGGAAGAATTCTTGCTACATTAAGCAAGGGGGCATTTGTAAAAATTCTTTCTGAAACTAAAAATGGTTATCGGAAAGTGGAAATGGCAGATGGAAGAAAGGGATATGTTCCCTGTATTGCCTATAGAAGCAGAATGGATGCGGATGGCTATCTGTATGAAAAGGACAGAGAAAAGTATTTAAGAGAACAGAAAATGCTAATAAACGAAGAGGTATTTCGGGAAAGTGTGACAAAACAGGCAAAAGAGTATCTGGGTACACAGTATCGCTGGGGAGGAAAATCCGCAGAAGGACTGGATTGTTCGGGACTTACTTTTATGAGTTATTTATTTTGTGGGATTTTGATTTATCGGGATGCAGCTTTAAAGGACGGTTATCCTGTGAAAAAGATTCCTATAAACCAGATAAAAAAGGGAGATTTGTTGTATTTTAAAGGACATATTGCCATGTATTTAGGTGATGGAAAGTATATTCATGCCACGGGAAATGAAAAAAGTTTTGGCTGTGTGATAAATAGTCTTTGTAAAGAGGATGTAGATTTTCGAGAGGATTTAAGAGAGAGTTTATATGCTGCCGGGAGCATTTGGATCAGGTAGTGAATTTTGGAAAAATATAGTATAATGAAAAGATACAAAGGATATCATTATTGTATGCAGAATACGAAAGCGAGGTTTTATGGCTAAATCAGGAAATAAAAATAATTATTTGAAGCAAGCGGGAATTTTAGCGGCAGCAGGAATTATCTGTCGTTTTATTGGTATTTTATATAGAAGTCCTTTGACAAGTATTATCGGGGATGAAGGAAATGGATATTATACTTCTGCATATAATATTTATACGATTATATTATTGTTATCTTCATATAGTATACCTTCGGCAGTCTCTAAAATTATTGCATCGAAGCTGGCGCTGCGGGAATATCGGAATGCGCACAGAATCTTTCACTGTGCATTAATGTATGTATGTGTGATTGGCGGCGCAGCAAGTCTTTTTACCTTTTTTGGTGCAGAATTATTTTTGGAGGGAGAAGCGGCTGTTGTTTTGCGGGTGTTTGCACCGACCATATTTATCTCTGGATTTGTAGGGGTATTAAGAGGTTATTTTCAGGCACATGGTTCTATGGTACAGACCTCTTATTCCCAGATTATTGAGCAGATTTTAAATGCAGTCATTAGTATTTTGGCAGCGCGTCTGCTGATTGATGCGGTAATGTTTAAAACAGCAACAACCAAGGCAGTTTACGGTGCTGCAGGAAGTGCATTAGGAACAGGAAGTGGTGTGCTTATTGCACTGTTGTTTATGCTCTTTGTGTATGCTGTTAATCGGAGAATTATTCATGATCGAATAAACAAAGATCGTCATCGTTATGTAGAATCCTATGGAGAGATTCTGCGGGGAATGATGGGTACGGTAACACCGATTATTTTAAGTACATTTATTTATAATTTCAGTACATCCTTTAATCAGACGGTATATACAAAGGTCATGCTTTATGTCCGTGGTTATAGTCTGGCTGAAGCAGCCACTGCATATGGGATTTTTTCGGGGAAAGCAATGGTAATTATTAATATTCCAATTGCTCTTGCATCTTCTTTATCCTCGGCAATGATTCCGGCAATTTCTTCTAGTAATGCGGTGGGAGATAAGGCAGGAACTCGCAAAAAAGTAGAAAATGCCATGTGGATGACGATGTTGATTTCTATTCCTGCGGCGGTAGGCTTAGGGGTTTTGGCAAAGCCGATTATGCAGCTTTTGTTCCCTCAAAAGGAGTCCTTGGATATAGCAGCACAGCTTTTGATGATGATAGCGGCAGCGGTTATTTTTTATTCGCTTTCTACATTGAGCAATGGAATTTTGCAGGGAATAGGCAAGGTCAATCTTCCGGTACGAAATGCAGCAATTGCATTATTTGTACAGACTATACTTTTGGTGGTTCTGCTGGCATTTACAGAGCTTGATTTGTATGCATTGGTGATTTGTCTATTGGTATATTCCTTTATGATGTGTATACTCAATAGCTTATCGGTTCGAAAAGCCATTGGTGTCAGGGAAAATTTTAAGACCATGTTTTTTTTGCCGGCAATAGCGGCAGCCTTGATGGGTGTGTGTGCAAAGGGCGTATATATGGGAATGCATATGCGTATACAAAGTAATATGCTTTGTCTGATAGCAGCAATCCTTGTAGGGGTATTGGTATATTTTGCAGCTATTTTAAAAATTGGTGCAGTAGGAAGAGAACAGCTATTAAATTTTCCGAAAGGACATATGATTGTGTGCTTGGCAGAAAAATGTCATTTGTTAAAAAAATAGTTTGAAGAATATTTTTATAAAATTGATACAAGCTAATACAGCGGCTATATTTGCAGTCGCTGTATTTTTTATTTGATAGGAAAGGAGATTCTTATGGATGACCCAAGAAAATGTGCAGATTCTAATGGACATACCCCTCATAGCAAGGTGAAAAAGCCAATGGAAAATCCACCGGTAGCAAAAGGGCTAAAGCAGCAAAGCTTCTATAATAAAGCAGATAAGCCTGCACCGGATAATAGCCCATTTTTTGTAGAACGAAGCAATCCCTTGAGCAGTAAAGGGAATTAGAAAAAGAGTAGTACTATTGACCTATTTTTGAGGATGGGTTATAATATTTACTAAATATACCAATGATAAAATAAGGGGGAAGCCATGAGCACAATTAATGTAAATAAAGCAAAATGTGTAGGGTGTAATGCCTGTGTAAGAGAATGTCCAATACCAGAGGCAAATATAGCCAAATTGGATGAAGGTGGAATGCTTCGAATTATCATTGATGAAGATAAGTGTATTAAGTGTGGTTCTTGTATAAAGGCATGTTCTCACGGAGCTCGTTCTTTTGAGGATGATACAAAAGCATTTTTACAGGATTTAAAGAATAAAAAAGAAGTAGCAGTAATTGCAGCACCGGCGATTAAAGTGGCATTTGACGGAAAATGGCAGCAGGTATTACAGTGGATGAGAAATCAAGGTGTTAAAGGCGTGTATGATGTAGGCTTTGGAGCAGATATTTGTACATGGGCGCATGTGAGATATGTGCAGAATCATCCAAATACAAAGCTCATTTCGCAGCCTTGTGCAGCAGTGGTAAATTATATTGTACGGCATAAAACAGAGTTAATTAAGAATCTGTCGCCGGTACATAGCCCGATGCTTTGTATGGCAGTATATATGCGTAAGGTATTGGGATTTAAAGGGAAAATTGCAGCAATCTCTCCGTGTATTGCAAAGACAGAAGAATTTAATGATACAGGTATTGTGGATTACAATGTTACAATGGAGCATTTGCAGGAGTATTTTAAAGAACAAAACATTGTCCTTTCACAGATTAAATTAACGAGAGAAAAGGATTTTGATGTATGTGAAGGTCTAGAGGGGGCAATATACCCAAAACCGGGCGGATTGATGAAAAATCTGTTGATTCATGCACCGGAGCTGCAGATCATTACATCTGAGGGAATAAAGCATTTATATGTGGATTTAGAAAACTATGCAAAGCAAAGAGCGGAGTGTTTGCCGGATGTCTTTGATGTGCTAAACTGTGAAAATGGCTGTAATGGAGGACCGGCAACAGGCACGAAGTTTAAGCGGTTTGAAGTAAATAACTTAATGCATGAGTTAGAACGCAGTGCCCGTAAGGTACGAAAGAGCAATACTACAAGAAAAGGTGTGGATAAGCAGTTTGCAGAATTTGATAAAATCTTAAATATCAATGATTTTCTGCGTACATATACTTCTAAGCAAATACAGACTTCTGTCATATCAGAACAAGCTATTGAACAGGTTTATAGAGAACTTGAAAAGAGCACAGATATAGAAAAACATTTTGACTGTCATGCTTGTGGATATAAGTCTTGTCGTGAAATGGCAATTGCTATTGCAAAGGGGAATAATGAAAAAGAAAACTGTAACCAGTATATGACAAAGGTAATTGGCAGAGAAAGACGAAAGGTTGCCGAAGTAAATGCAGAAGTATTGCAAATGAATAAAGAACTGATGGAAGTGTTTGGTGAATTGACCCAGAATATCATGAGTGTTAAGGGTGAAGCTGAGATTATCAGCAATGCAGGTGCACAAAGTGCGGATGAAATGCAGCATGTGGCACAGCATATGAAGGATTTGAATCTGTTGAATCAAAAGATTGTGGATGCCATGGAAAATATTAACCAAAGTGTAGCACAATATAATGAAATGACCAATGATGTAGAAAGCATTGCAGGTAAAATCAATCTTCTATCCTTAAATGCTGCAATTGAAGCAGCAAGAGCCGGTGAAGCCGGAAAAGGTTTTGCTGTTGTAGCATCAAATATTCGCGAATTGTCCGATAGTTCCAAGAAGTCTGTTGGTAATGCCAGAGAGAATGATGACGGTATTCATATGGCAATAGAAGAAATCAATGCAGTAATTGCAAAATTTGATTCTACTATTCAGGAATTATTGCTGACAGTGGATAAAGCAAGTGCAGAAGCACAGCATACCTCGGATAACAGTGAAAGTATTAAGCTATCCATGGACAGAGTATCTGAAATTGCAGATAAGGTGCAGAGAGTTATTGAAGAGACAAATACGATTTTAAATTAACAGAAATTAGGAAGAGCTGATATTTCAAATGAGGTATCAGCTCTTTTATAGATACTCTTTTATAGATTTTAAAAAAGTGGTTGACAAAATGTACCAAGATAGATATACTTTGCCTATCAAATAGTTTGACAATCAAAATATTTGAAAATCAAAATAATTTTAAAGAGAGAGAAAAAGGAGAAGAACCATGTTAGAAAGTTTAAAATCAATTATTGCAGAACAGTTAAATGTAAGTGAAGACGAAATCAAAGCAGAAAGCAATTTCAAAGATGATTTAGGAGCTGATTCTTTAGATTTATTTGAATTAGTAATGAGCTTAGAAGAAGAATACGGTGTAGAAATTCCTTCTGAAGACTTAGAGAAAATCGCTACAGTTAATGATGTTATGGAATATTTAAAAGAAAAAGGCGTGGAATTATAAAATTGATAAAGTTTTAAGCGTGGCAGAAGTAATTCTGCCCGTTATATTTTTAAGTGAGGTAAATAAAAATGGGTAAGCTGGTATTTATGTTCCCGGGACAGGGATCACAGTATATTGGAATGGGAAAAGAATTTTACGAAAACATTCCGGTATGTAAGGAAGTATTCGATTTGGCAAGTGAAGCGTCAGGTCTTGATGTTGCAAAGATTTGTTTTGAAGAAAATGAACAGATTCATATTACAGAATATACACAGATTGCAATGCTTGCAACAGAAGCAGCAATTTATGCAGCATTAAAGGAAAAGGGATTTACACCGGATGTAACTGCCGGATTGAGTCTTGGTGAGTATGGAGCATTGATTGCTTCTGGCGTTATGAGTATGAAGGATGCTTTTGCAGTTATCCGCAAAAGAGGTATTTATATGCAAAACGCAGTACCAACAGGTGGTGCCATGAGTGCTGTATTGGGATTAGATGCCGCTGCCATTGAAAAGATTTGTGAAGAGACAGAAGGAATCGTATCTATTGCAAATTACAACTGTCCGGGACAGATTGTAATTACAGGAGAAGCTGCGGCAGTAGAAGCAGCAGGAGAAGCGTTGAAAGCGGCAGGAGCAAAACGCGTTGTGCCATTAAAGGTAAGTGGTCCATTCCATTCACAGATGTTAGTTCATGCAGGAGAACAGTTAGGAGAAGCCTTACAGGATGTTGCCATTGCAGAAGAATTTATTCCATATGTGGCAAATGTAACAGCTGACTATGTAACAAACGCAGCAGATGTTAAACCACTTTTAGAAAAACAGGTAGCATCAAGTGTCCGTTGGCAGCAGACTATTGAAAAGCTGATTGCAGATGGTGCAGATACATTTGTAGAAATCGGACCAGGAAAGACACTTTCCGGATTTATGCGCAAAATTAATAGAGATGTTACTGTATACAACATCGATAAGATGGAGGATTTTGAAAAATATGTTAACAGATAAGATTGCATTAGTAACCGGAGCTAGCAGAGGTATTGGCGCAGCCATTGCAAAAGCCCTTGCAGCAGAAGGTGCAACAGTAATTATCAATTATAATGGTTCAAAAGAAAAAGCACAGGCAGTAGCAGATGAAATTCAGGCTGCCGGAGGAAATGTACAAATTTATCAGTGCAGCGTATCCGATTATAATGCCTGTGGAGAAATGATTCAGGAATTAATTAAGAAATATAAGCGCATCGATATTCTTGTAAATAATGCAGGAATCACAAGAGATGGACTTTTAATGAAAATGTCCGAAGAGGATTTCGATGCAGTTATCGATACAAATTTAAAAGGGGCATTCAATACAATTCGTCATATGTCCCGCTATTTCTTAAAACAAAGAAGCGGAAAGATTATCAATATTTCTTCTGTTTCTGGTATTTTAGGAAATGCAGGTCAGGCAAACTACTCTGCAAGTAAAGCAGGCGTAATCGGACTGACAAAGAGTGTAGCAAGAGAATTAGCATCCCGTGGAATCAATGCAAATGCTATTGCACCGGGATTTATTGCAACCGATATGACAGAAGCTATGCCAGAAGAAGTAAAGGCGAAAATGACAGAAACAATTCCATTAGGAAGAATTGGCGAAACCAAAAATATCGCTGATATGGCAGTATTTTTAGCATCTGACAAATCAGATTACATTACAGGACAGGTATTTGCAGTAGATGGTGGAATGACCATCTAAAAAGAAAGCGAGGATTAGAATGAGCAAGAGAGTTGTTGTAACAGGTATGGGCGCGATTACTCCTATCGGACTTAGCGTAGAAGAATTCTGGGCAGGTGTAAAAGAAGGAAAAATCGGTTTTGCTCCAATTACACATTTAGATACAACGGAATATAAATGCAAGGTCGCAGCAGAAGTAAAGGGCTTTGAGGGCAAGAATTACATGGATTTTAAAGCTGCAAAACGAATGGAATTATTTTCACAGTATGCAGTGGCAGCGACCAAAGAAGCCTTAGAGGATTCCGGACTTGATATGGAAAAGGAAGATCCATATCGTGTAGGAACTGCTATTGGTTCCGGTATCGGAAGCTTACAGGCAATCGAAAGAGAACACAAAAAAATCATGGAAAAAGGACCGGGTCGTATGAATCCGTTGGCGATTCCATTGATGATTAGCAACATGGCAGCAGGAAATGTTTCTATTCAGTTTGGTTTAAAAGGAAAAAGCATCAATGTAGTAACTGCCTGTGCAACAGGAACAAATACTATTGGAGAAGCATTCCGTACCATTCAGTATGGTGATGCAGATGTTATGGTAGCTGGTGGTACAGAGGGCTGTGTATCTCCGGTCGGTGTAGCAGGATTTACAGCATTAACAGCATTATCTACAGTAGAAGATCCGGAAAAATGCTCACTTCCATTTGACAAAAACAGAAGCGGATTCGTTATGGGCGAAGGTGCAGCCGTTGTTGTATTAGAAGAATTAGAGCATGCAAAAGCAAGAGGAGCAAAAATCTACGCCGAGGTTGTAGGTTATGGATGTTCTTCTGATGCGTTCCATATTACATCTCCGGCAGAAGACGGTGCAGGAGCAGCCAGAGCAATGACAAATGCGATTGATGATGCTGGCTTAAAACCGGAAGATATTACTTATATCAATGCGCATGGAACAGCAACACATCACAATGATTTATTTGAAACAAGAGCTATCAAATTAGCATTTGGTGATCATGCTAAGAACCTTAAAATCAACTCTACAAAGTCTATGGTAGGTCATTTACTTGGTGCAGCAGGAGCAATCGAATTTGTTACTTGTGTAAAAGAGTTAGAGGAAGGTTATATTCATAAGACAGTTGGTTATACTACTCCGGATGAAGAAATTGATTTGGATTATTGTAAAGAGCCTGTAACTGGAGATTTTAAATATGCATTAAGCAACTCTTTAGGTTTTGGCGGACATAATGCCAGCCTTTTAGTTGCAAAATATGAGGGATAAGATATGTCATTGATGAGTACAAAACAGATTATGGAAATTATTCCACACAGACAGCCATTTCTGTTAATAGATACAATCGAAGAATTAGAACCAGGTGTAAAAGCAGTTGGTAAAAAATGTGTCAGCTACAATGAGCCATTTTTTGCAGGACATTTTCCGGGTGAACCGGTTATGCCGGGTGTGTTGATTATTGAAGCTATGGCGCAGGTTGGTGCAGTTGCTATTTTGGGCAGACCTGAAAATAAAGGGAAAACAGCTTATTTTGCAAGTATCAATAATGCAAAATTCAAAAAAAAGGTTGTACCTGGTGATGTTTTAACATTAGAGCTTGAAATTATCAAGGAAAAAGGACCAATCGGAATCGGAAGAGGAACTGCTAAGGTTGATGGAAAAATTGCAGCATCCGCAGAATTGACATTTGCAATTGGAAGTGGAGAATAATTATGTCAGCTTTATTGAAAAAAAAGAAATTTATTATTTTAAACAAAGATAAAGAACAGGAAGCAAAAAAAGTGGAAGAAGCAGAAGTACCTGTGGATACGGTAGTGTGTCCTTCCTGTAAAGCAGAATTAGTAAAATCTGAGGTTGTGGAGAATAAGTATGTCTGCTATGAATGTGGAAGCTATTTCAGGGTTCGTACCAAAAATCGAATTAAGATGGTAGCAGATGCAAAAACCTTTACACCATGGTTTGAAGATATGGAATTTGAAAATCCATTGAATTTTCCAAACTATGAAGAAAAAATTACAGCTACGCAGGAAAAGACAGGACTACATGAGGGTGTGACTATAGGAGAAGCAAAAATCTATGGTGAGCCGGTAGTGCTTGGTGTCTGTGATGCGAGATTTTTGATGGGAAGTATGGGCCATATCGTAGGCGAAAAGATTGCAGCAGCCGTAGAACAGGCAACAGAGAAAAGACTTCCGGTCGTATTATTCTGCTGTTCCGGCGGTGCAAGAATGCAGGAAGGTATCATTTCCTTAATGCAGATGGCAAAAACCTCCGCTGCTATAAAGAAGCATTCAAAAGCAGGCCTTTTATATGTACCGGTATTGACAGATCCGACAACCGGAGGCGTAACAGCTAGTTTTGCCATGTTAGGAGATATTATTTTAGCAGAACCCGGTGCATTAATCGGATTTGCAGGTCCAAGAGTTATTGAACAAACCATTGGTCAGAAATTGCCGGAAGGCTTCCAGAGAGCAGAGTTCCAGCTAGAGCATGGATTTGTGGATGCTATTGTAGAAAGAAAAGATTTAAAGAAAACATTATACAAAATCTTAAAAATGCATCATGTAAATGAAGGCTATGCGAATTTTACTCCTGCAACAGAGTTCAAATTTGCTCCAAGTGAGCTGATGAAGGAACGCAGTGTAAAAAGTAAGAGCATGAGTGCATGGGAAAAGGTAAAGGCAGCCAGAAGCATCAGCCGCCCTGCATCTGTAGACTACATGAATGAGATTTTTGAGGACTTTATGGAATTTCATGGAGACCGTTATTTCAGGGATGATCCTGCAATTGTAGGTGGTGTGGCTTATTTAGATGGTCAGCCGGTAACTGTAATTGGTGTGTACAAAGGAAAAGATATGAAGGATTGTGCAGCCCATAATTATGGTATGCCGTCACCAGAGGGCTATAGAAAGGCACTTCGTCTGATGAAGCAGGCAGAGAAGTTTAATCGTCCGATTATTACATTTGTCAATACCTCAGGTGCTTTCTGTGGTATGGAGGCAGAAGAAGGCGGACAGGGTGAAGCAATTGCGAGAAACCTTTACGAGATGTCTGATTTGAAAGTACCTGTACTTTGTCTGATGATTGGTGAAGGCGGAAGCGGTGGTGCATTGGCACTTGCTGTTGGCAATGAAGTATGGATGATGGAAAATGCAACCTATTCCATCCTTTCGCCGGAAGGATTTGCATCTATTCTTTGGAAAGATGGAAAACGGGCAAAAGAGGCTGCTGAGGTTATGAAAATTACAGCAGAGGATTTGCATCAGTTACGAATTGTCGAGAAAATCATACCGGAATTTGGTGGAGCTGATGAAGATGCACTGCATGATATTGCAATGTTTATGAAATGTAATATGCGTGAATTTTTAGAAAAATACAGTGGGATGAACAGAGAAGAGTTAGCAGAAGACCGTTATAAGAGATTCCGCAGCTTTTAATAGGAGTAAAATAATGAAGACCAGAATATGTGGTACAGGAAGTGCATTGCCAAAGTTGGTAGTGACAAATGATGACTTAAGCAAAATCATGGATACTTCGGATGAGTGGATTAGCAGTCGTACAGGAATTCGTTCCAGACATCTTGCGGTAGAGGAAAATCTCACCGGTCTGGCAACAGAGGCTGCAAAGCAGGCATTAGAAGAATCCGGAATAAAAGCAGAAGAGCTGGATATGATTTTAGCAGCAACACTTTCTGCAGATAATATTTGTCCGTCACTTTCCTGTGAATTACAAAGAGAATTAGGAGCAGTAAATGCGGTTGCATTTGATATTAATGCAGCCTGCTCCGGTTTTTTGTTTGCTTTGCAGACAGCAGATGCATATATTAAGACAGGAATGCACAAAAAAATTCTGTTAGTTGGTGGAGAAATTTTATCTAAATTAATGGATTGGAATGATCGTTCTACCTGTGTATTATTTGGTGACGGAGCAGGTGCAGCCGTTGTACAGGCGGATGAAGATGGTGGTGTTCTTGCCAATGTACAGGGTGCTGATGGCGCAAAGGGAGAAGCACTTGTGGTAGAAAACCGTAAGGTTAATAATCCGTATGTCACAAATAGCAAGGAGCTCTCCTACACATTTATGAACGGACAGGAAGTATATAAATTTGCAGTAAAGACAGTACCAAAAGCAATTTTAGAAGCCGTTGAAAAAGCAGGGCTTACGGTGGAGGATATAGATTTATTTGTGATTCATCAGGCAAATATGCGTATTATTGAATCTGTATCTAAACGATTGAAGGTTTCGATGGATAAATTCCCGACCAGCCTAGAGGAATGCGGAAATATTTCAGCGGGAAGTGTGCCGATTTTATTAGACAAAGTCAATAAAAAAGGTATGTTGAAAAAAGGGGATAAAGTAGTACTTGCCGGATTTGGCGGAGGACTTACCTGGGGAGCATCTGTGCTTACATGGTAAATTGTGCAAAACCAGGCATAGTGAAGATATGCATACAAACGGAGGGAAGCATGGATACGATGAAAAGACCCGGCACCGATGATGTCATGAATGAATTGTTGGTGAAGCTTTTCAAAAATGTAGTAGAAATTGAAGATAGATGTCTGATTACACCTGAGTTTAAGGATATCAGTGTAAATGATATGCATATCATTGAAGCCGTTGGCATGGAAGAACCAAAAAGTATGTCTACCGTAGCAAAGCTCATGTCCATTACAACCGGAACGCTGACGAAGCTTGTGGATGGACTTTCGGAAAAAGGTTATGTGAACAGAGAGCGTGGAAAAAAAGATAAGCGCGTGGTTTTAGTTTCCTTGACCGAAAAGGGCAAGCAGGCATTTGCCCATCATGAACGCTTTCATCGCTCTATGGTTCGTCACATGAGAGATGGATTAAATGAGCAGGAGACATCAATTTTGGTATATGCCTTGGCAAAGCTGAATGATAATTTTAACAGGGTGTATGAAGGGTAAAAAATGAAATAAACGCCTTATTGTTGGAATGTAAAAGAGAATTTCAACAGTGAGGCGTTTTCTGATTTTATAAAATGAATAGTTTATTTATCAGATAATTTGTGTTAAGATTTTTTTATTAGAGGAGTTTGGGGTATCTGTTAATAAGTGAAAAAGAAAAGGGGGGAGTGTAGGATGAAAAGAACGATTTTGGCATGGGTTTTAGCAATGAGTATGACAGTGACATTACTACCGGCGACAATATTTGCAGAGAATGCAGATATGGTTGACACTGTGGATGCAGTGAGTGACAGTGTGAAAGCAGCTACAGATGAAGCAGAACTAGAAGCGGCAACTGTGGTATCCATAGGAGGTACAGAATTGGTCAGTGGAAAGTACTATAGAGCTGCCAATAGAGGAGATGCTGTATCTACAGGTGTGCTAGAAATAGAAGAAGCAAAAAAGGGTGAAAGCTATCTGTATTATGAGGCAGGAGTACTTACGGTTGAAGGACAGGTTTATATTGAGACGGAAACCGACCATGCACTGACGATAGGTGGAGGTATGTTGACAATTACCGGTGAAAATGCCAGAGGTCTGAGTTTAGACAGTGAATCCGGTTCTGCGATTTATAACAGTACAGGGACAAAGCAGTGTCTGGTAAAAACAGAAGGATATTCCGGTAATATCACCTTAGAAGGCGGCGGTTCCGAGGTAGTAAGCAATGTCGGATTGGATCTGTCTACAACGGGAACTATCTTCATGAAGGCTACCGGAGAAACCGGAGGAATCGTACGCAGTACGGTAAGCGGTGATAATGTGCATTTATCGGCAGATCTTATTTTTGTTATAATGGATAGTACTACAGATTATATGTTTACCAATTCTGGAACGGTTTCTATGATACAGACAAGAGAAGATTGGTCGTTTTCTATTGAAGGAAAAACAAGTGGGCTGTTATTTGGGAATCAGAAATCTATTTATCTGGAAGCAAACGGGGATATTACCATAGAAAATCTGGCAGGAGGAGCCGGAAAGGATTTGACAGCAGAGTCTGCCAAAGGCAGTATTTATTTGGCGTTGAATTCCAGTAATGCTGCAATTACAGGTGATATAAATCTGACTGCAAAAGAGAATATTGTCATTTCCAATGATGCCGGGAGTGTGACATCTGCCAGTGGAAGTCTGACTGTCCTGGCTGAGACGGGAAGTATTTCTGTTACAGGAATAAATACCAGCGGAGCAGTTGTAGATGTAACATCAAATCTGACCGCAAAAAAAGACATTAATATTACAAATGAAGTGGGAACGGAAAGTATCAATACGCAAAAAGAAAATACCTTTACTACGGATGGATTTGTTGTTTTAGAAAACGGTGAGGGTATATCTGTCTCAAAGGATGGTGTAAATACTTTAGATATTGGCATCTTTGGCGGAGAAATCACAGATGGAGAGTCGTTGGATTTCCGAACAGGAGCACCGACAGAAAAGACCTATTATACAATAGGATCGGGATTTTTGGTATATACACCTGCCACAGAAGAAAATAATTCTGCTAAAATCCTGCTTCATGAGGTAAATGCATATCCCTATACATTGGTTTTACCGAATACAAAGGTGACGGTAAATTTAGATGGATATAATGTTTTACAGACACCGTGGGAAAATGTGACAGATATGACCATTTGCAGCAGTGAAGAAGCAAAATTGGAAGTAAACTGCGATTTTATACTGTCAGAGGATGCAGCAGTACAGATAGAATCAGGAAATCTGGAAATTACAAAAATGGGTACTTTGGAAATTCTGTCTGTGAGCAGTCTGGCGGTAAAAGAAGGTGCTCGTATAACAAATAACAGCTTTGTGTATGTGCCTTCTGGGACATCAAAAGATGCTATGGCAGCATTGGGACTTACAGGAACGGGATTCGTAGGTGTGAAAAATGCAGAGGGAACAGCAGTAGAAAAGTATTGTGATAATACTGGTACAGACTTAGGAACTGTAGTTATAGATAAGGTTTCATTGACTGATACAGAGGTTACAGCAGAAGAAAATCTCGGCTATACATGGTTAAAGAGTGGCAGTAAAGAGAAGCCGTTATGGACATTGACCCTGGATGGTGTTATTTTCAGGGATGAGCTTTATGTCCGGTATACGGTAGATAATATGCGTATAGTTACAACAAAAGATAGTCAGATATTAGGAGATATATTTATTTATCCTACGGTAGAATTTGCCGGAGAAGGTACTTTGACGACAGGTCATATCTATGGATTTGATGTTACAGTGAGTGGTACATTAAAAGTGGAGGCAGACGAAAATATATGTGCATTGTCCTGCAGCAGATTAAAGATAGAAGAAACAGGTATGTTGGAGGTATCCGGCGGATATGGTATACATCTGGGTGGCTTGTGTGCACAGGGCTTTTCTTTTGCAAGAGGCGGAAAAGTAGTGATAGATGCAGCAGAACAGGCATTTTTTATAACGGATGATCTTTCTGGTGTAACTATCGAAGAAATGTGGGATGTTCCAGAGAGCTGTATGCCGGAAGGATATACATTTGCTTATATGGAAGTTGAAGAAGAAGAGGGTATGATACCGCTATATTATTATGAGTATGTACTTACACAGAAGGATGAAGAAGGGAAAAGCATTGTTGCTAAAAAATTAGTTTTAGAGGATAATCACAGTCATACAACCGTCATTGATGAAGCAGTAGAAGCGACCTGTACGCAAGAAGGAAAGACTATGGGAAGTCACTGTGGCATATGTGGTGCAGTACTCAAAGCACAGGAGACTATTGAGAAAAAAGCGCATACTCCGGTTGTAGATGCGGCAGTAGAACCTACTTATACGCAGGAAGGAAAAACAGAAGGCAGTCATTGCTTGATTTGTGGTGAAATACTAAAGGCACAGGAAATTATCGGTGTCAAAGTGCAGTCGGAAGAACCGAAAATTACAGAGATAAAAGATATTACACTTGCAGAAGAAAGCTATACATATAATGGTAAGGTAAAAACACCGGCTGTTGTTGTGAAGGATAATGCAGGTAAAGTGCTGCAGGAAAATACAGATTATATTTTAAGCTATAGTGCGGACAGAAAAAATGTAGGTGTGTATTCTGTAACTGTTAATTTGCAGGGAAATTACAGTGGTTCAAAGACTTTAAGCTTTACAATTGTGCCAAAGGGTACTTCTATTTCCAAGGTAACTGCAGCGAAGAAAGGTTTTGCAGTTAAATGGAAAAAACAGAAAAAACAGACTACAGGTTATGAGATTTCGTATTCCACCAATAGGAAATTTACTGGTAAAAACGCCAAAATTAAGACGGTTAAAAAGAATGATAAGAACAAAATTGCTATTAAGAATTTAAAGGCAAAAAAGAAATATTATGTTCGTATTCGCACTTATAAGACGGTGAAAACAGAGAGTGGAAATGTAAAGCTTTATTCTGACTGGAGTAAGGCGAAGAAAGTCGTAACAAAAAGATAAAGGAGAAAAGATACGATGTTAAAGAAAATTACGATGACAATAGTGGGAATTTTGTTAGTGTATGGTTCTGTAGCATTTGCCATTAAGGCTGGAATCGGTGTACTTCCGGTGGATGCTGCGATTGCAACGGTTGCTGATGTTATAGGAATAAAAGTAGGAACCTTTTCTATGATTTTTCATGGAAGCTTTTTTGTGGGACAAATTCTTATTGAAAAGAAGGATTTTCGGAAAATGGAGCTTTTGCAGATTGTATATGTCACATTGGGCGGCTCAGTTTTGAACTTCTTTTTGTATACGGTGTTAAGTGGTGTATCTTTTTCTGCTTATCCGATTCGCTTAATTGTAAGCGTAGTGGCATTTATTGTAAGTGCATTCGGCTGTACACTTGTACTTGAAACACATCTGATGCGAACACCAATGGAAGGCTGTATTCAGTTAATTGCGGAGAGAATTGGCACTACAATGGGAAAACTGCGGCAGAAGATAGACATTGTATTGGTGTTGATTAGTGTAGTATTGACATTGATGTTTGGTACAGAATGGACACTTCGAGAGGGAACAATTATTGCAGCATTGATATTTGGTCCGGCGATGGATTTTTGGAAGAGAACGGTGTTTAAGGGTTAAATGCTGCTTGCGCATCAGAAGTATCATAAAAAAGTAGCCATGATAGTCACCAAACGATGCAATCTATGTCAATAGGATATTGAGATAGGAGAAGGGTTCAATGAAAAGAGAAAAAAGAACACTAAATAGAATACATATACATTTGTTGGCAGTAATTTGCTTAATAGTACTTTTCTTAGCTGTCCCGTGTCAAGCAGAGCCTATTCAAGCGGCATCCAACCCCAAACTTAGCAAAAAATCTGTCCGTCTCATAAAGGGTGAAACGATAAAGCTGAAACTAAAAGGAGCAAAAGGCAAGGTGACATGGAAAAGCACGAAGAAAGCCATTGCTTCCGTAAATAAAAAAGGAATAGTGAAAGCCCGTAAAAAAGGAAATGCAAAAATAGTTGCCAGATACGCAGGCAAATCTTATAAGTGTAAAGTCTGGGTAGAGACACCACAGATTAGTAAAACAAGCATTGTGCTGGAAGTAGGACAGACAGATACTTTAGCGATACAGGGAACGAAACAGAGGGTCACATGGAGTAGTGTATATCCGCAAATCGCAGATGTGGATGCAAATGGAAAAATAACAGCAAACTCTGTAGGAACCACAGTTATTTCAGCAACCATAGGAAAAAACAGTTATTCATGCATAGTTACAGTAAAAGATAAATCACAAGATATAACGGAAACGAAACCGCAACCAGAACCAGAACCACAATCACAACCGGATCCACAACCAGAACCACAACCGGATTCGCAACCAAGCGGTGAAGTGAAGATGGGTATATACAATAATTCTGTAGATACACTGGAAGAATGTACAAATGTCATAACTACAGAAGAAAATGATATTGGGGAGTTGATAGTGAATGATACGAAGAGTGACATTATAGTATGTCGGGGAAGTGTTATAGAGCAAAAGATAGAAGGAGAATGGGTGAGAATTTGGGGAGAAATAGAGGTGGATGAAGGAGATAAATATTTAGCGCCTGGAGAAAAATATAGGAATTGTGTATATATGAACAATTATTTGGATGTTGGAGAATACAGATTAACCAAAAAGATTAAAATTGGAGACGAAATAAGAGACTTAATACAGGAATTTACCTGTGAGCAGGGGGTTTTGCTGGTAAGTATAACACCGGTAGGTTCCTGCACTGTTCCAAAAGGACAGGAAACATTTGATGTAAGAGTAAAAAATTATTCCAATATGACAGTCAGTGTTTTTTCACCATGTATTTTAGAAAAAAAGGTGGATGAACAGTGGATAGAATGGGATTTAGGCTGGGTAGATATAAGTTCATCGCCGGCAATATTACCTGGGGATGAGGATATAATAGGAGCATTTCTGATTCCAGGATATCCGGAATATCCATTGTCAAATACATGTGAACCGGGAGAATATCGCATAAAGACATGGTGTGAAGCAGGCAGACAAATGAAGATTTGCTATGTTGCTTTTGAAATTGTAGAATAGCCATAACGAGAATAGCCATGATGGTCACCAAGCGGTGTCGTCATGGCTATTCTTTATGGGACTTTTTACAGCTTCTTTTGATTGCTCTGAATTGATGTTAAATATAGTAAATCTTACATTCGCCGAAGCTTACATGACCTTTAATGGTTACGGCTGGGAAGCCTGCGTTGGTGGTGCGATGTACTTCGTCTACATCGCCAAAGGCTGCGGAAACCTCTAATTTTACATTCCAGTCTCTAGGAAGATACAGTTCGGTTTCGCCAAAGGAGGTATCTACATAGATTTCAGCAGAGTCTCCGTTTATTTGTGTATGATCAAAGAATACTTTTAAGGTACCAAAGGTACATTTCAGATATGCCTGACGAAAATCCGGTGTATCAATGTATTTGGAGGCTTCACCGAAAGTAACTGTGCAGTTCACATCCGGCTCATTTAAGTGTTCTACCTTGTCGCAGAATACATCGCCGCCTAAATGTCCTCGCATTCCCGGATGATTCGGGAAGATAAAGGATAAACCAATACTGGCAGAAACAGCAGCGAAAAGAACTGGAAATGGTGTAATAGCTTCTAAATGCAGCTGTTTATCATAAATAATAATTAAAACGGCGATTGGCATCAAAATACCAAAAAAATTTACCGGACGAAGGCTTTTGAAGATACAGCAAAATAAAAATACGGTAAGCAGGGTAGAGGCTAAATTGATATTTTCAAAATAACCAAAGTTACTCAATAAAATAAATGCAGCTACAAAGATAAAAACAAGACCCCATAAAATGTTTCTATTTTTCATAATCTTTCCTCTTTTCTTCTAGTTTAAATTTTAATGGTTTGTAGTAATAGCGGGATACATAAACCTGTTTGTGTGTGCCATTGAATTCCACTACGCTAGAAGCCGTCAGATTTCTTGTAATGGAAAAAATATGCTCCGTATTTAAAATTGTGGATTTGGAAACCCGCATAAAATAACCGGGAAGAGTTTCTTCAAGTTCATAAAGCTTCATTTTCGTCTGAAATACCTGATCCTTGGTATGAGCTCTTATACCACCATCAGCAGTTTCAAAAAACAGAATATTTTCAATAGGAAGATAATATTCTGTTTCATTCTGATAACAGATAAATCGTCTGGCAGAAGAAATAATGGAAGAAAGTGTCTCCTGAATTTTTTGCACTTCGCTGTCTATGGAAGCACAGCGAATGGTGATTTCGTTTTCTGTTAAATTCGTATCAAATTCAATGTTGATTTTCATATTCCCGCTCCTTGTGAATCTATCGTAAACGAAATCTAAGCAGTTGTAAATGGGGTTTTGCTAAGTGGTAAAAATTAAAGGGTAAGTGGTAAATCATGCTTCCTGCCTTGCTAAACGCATCTTAGATGCAACTAAAGCGATGGCGAATAATGCACCGATAAATAAAAGCTGAACGCCAATATTTTGCCAATAAGCGGTGTAAGTAAACAGCTCATCAGAGCTACCGGAAATTAAATCATTGTTTTTAATATACCAGTAAAATGGCAGGAATTTAGCAACTGCAAGCACATTTTCACCAAGCTGTGACTGTGGGATAAAGACACCACAAATAAAACTCATACCCAGAGAAAGGATATTATTAATCATGTTTGTCGCATTCCATGAGGGTGAAAAACTGCTGATAATTAAGGACAAAGCTACAGATAATGGCAGCAGCATTAAACTATTTAATATACAAAGCAGTCCTTTTTCTGAAAAAACCTCAGCTCCATAAAAGATTCTTGAAGTCAGAATAAAAAGTCCCCAGTTAAAAAACGCATAAGTCACACTTCCTAAGGCAAGCTGCAGGTTTCGGCTGATTAAGCTTGTGGAAGAACAGGAGATTCTTTTGGCAAGGTCTTTTTGCCAGAATGTAGTTAAAATTGGTGTCAACCCACATAAAATCATGGATGCTAAAACATACGGAATAAACTGGTAAAAGCTGAAGATTCCAACTAAAGAAGCAGAGTGTTGTGTATCCTCGTTAAAATTTACAATTTGCACATTGTTTGCGGTATCCAAAAATGTATCTGTGCTGTGTGATAGTGCATCCTCTAAAGAATAGCCGCCGGAAAGATAAAGTTTAACTGTCTTTAAATAGGAATTAATCTGCTGATCTACAAAAGCACTGCTGTATATTCCCGGAATCTGAACGGTTTCAAAAAGATTTGTATCTTTACCGGATAAGAGATTGTCTTCAAATCCTTCCGGAATTACCAGAATATATTCCACATCACGATAAAATAAACGGTCTAATAAAACCTCTTTCTGGTTTTCCAAGGAAATTAATTCATGCATGGAATCTAAATATTCACTAAGCGCCGCAGATGCAGCAGAATGGTCTTTATCAACAATTCCTATCTGCAATTCCACAGATTTGAAACTAGATGAGGTGGTGTCTGTATAAGCATATGCCATCAGCAGTGCCAATGAAGTAAAAATGATAAAGTACAGCATAATAGAGGGAAAGGATTTGAATGCTGTTTTTATAAAGGCTTTAAAGACTTGCATAGGTTTTCCTCCTTATTTTAATGCAGCCAATACATAAAAATGCTGCGGAAAATAGTAAAAGCATAAAAAGGTTATGCGTGTAACGGTTGGTAACACCATAAATATTTAAGGTTAAAAAGCTGTCTGAAATTAAAACAGCCGGATTGATATCATTGATTAGTGGACAAATATTTTCCACAATAGAGCGCATATTTCCTACCATAAGTCCGCTTAAAAAGCTAGAAACCATGGTGAAGGCAACCATAATACCAATTTTAATGCCCTGCTCCATTCGTCCGAGACTTCCCACAAAGAATCCAAAGCTGATACCTAAAATACAACTAATAAAAGCAGTGAGCATTAAAAGTGGAATAGGTGCAGCAAAATTAACCTTTAGTACATATACCATAAAAAGAATGTTTAGGGCGATGCAAATAAACTGTATGAGCAAACTGGCAGAAAAGTGTGCAATGACCGATAATAACTTTCCTCTTGGTGATACACATTTTCTGGCGGCAAGTGTGGAAAGATTTGCGTGGTTATTAATGGAAATGTCTGCCCCGGCAAAGGAGGTATACAGACATGCCATAGCCAGCAAATTGTAAAAATACTGTACCATAGTATCCATATTTCCATCGGTAAGCGATAGTTTTTGTCCATAGAAGTCATCAGCTTCCATTAAAGAAAGCACTTCCGGTAGTTTTTGTGGATTTGTCATAGCTATTTCTGTAATGGTTTTGGCATTTGTACGATATTCCCGTAAAAATGATTCTAAAATGCTCTGTTCAATGGCAAGGGTAGCATTTGAACTAGAAGCAGTACTTGGTGTACAGGTTAAGGATATTTCATCATCGACCTGAAAAATACCGCGAACAGAATTGGTTTCTAATAATGTTAAGGCATTTTCTAAGTTGGTATAAGTAATTGCTAAAAAAGGTGTATCCTCTACAGATTCATCGCTTAATGTATCTAAGACTTTTTGAAAACTTTCACTATGTGCACCTTCCTCTAAACATACGGCTACAGGAATGGTATGAAAGTTTTCGGTCGTATTATTGATATTTCCAAAAGCAACATGAAACATTATGCTTAACAGCAATGGAAAAAGCAGAACCCAGAAAATTTCTTCTTTGGTTCGCAGAATGTTTTTGATTGTGTATTTAAATTCATGAAAAAACATACAATACCTCCAATTTATACTAATCTCTTAATTCCTTGCCGGTAACTTCAAGGAACACATCGTTTAAGGTTGGAAGCTCGGAATATACTCTGCCAAAGGATAAATCCTGCTGTTGTAAGTACTCGAGCACATGAATTAAATTATGTCTTCCGCCGGAACATGAAACATTTAATTGTCCGTTGCTGTAATCTACATCATAAACATGAGGCAAGGACAAAAGATTTTTCATATGCTCATCGGAAATGGATGAAATTTCTATCGTGATTTTTTCACTTTTCTTGATCATTTGTTTTAGCTCGTCTGCAGTTCCACAGGCAATATTTTTGCCGCTGTCCATGATGGCAATTCGGGTACAAATCTGTTCTACTTCTTCCATATAATGTGAGGTGTAAATGATGGTAGCACCCTGACGATTCAGTTCTACAATACCTTCTAGGATTTTGTTGCGGCTCTGCGGGTCAACGGCTACGGTTGGTTCGTCTAAGATAATCAGCTTTGGCTTGTGGGCAATACCACAGGCAATATTTAATCTTCTAAGCAGACCGCCCGAGAGTTTTTTTGGATAAAACTTGCGGAACTGATCTAATTCTACAAAGGCGATAGCCTCTTCCACATACTGTTTACGAAGATTTTTATCCTTGATATATAGTCCGCAGAAATAATCAATATTTTCATAAACGGTTAAGGTATCGAATACGGCAACATTCTGCATAACAATGCCAATCTGGCGTTTTAAATCATAGCTGTCAGGATGCATTTTTTTGCCAAAGACTTCGATAGTTCCTTTATCAAAGGATAATAAAGATAAGATACAGTTAATGGTTGTGGTTTTGCCGGAGCCGTTTGGTCCAAGTAAGCCAAAGATTTCACCGTCTTTGATTTCTAAGTTAAAATGGTCGATTGCCACAAGATCACTGTAGCGTTTGACGAGATTTTCTATTTTAATAACTGGTGTACTCATATAAAATTTCCTTTCTGTTTTGCTTTTAACTTTTGTTGAGCTTACTATACAAAAAATGGAAAGGGAATATAAGTGAAAGAAATCATAATCGGATGTGACAAATGTCATTTTATCATGAAATCAAAATTTGAATGATAACGGTTGACTTTGTAAGTGGAATAGATAATATAATAGACACAGAGAGATGTTTGAACCAAAGGGAGAAAATTTATGGAACAGATACTGGATAAGTGTATGCTTTTAGGATTTGGGATTATTTTTTTGATTGGCGGCGAGAGTATTATGATGCCAGTGGTTGCATTGCTTACAGCGATTATATCGGCGGCACTGGGATTCTATATAGAAGACAAAAAAATCATGTATATTCTGTTTGTTGGTATTTTTATTATGGCACTGTTACAACCTATGGTGCTGTTGTTTTTTCCGGTGTATCTATATGATGCGGTATATCGGAAAATGTCATGGTTTTTGGCATTTTTTCTGGCTGCGCCTTTAGTACCTCCAGTATTGCATGGACAAAAAGAGTGGATTTTGTGGGTATTTTCCATTATGCTTTCTGTTGTTCTTGCGAACAAGACTATCAAAAAGCAGTCTTTGATGGAAGAACTGATTCGAACCCGTGATGACAGTACAGAATTGAACCTGATGTTAAAGGAAAAAAACAAAAATCTCTTAGAAAAGCAGGATTATGAGATTTATCTGGCAACACTTCGAGAACGAAATCGTATAGCCAGAGAAATTCACGATAATGTGGGACATATGCTGTCTCGGTCTCTATTGATGACAGGAGCATTGCTGACAATAGAAAAAGAAGGTATGGTACATGAACAGCTGGTAAATATTAAGGATACATTAGATACAGCCATGACGAATATCCGTCAGAGTGTACATGATTTGCACGATGATTCTGTTGATTTGAAACAATCGATTATAGAAATTGTGGAAACTATACAGTCAGATTATGATGTGAGATTAGATTATGATATGTCTATACAGGTGCCAAGAAAGGTAAAGTATTGTCTGATTGCGACCACAAAAGAGGCTGTATCGAATATTATTAAACACAGCAATGGGGATAAGGTACAGATTAGCTTAAGAGAACATCCGGGATTTTATCAGCTGGTTATCGAAGATAATGGGACAAATGCCCACATTGGCAGTGGAAATGGCATAGGATTACAGAATATGAAGGAACGGGCAGATTCTTTGGGCGGAACTTTCCGCATTCATACAGAAAAAGGGTTTGGTATATTTTTGACCATTCCAAAAACGGAGGAGATTTTATGCGAGTAGTAGTTGTAGATGATGATAAATTTGTAGCTTTTTCATTGAAAACCATTTTGGAGGCGGATGAAGATATTGAAGTGGCAGGAATAGGAAATCATGGAGGAGAAGCCATTGATTTATATGAAAAAGAACATCCGGATGTACTTTTAATGGATATTCGGATGGAAGAAATGTCTGGATTAGAGGCGGCTGAGGTAATATTAAAAAAGGATGCACAGGCAAAAATTTTATTTTTGACCACATTTTCCGATGACGAATATATTGTCAAGGCGCTTGGCTTAGGAGCAAAAGGATACATATTAAAACAGGATTTTGAAGGTATTGTACCTGCTCTAAAGGCTGTTTGCGGCGGACAAAGCGTATTTGGTGGAGATATTGCAGGAAAAATTCCAAACCTTATGCAAAGTTCTGGGACTCTGGATTATAGTACATATGATATCAGTGAAAAAGAACAGGAAATTATTGAGGAAGTAGCACAGGGATTAAGCAATAAAGAGATTGCGGAAAAGCTCTTTCTAAGTGAAGGTACGGTTCGTAATTATGTCAGTGTTATATTGGAAAAATTAGGTCTAAGAGACAGAACCCAGTTGGCAGTATTTTATTATAAAAATCGATAATTATAAATAAAGAGAGGCAGAATATATGATATTTGAAACACATGCACATTATGATGATGAGAGGTTTGATGAAGATAGAGATACATTGCTTGAGGAGCTGTTAGCAGGAAATATATGCAATATTATCAATGTAGGCGCAGCTTTAAAGGGGGTAGCTGACAGTATAGCATTGGCTGAAAAATATGAAAAAATTTATGCCGCAGCAGGAGTACATCCCAGTGAAATCGCAGAACTTGATGAAGAAAAATTTCAGTGGCTAAAAGAACAGGCAAAGCATGAAAAGGTTGTGGCAATTGGCGAAATTGGTCTGGATTATTATTGGGATAAAGAACCGGAAATAAAGCAAAACCAGAGAGAATGGTTTGCTCGACAGATGGAATTAGCAAGAGAATTACACTTACCGGTTATCATCCATTCCAGAGATGCTGCAGAGGATACCATGAAGGTAATGAAAGAGGTTTGCGCACAGGAAATCCCGGGGGTCGTACACTGTTATTCCTATTCGCCGGAAATGGCAAAGGAATTTATCAAAATGGGCTATTATATTGGAGTTGGTGGTGTAGTTACCTTTAAGAATGCAAAAAAATTAAAAGAAACCGTCGAGCAAATTCCATTAGAAAAAATTCTTTTGGAGACCGATGCACCATATATGGCACCTGAACCACATCGGGGAAAAAGAAATGAATCTTCCTATCTGTCCTTTGTAGCAGCACAGATTGCTGCATTAAAAGGAATTACTGTAGAAGAAGTGGAACGGGTCACAGAGGAAAATGCCCGCAGATTGTTTGGTATAAAGTAAGCTTATTGACAATCTGCCAGTTCCACAGTGTTTGCCCAGAAGCGTTTGGGAATATTCTGGCTTTGCAGCTTGGGATTTTTTCTGGCTTCAATGGCAATTGAATGAAAAAATGTCTTAAAGAGCTTTTGATAATTCTCCTCGTTGGCAGAATATTGTCTGGTAAGGGTCAAATCCAGTTCAGAAGCATCTACAGTTAAATAATCTTTTCCTGCTTTATGAATGATGGCAAGCTTGTGGGTTTCGTCATAAATCATAAAATTCTCTAGTGGAAGCCGATTGGTAAAATGTTCTGCCAGAATAGGCAGGACATTATTTTTGGGTGCTATTTTTGCAAAAAGGAGTCCATTTTCCAATTCAAAAAAGCGCAGAAAACCAAGATAATGATGTCCCTCGTTGTTCGTCTGCCGACAAAGCTCAAACAGGCAGGCAATGCAGGGTTCACCAAGGAAATTTAGTACCTTTTCTGCTTCTGGAAGAGCAAATGCCATGACAATTGTCTGATAAATTGCATTTGCTTTATCCATAGAAAGCTTCTTAAAAGAACCGTCGGCTAAGGCACATTTGCAGATGGTTTCATAAAAATCTATGCCAAATCTTTTAAAAAGTGTTCGTCCCACTTTCTGACTTTTATCTATATCTGTTCTGACAGAAATATATTCGCTAAAAAGGCACATATCCTCATGAGAATTTGTACTTAACCGGATATTTTTATGTCCATAATGGCTTGCAAAGGCATCGTAAATACCCGTAAAAATTCCATCAATACTATCCTCGCATTGAAAGATATACATTAGAATCACCTCCAAAATTTACATCATCAAAAAGAGAAAGCTGTCTGTAGCCTTCTTCCCGAAGCTCTCTAGGAATCTGCGTATAATCGGAAAGCAGATTTCGACAGATATAATCCTCGTCTAAACGAGTAGGATACATCATTTTCCCAGAGCAGGTGATAAAATAAAGCGCCCGTTTTAATACTACACCGATTTTCTTTAAATCCGGAAAATCCAATCGGCTGCCCCGGCGAGCCTTTACGATGCGGCTGGCAGATTTTGCACCTATGCCCGGAACCCGAAGAAGAGTCTTATAGTCGGCACGATTGATTTCTACAGGAAAATATTCCAGGTGGCGCAGTGCCCAGTCACATTTTGGGTCAAGATATATATTAAAATTCGGTCTATCCTCGGAAAGAAGCTCGCTTATCGTAAAATGATAATATCGAAGCAGCCAGTCAGCCTGATATAAGCGATGCTCCCGCAATAAAGGCGGTCCGCCAGAAAGTACGGGAAGATTGGTATTGTGGGTAGTATTTACAAAAGCAGAATAAAAAACCCGCTTAAGGGAAAAGTTTTGGTATAAGCCTTCTGCAACACTCATAATCTGAAAATCATTCTCCGGTGTAGCACCAATAATCATTTGAGTACTCTGTCCGGCAGGAACAAATCGAGACTGCTCTGTAAGGGAAAAGCGGTTATTTGTACCTTTACGGGAAGTATTCTGATATAGAGAAAGCTCATTCTTATTCTGGATAATACTGTTTTGAATCTGGCGCATGGGCTTTAAAATTGTATGTCTGGACTTGCAGGGCGCAAGCTTGCGTAAGGCATCGGCGGTAGGCAGCTCCAAATTAATACTCATACGATCAGCAAGAAATCCTGCTTTTTCAATCAGCAAAGGATCTGCGCCAGGAATTGCCTTTACATGAATATAGCCTTGAAAATGGTAAACATTCCGCAGCCGATACAGAGTCTGATAAATCAAATCCATAGTATAGTTTGGGCTTACTATAATGCCGGAGCTTAAAAAAAGTCCTTCGATATAATTTCGCCGATAAAACTCCATAGTAAGGGTACAGACCTCCTCAGGAGTAAAAGTTGCTCTTGGGATATCAGATTCGCAGTTATTCTGGCAATAAGAGCAGTTAAAAATGCATTCATTGGTATATAATATCTTAAGCAGGGATATACAACGACCATCTGCGGAAAAACTGTGACAGATACCACAGGCTAAGGAATTTCCCATACCGTTTCCATCTCCTTTTCGATTTACACCGCTGGAAGTACAGGCAACATCATACTTTGCGGCATCCGATAGGATGGCTAGCTTTTCCATTAAGTCTTTGGAAAAATGCAGAGCGGGGGAAGTGGCTGAAGTTGTTATAAAAGTAGTTGCTGATTTTGTAATCATAGGTATACACGACTCCTTTGAAATACATGATGCAAACATATGTTCTCGGATAATGATATCATAGATGAAAGAAATATGCAATACAAAACCGAATATTTGTTCGGAAAAAACTGATTGTAAAAAATTCTGCGCCACATACACATCTATGAAGAGTTGTTGCCGAATTGTTTTATCAATAAAGTGGATTGGCACACCTATCCCCCACTTATGACTCACAACCCCATATAAAAAAACACATTCCCCACAACTTTGAATCCCCTAGACAACTTCCCAAACATATTTTATACTCATAATAGAAAATGAACACACGGAGGCTATGATGGCATATTTAGGAAATCCACAGAATACCATTTTGGTATTGCAAAAATACAATTTTAATTTTCAAAAGAAATTCGGGCAGAATTTTTTGATAGATACCCATGTATTAGATAAAATCATATCTTCTGCAGGTATTACAAAGGATGATTTTGTTTTGGAAATTGGACCGGGAATTGGAACAATGACTCAATATTTATGCGAAAATGCAAGAGAAGTCGCAGCGGTAGAAATTGACAGAAATCTGATTCCGATTCTGGCAGATACCTTAAGTGAGTATGATAATGTGGAAGTTATCAACGAGGATATTTTAAAATTAGATATCTGTGCATTAGCAGAACGGAAAAATGATGGAAAACCGATAAAGGTTGTGGCAAATCTGCCATACTATATTACAACACCTATTATTATGGGATTATTTGAAAGCAAAGTGCCTATCGACAGCATTACGATTATGGTGCAAAAGGAAGTTGCTGACCGTATGCAGTCAGGACCGGGAAGTAAGGATTATGGTGCGCTTTCCCTTGCGGTACAGTATTATGCAAAGCCGGAAATTGTGGCAAATGTACCGCCAAATTGTTTTATGCCAAGACCGAATGTAGGAAGCGCAGTGATTCGTCTTACCCGTCATGCAAATCCGCCGGTGGAAGTACAGGATGAAAAGCTGATGTTTGCCCTTATTCGTGCATCCTTTAATCAAAGAAGAAAAACTTTGGCAAATGGGTTAAATAATTCACCGGAAATCCATCTTTCCAAGGAGCAGATTCAGGAAAGTATTTTAGCTCTTGGTGTACCGGTCAATATTCGAGGCGAGGCGTTGACATTAGAACAGTTTGCTCAGTTAAGTAATATTGTAAAAGAAAGTATATAGAATATTTATGAGAAATGTTTCATATAGTATAAGGACAAGCTAGGAGGTCTTATGCGTATGAAACATTTTTTGCGTCATCATGTGCAGCGGAAAAGGATAGGATTTTTTTCTGTTGCCTGTAAAATATTTTACGGATTGGCATTTATCCTGCTCATCCCGGTGGTTTTTACTTTTTTGATACAAGGCGGAGGGAAAAATGCCAAAGGTAATATAGAATTTTTAAATACTACAGAGATTGAGACAGGAGAATTAGATGAGTCGATTTTGCCGGGAATTCTTGCCAATCAGATTTCCATGGATACGGAAACGGAAGCAATGAAAGCGCAGGCGGTCATCGTTCGAACCAATTGCCTGCGGGCATTAGAGCGGGGAGAGGAAATGCCGGAAGGACTGACAAAGGGAGAGATGCTGCGAATCTGGGGGCAGGATAGCTTTTCAGAATATTACAGTCAGTTAGAAAGCTGCGTGGAGGCAACCAAGGGGGTAGCTATGATGCAGGATGGTACATATATTCAGGCGGATTTTCACAAAGTAAGCGCAGGATATACCAGAAATGCAGCGGAGGTTTATGGGAATACCGACTATCCCTATTTAAAAAGTGCTGACAGCCGTATGGATATTCCGGCGCCGGATTTTTTGAAGGTAATATTTTATACACCGGAAGAATTTGTTCAAAAAGGAAATACATATTTTTCAGCAGAAACAGCACAAAAAAGTGCAGCCGATATTTTGGCGGGAATAGAAATTACAAAAAGAGACAAGGCGGGGTATGTATTAGAAGTTAGTATAGATGGAAAACAATATTCTGGAGAAGAATTACGCCTTGCTTATGATTGGAATTCAGCAGCTTTTTCAATCAAAGAGGTAGATGGTCAGATTCGTGTGGTAACCAAGGGATTTGGGCATGGATTGGGATTAAGTCTGTATGGAGCAGAGGCTTTAGCCAAAGAAGGCTATACATATAAAGAAATTTTAGAATACTTTTATCATGAAATTGCTTTTATAACAATTGAATAAAATCATAAAATACGCACAGACTATAGTCAGCAATTAGCAAATATGACTATGGATGGTGATAATTATGAAAAGAGGAGCAAAACATTTCTTTAGAAGAAAACAGTATACAATAGCAGCTGCAGCAGTTTTGGTGGCAGCTCTTGGTATTACGGGCGTGTATTATCTGGGAGATTCTACAGATTCTAAGGAGCCAAAGCAGCAGGTAGCAGAAAACAAAGAAGAAAAAGCCCAAAATATGGTTACAGCAGAAAAAGAAGAAACCGAAGAGGATAGTGAGCAGACAGCAAAGGTATCTGCAGTGATTGAACCAAAAAGCAATACAGATATAACTGAAATTCAAACAGAAGCAGAGGATACAGAAAATGAAGCAACAGAAGTAAAGGAGCAGGAAACGGTTAAGACAGCGGCAGTTGTAGAACCGACAAATGCAGCAGAGCTTCATTTTGATACAGCAGCAGGACTCGTTTGGCCGGTAGATGGTGCAGTCATTATGGACTACAGTATGGATCAGACCGTTTATTTTACTACGCTGGATCAGTACAAATATAATCCGGCAGTTGTTATTGCAGGCAATGTGAATGAAAAAGTAAAGGCAGCGGCAAGCGGAACTATTACAGATGTGAGCACCAATGAAGTAACCGGGTGTACAGTTACCATGGATCTTGGAGATGGCTATACTGCGATATATGGACAGTTAAAGGAAGTACCATATGCGGCAGGAACCTATGTAGAAGCAGGTAATACCCTTGGTTTTATCAGTGAGCCGACCAAATACTATTCCTTAGAGGGAAGCAATGTTTATTTTGAATTGCAAAAAGACGGAGAATCTATTGATCCGGTAGAATATTTTCAATAAAAATAGCAATAAGAGCCGCGTTTTCCTTGAATTTGTGGAGTAGAAACCGTATAATGAACCTGGCAAGTTAGCAATTGTTGGCAAAAGAGGAGACCAAAATGAGCTATAACGAATATAATGAACAGGTTCAGGGATGGATTCGTGCGGTGATGGAAAACCGTGGAGTTCAGGCAAAAAAGGTTATACAAAACTGCAAATGGATAGAGCAATATGCTACGCAGATAAATGACGAAAAACTTTTAGGGCTTTCCTATTTTTATACGGGAGAGACGCATTATTTATCCAATGATATTGAGCGTCTGTTCCGCTACATAATTAAGTCACTGGGGTATTTAGAGAGAAGCGGACAGTGGAAATTGGCAGCAAGAGCATACAATCTGTTGGCAATTACATCCATTAGCCGTGGAAATGTACTTTTTGCTCTGGACTATTATCTGAACGGTCTTTCTTATTGTAAAAAGTTTCGTTTATATGAAGAGGGTTGTATTATCAACATTAATATCGGAACGCTTTATATCAATTCAGGAGAATACAAACAGGCGAAAATGTTTTTTGAGGATGCATTCAGACAGCTTCGAAAAATTGAGGGATGTTCGAATTATACTTCCTATAAAATGGCAATTTATCTGGCATTGGGAAAGTGCTATATGAGTCAGGAGGTATATGAAAAAGCCCGTCAGTATATGCAGAAAGCAGAACGGGAATGTTTGGAAAAAGCAGACGCTTTGGATAAAATGTATTTTACTGTTTTTCAGACCTTGTATTTTAATGTGCAGGGAAAAATCCAAAGCAGAGATGAATGTATACAGAAGGTGCAAAAGCAGATGACAGGAAAGTTTGCTTTGTTAGATGTTTTTGATGAGTTGTATGATTACAGCAAAATGCTGTTTGAAATCCGTTATTATAAGGAATTCTGGGAGGTCATCACATTACTGGAAGAGTTTGTTTCCAGAACAAAAATCATTAATTTCCAGAGAAAGCTGCTTTCGCTAAAGATTCAGTATTATAAATTGATGGAAGACAACAATGAATATTTGCAGGCAGCAGGGGTATTTTATGAGCTTTCTGAACTGATGGAAACGGAAAACAGTTATATGGTTTCAGCTATGTTGGATGTTCGGCGAAGCTTAGATAGTGAGACGAAGATGCGTCTGGAAATGGAAAAAGAAAATGTGGCATTGGTTGAGCTGTCCCAGACAGATGCTTTGACAGGATTGTGGAATCGTTTTCGCATGAATACCTATGCGGAAGAAGCTTTTGAAAAGGCAAGAGAACAGAAAAGCAATTTTGCTGTGGAAATTCTGGATGTGGATTACTTTAAACAGTATAATGATACTTATGGTCATCAGGCAGGTGATAAATGTCTGATTCATGTGGCAAATGAAATTAAAAAACTGCAGGAGCATGGAGGTATCAACGGATTTAGATATGGCGGAGACGAATTTGTGATTCTATTTGAAGGATACAATATGGAACAGGTAGGTCAGTTGATGCAGGATTTGAAGCTGGGGATTTTAAAACTACAGCTTACAAATCATTATTCTCAGGCAGCAGAGGTGGTAAGTATATCGCAGGGAGCCTGTGTTGGTATACCGGGAGAAAGCAGTCGTGTATGGGATTTTCTGCAGACGGCAGATAAGACTTTATATCAGGTGAAGAGGAAATCCAGAAATAATCTGGCGGTTGAATTATTTCAGGAGACAAAGAATGGGCACTAATTATACCTATATTGTAGAATGCAGCGACAAAACCTATTATACCGGTTGGACAACAGATATAGATAAACGGCTTCGGGTACATAACGCTGGAAAAGGTGCAAAGTACACGAAACCAAGACTTCCGGTAAAATTAGCATATTTGGAAATTCACGAGACAAAACAGCAGGCAATGCAAAGAGAAGCGTATATAAAAGGGTTGACACGAAAAGAAAAGGAAAAACTTATAATGGAATGGGGAGATAGAAAGGAAAACTAGAAAATTATATGGAAACAATCAGATTTGATGAATTGAATTTGCAGCCGCAGATTTTAAGAGGAATAAAAGAAATGGGCTTCGAGGAAGCTACGCCGATTCAGGCAAAGGCTATTCCGGTAGTGTTAAGCGGAAGTGATGTAATCGGACAGGCGCAGACGGGAACAGGAAAAACAGCAGCATTTGGTATACCTATCTTACAGAAGGTAGATCCTTCCGTGAAAAAAACACAGGTTATTATTCTTTCTCCTACAAGAGAGCTGGCAATTCAGGTATCGGAGGAACTGCGGAATCTGAGTAAATACATGCATGGAATCAAAATATTGCCTGTATATGGCGGACAGGATATCACCAAGCAGATTCGTTCTCTAAAAGGTGGAGTACAGATTATTGTAGGTACACCGGGGCGTGTGATGGATCATTTACGAAGAAAAACGATTCGTTGTGATTTCGTGCATACCATTGTATTAGACGAAGCGGATGAAATGCTAAATATGGGTTTTCGTGAGGATATAGAAACTGTACTGGAATATATACCAAATGAGCATCAGACGGTACTGTTTTCTGCGACCATGCCAAAGCCTATTTTGGATATTACCAAAAAATATCAGCATGATGCAGTAACCATAAAGGTAGTGAAAAAGGAATTAACGGTTTCAAACATTGAGCAGTATTACTACGATGTGCGCCGTAAAGATAAAGTGGAAGTATTGACAAGACTTTTAGATTTTTATAATCCAAAGGTATCTATCGTATTTTGCAACACAAAAAAAATGGTGGACGAGTTAGCCAGTGAGCTGACAGCCAGAGGCTATTTTGCAGAAGGACTTCATGGCGATATGAAGCAGGCGCAAAGAGACCATGTTATGGCAAATTTCCGTAAAGGAAAGACCGAGATATTGATTGCTACCGATGTGGCAGCCAGAGGAATAGATGTGGATGATGTGGAAGCAGTATTTAATTTTGATATTCCACAGGATGATGAATATTATGTACATCGCATCGGCAGAACCGGTCGTGCAGGCAGAACCGGAAAGGCATTCAGCTTTGTCAAAGGCAAAGAAGTATATAAATTAAAGGATATTATGCGTTACTGCAAGACCAAAATCTATGCACAGCCGATTCCATCCTCAGAGGATGTGGCACAGATGAAAGCTGAGAAAATCATGGATAAAATCGCCACAATTATGGAAGAGGAAGATTTGCGGGATATGATTAATTTCATTGAAAAGCAGATTAATGAATCGGATTATACGGCTATGGATATTGCAGCAGCTTTCTTAAAACAGGCATTAGGCGGTATGGAGTCATCAGCAGAAAACTATGGTGAAGGAAGCTGTGATTTTGGTGACACTGGTGCAGAGGATGGCATGGTTCGTCTTTTCATCAATATAGGTAAAAAGCAGAGAATTCGTCCGGGAGATATTTTAGGTGCTATTGCAGGCGAATCAAATATGTCCGGAGATTTAGTGGGTGCTATTGATATGTATGACAAATATACTTTTGTAGAAGTACCACAGGAATATGGAAAAAAGGTATTGTCTGCAATGAAAAATGTAAAAATTAAAGGAAAGGCTATTCATGTAGAGGTGGCAAATAGCAGATAGAAAATGGCGTGAGTTATCCTTGCATTTTATTTTATATCATGCTACACTAGCCTGGTTAAAAATAAATCGGTGAGTTCGAGACCTTCCTCACCTAAAACAAAACTAAAGGAGAAAATTGAATATGAGAAACAAAAAAGCACAATTTATTACCCAGGCGGCAATGCTTGCCGCATTGTATGTCGTACTGACATTGTTTGCAAATGGATTAGGATTAGCAAATTATGCCATTCAGGTGCGATTTTCCGAAGCATTGACGATTCTGCCTTATTTTACACCGGCAGCTATTCCGGGATTAACGGCAGGATGCCTAATCAGCAATTTATTGACGGGCTGTATGCCTTTGGATGTGGTATTCGGAACGCTTGCTACATTGCTTGGAGCAGTTGGAAGTTATATGCTTCGTAAGTGGAAATGGGCAGTACCGATTCCTCCAATTATAGCCAATACATTAATTGTACCCTTTGTACTTGCCTATGTATATCAATTCGAGGGTTCAATTCCTTATTTTATGCTGACCGTAGGTATTGGAGAGATTATTTCCTGCGGTGTGTTGGGAATGATTTTTATGGGTATCTTAAATAAATATAGAAGTGTGATTTTTAAGTAAGTGTATGAAAAATGAGACAAGGAATGAAGAGTTCCCTAAATGTCTCATTTTTTTGTAGACATCTTTTTTTTCTATGATAAGCTAAAAGTACCAAATTAACGCATATTAGTGGGATGAAAGTGGACGAGCAAATGAAAAAATTAACGAAAATTACAGTATTTTTGATTGCCCTGGGATTTGTATTTATCTTTGGTAATAATTTTACTGTAAAGGCAACAAGCTTTGAAGAATGTAATATTACATCGGTAAATCAAATTTCTGAATTTGATAACATATCTGCGATGTATGTTCAGAAAGCATCTGCGGCAGAAGGTGATGAACAAGGAGTTACAAACTATTTTAAATTCACATTAGCAGAAGATTCATGGGTAAAATTTACAGGAAGTTATTCTATGAATCAGCATGACGGTGGTCAGACACATGTAGATATCTATGCAGATGCCATGCTTTCCAATGAAAAAGGAGAGTACGGATGGGGATATTGGGAATACGACGAAGTATTCAGTGGTTTTTTGAAAGCAGGAACTTATTATGGTGTCATCAATACAAAACAGGCAAATTATTCTGATTTTGTTGCAAATGTAAATGTTGTTGCCGGTGCAATTCCTGTATCAAAAATATTTGATGTTCAGATAACAACGCCTGCAAATAAAAAATATGCTACAGTAGTATTACCGGATGTTCTTGGCAGCAGTGTTCGTTGCGTACAGTATCGTAGCGGTGCTGTAAATCTGGAAAATGCATATAGCAATACATACTGGAAATATCATATTATGGATGATATTTATGATGGAGGCGATGATAATGTACAGTTCATTAATATCGCTAACAACAGCTATTCATTTAAAGTAATAAAAAATGGTCAATATACCATAATGCTTATGGATACGGAAGGCGGCCGTTATTCTGTAGTTGTATCAGTAAAAGAAATTGACACCAAGAAACCAACAGTAAAAGGTGTAAAAAATAAAAAGACATATAAAAAAGCAGTTAAAATTAAGTTCTACGATAATGGTTCAGGTATTCAATCTGCAAAATTAAATGGCAAGAAAATTAAATCCGGAAAAAAAGTTTCGAAATCCG
Source organism: Lachnospiraceae bacterium (assembly GCA_017625255.1). GTDB lineage: Bacteria > Bacillota > Clostridia > Lachnospirales > Lachnospiraceae > Roseburia_B. Next base: position 43,330 of record JAGALK010000090.1, read on the forward strand.
GAAGCTATAAATTAGTTGTTACTGACAAAGCAAAGAATAAAACAACCATTAAATTTAAAATTAAAAAGAAATAATAAATAGGGTGTCCTAAAAGTCATGAAACGACTTTTAGGACACCCTGTTCTATTATACTATAAAAAAATAAATTACCAATGCATTTGCAATACCTAACAGAATACCGGCAATCACCTGAAGAGGTGTATGTCCTACAAATTCCTTCAGCTTCACTTCCGGCAGCTGCTTAGAAGTTAATGCATCAAAAACGGCAAGCATTTCATTGATGATAACTGCCTGTTTACCCGTCTCTAGACGAACTCCCATCGCATCGTGGCAGACAACAATTGCAAAAATAGCACTAATTGCAAATTGTGAAGAATCTACTCCATGAATCAGACCACACATCACGGCGAGAGAAGTGACTGTGGCAGAATGTCCGCTTGGCATACCTCCGTCTCCCACTAACCGCTTAAAATCAATTTTTTTATTAATAGCGGCATAGATAATGGTTTTTAATACCTGTGCTGTCAGCCATGAACAAATGCTTGTCATCAAAATAATATTTGTAAATAAATCCTGTACCCAATTCATAACTACTCTCCTATACTGTATAGAACCAATAATAGCATAACTGATACTTAAACACAAGAAAGCGGTTAAATTAAGACTGCGTAAATTTACCTTCGGATTTAAGAGGATGGAGTTCACCCACGATACACTGATAAAGCATCAGGTAATGACTTGTAGCTTTACTTTAATCCCTAGGTTCAATTTTGACAAGTTTTTTCTCAAGCGAAGTGTTTGC
>JAGALK010000091.1 GCA_017625255.1 Lachnospiraceae bacterium
CATCTTCATAATACTGTGTACAAGCTTCTGTTGTAATAGTAAATCCCTGTGGTACTACATCAGCACCAATGATCTTTGTCATTTCAGCAAGGTTAGCACCCTTACCACCAAGAAGTTCACGCATGTCTGCATTACCTTCGTTGAACAAATAGACCCATTTCTTTGCCATGTTCTTATTCCTCCTAAATTTAAAATAACTTTATAGATATGTGAAAGCTTTGCCGTCACACTATCACCTGCTATATGCGCCCATTTTTAAGCGCACATACCCATTTTAGCACATTTTCCTGTGAAATCAACATTTTTTTGCAAAAAAACAGGAAATGCTTACTAGCATTTCCCATTTTGACCTCTTCTTATTCAGCATCCGGCTTTTCCACTGCGGAAATTGCTGCTTTCTGCATTGGAATACGACAGTTTTTGTTGCTTCCGAATTCTACGATTACTGTATCGTCATTGATATCAATAACAACACCATAAAAACCGCTGGTAGTTAAAACTGTATCACCTACTGCTAATTCTGCAAGCATAGCATTTTTCTTCTTCATTTCTTTCTGCTGCGGACGAATCATGAAAAAGTACATGAATGCAAACAAAACAACTAACCAGATAATCATAGACGCATTTGCTGCTGTACTACTTAATAAAGCTGCCATCTTTTTTCCTCCTAATTTTCAAATCACCTACGAAATTTCCACAAGGCTCACCTTTCGGTATTCCATAAAAAATTCCTTCGGATACTTTATAGCTTAGAACATTGTACACAAATCTCTGACAATCGGCAAGCATTTTCGCGGATTTCATAGATTTTTTATAAACTAACCTTTTTTTGAAACATCCATATGATTTAATAAAATCAGCTTTGCCTCTGCCAAATCTAAAAGCGCATATCTTTGTTCCTGCGATAAATCTTCACTATATAACTGGTTTTCATAATCAACTACCACACAATGCAGCTTTCCGGTCAGATAAAAAAGTGGAGAAATATTTTGGGGTATTTCATTCAAAATCTTCTCATTTCCACTTAATCTCACCAATTCATCCAAATGACTTCCCAGGCATTCATGAACTTCTCCATTCCATTCAATCACACAAGGACAGTATTCACTGTATTTTGGCTTATAAGCTGCTACAAATTCCTTTGCTGTCATCAGGTTCTCTCCTCATTCTCTTTTTATTTCCTACCTTTTTATTTCCTATAAGATACAAAAACAGTAACAGGCAACATACACTAATTGCCGTTCCCGGTAAAATTCCCGGCGTCATGTAGGTCAATGTAATCTGATGTTCCCCTGTCTCTAACGGAATTTCTATAAAACAATCCATAAAGGTATTGCAAACAATCTCTTTTCCATCTACATAAATCTTCCATCCACCCTCCTGTGGAATGGAAAAGATTAAATTTCCCGGTGTATCTGCCTTTATATGTCCTACGATTTCTGTACTCTTAAAGCTGTCTATGACAAATGTCTGGGCATTTAATGTCTCATATGCCTGCTGCAAAGCCGCCATATTCAGCACATATGGCTGTACCTGAAAGCTTTTCACATCTGTTGTATTGGTAATTTCTATTACATCTCCAGCTTCACACCAACCCAAATCTAATATATATCCATGATTACATTTATTGAACTTCCTTACCCGTTCACCATTCGTAATCGTAATATTTTTTACCGATTTGTCTGTATAAGTCGCATATAGGTATCCTTCGCTTGCAACTGTTATCTTCGTTTTATCCTCGTAAACAGATACATCTCCGTCAAAATAAGTCAGCAATTTTTCTTCTGCTCCTAAAACCTCTGCCATTCGATTGAGATTTTCGACAGGTACACCTTTCTTTGGATTCCATTGACTTTCAAAGTCTTCACTTATCATAAATCCTAATGGCAATGTATAGATATTTTCATATATATAATTCATTCCATCCTCTGCCACTAATGACCTCAGCGGACTTTCCTCATAGGGACTGTCTGAAATCAGATATTTTACAGAAAGTATAGCAGATGCTAACGGTGTAGAGCCACTATAACTATAAAAATTTTTGCCGCCTTCCATTCCCATTTTTCGATAAAAATCACTGACACCAATATTCATCAATGTAGAAAACACTGTAGACGAAGGATAACCATAAATTGCCGCATCATTTTTTGTAAGCCGTTCCATTTCTTCAAATCGGTAAAAGGAAGCTGTATCTTTAACAGAAACCTCTTCTATCAAACTCTTTACAGATTCCCAATCCTTTGTATAACCGGTACGGCTTGTAACCGATAAACTGGTTATATTAAAATTCATATAAGCTTCTAATACAGCCAGCATCAAAAATGTCATTCTCGCCACCCACTGCAAATCCTTTGTACCAAGCAGATAAATTCCATACAAAATGCCATATATCCCCAATAAAAACGCTGTCATCATAAGGGATTCGGGCGTTACCAATTCCGCATCCGTTCCTTTAAATACTAAGTATAAAAAGCCATAGGATAATAACAGAGCAATTCCAACATCCCATATACGGTTTCCCTCCCTATATTCATAGGTTTCATAAGCCAAAACCAGCAATAGGAAAATGTACAAAAAGGTCTGTCTTCCCGGCAGACTATCCGGAAAATCCATTCCATGCCACAAAAAATCCAATACATTATTGGAAAATCCCAGCCAAAACAACACAATCAATGCAAACCGTTTTATTTTTTTCTGCCATGATATATTTCGGTTAAACATATATAAAAAGAAAAACAAAAATATAGCTGTACCGCAATAAATGTTTGGCCAATGTTCTCCACTGGTATACACCTCTACATCCACACAATGTCTTGCCAGCATTTCCGTCAAATGAAAATACCATTCTAATGTATCCGGAAAGGAAATCTTTGCTGAACCACTGTAGCCTAGCAAGGCAGCTTCCGGAAGTATCAAAATTGCTCCCATTCCACCGGCTAGAAGCGAATATAATGCAAATCTTCCCATACTCTGTATTCTTTCTTTTGCTGTATGCAATTCTTCAAAAAAAAGAATCCCATAATACAACACCAAAAAAATACATATCATAATAGATATATAGAAATTTGACAAAATAGATATCGAAAGCATTATACAGTACAAGGTACTTTTCTTCTCTTTTACCAGCTTTTCTAAGCCAAGAATAATCAGCGGTGTAAGCATCACACAATCTAACCACATGATATTCCAATTATAGGCTGCCATAAAACCGGACAGCGCATAAAATATGGATATTGCCACAGCTGCATAATCCGTTCTTTTAAAATGCTCTCTGAGATATATTGCAAAATGCAAACTGCTTAAAGCAATTTTTAATAAAATCAAAATTGTCATAAACTCTATGACATAATTCCTTGGACACAAAATTAAAAACCAGTTCATGGGACTTGCCAGATAATAAGCAAACAATGATACAAAATCCGATCCCAAACCAATTCTAAAGGAATACAAAAGACTTTGTCCCTCTTTTAATTTATCCATAAATTCTGTAAAAAAAGGTGCATATTGATGATACATATCAATATGCAGAATGCACTTTTCTCCAAAGGGATACACTTCATTACATATGCATATCAGCAACGATATCCCCAAAGGTAATAAAAATGCCAATAAATAAAACAGTTTTTTCTTATATTCTTTCATGCCAAGCTCCTTTAGTCCTGTATAGAAAACAACTGATAATACTGCAATTTCTGATAGGTGTGTAAAATCTCCTCCTCTTCATCATCCAAATCCTTGCTTTCTCCCTTTGCGTTTTCCAATCGCTGTGCTGACAAAACAGGATAGCTTTGAGATAATTCCAGCAAAAACTGCTGATAAGACGGCAGCTCCATTCCGGCAGCTTCTAACATTTTTGCTGCAAGATAATTTGCGCTGGTATCTTCATTTGTCTGCTCTTTTATATCATAATTTGCCCATATCAGATAAGGAACCTGATATCGCAAATCTGTCTGTTCTTCTGTCAATGACTGATAAGACATGCCATTTAACCGTAAAATTGGCTGTGCTACTGTATCATTTGGCTGATGATCCCCAAAAAAGCACACAATCACCGGCTCATCCACAGCCGAAAAATAGTCAAGCAACACCTTCAATGCTTTGTCTGTTTCTTTTATCAAAGATAGATAAGTCGATAAAGAAAACGATTTTACCCCCTCGACAGTAATATCCGGCGTAAAATTTGCATAGGCATCCCCATAAGAGCCATGATTTTGCATAGTTACATTAAAAATAAATGCCGGTGCATCTGCATCCTTCTCTTCGTAGGTATCTATAATTTTTTCCACACAGGTACGGTCACTGACATAATCTCTGATATATTCCCGATACAAATAATCCGGCAAAAATTCCGTATGTTCAAATCCCATAAGCGGATACACCGTATCTCTGTCCCAGCCACTAGCATGATAAGGATGCATGGCATAAGTCTGATATCCTAGTTTCTTTAGATAGGATGGCAAAGCCGGAATTTTCTTATGGATATACTGCTGATAGGGAACAGAACCCCACGGTAAAAATGCCATGGTATTGCCTGTCAAAAATTCAAACTCCGTATTTGCGGTATTTCCCCCACAAACAGATACATGTAAATATCCTGATATGGTATTTTCTCCTCCACTCCATAGCTTATGAAAATAAGGCATATACTCTTCATTGGCAGAAAACTCCCCAAGTACTGCCAAATCCGAAAAAGCTTCATTCATCATCACAATGATATTTGGCTTTTTAGCCTCTGCACTTTTTGGTTCATAATCTGCTAAAATCTCTTTTGCTTCCTTTGCCTCATACCCTTTTGGCTTTTCTACCGTAAGATATGGCAGTTCCATAACCATCGTAAGGGCAAAGCCATTGATTTGCCACACACGCACAGGTGTAAAAAGTTTATTGTACATTCTATGGCGGTTTTGAAAATCCTCCTGCTGCAATACATGGGAAAAGCCTGTAATAACTATACATACAGATATCACAGAAAACAGGCTTTGATACCATTTCCATTCTTTTAATTCCAAGTCACAAAAGCCTTCTGCAAACAATATAATTAAAAATCCTAAAACAACAAGTACTACTCGTATAGAAGGCATAAAATTATAATTATCTGCTACACTTAACGCTGTTTCTATGGATAAAAAATCCCAAGGCACTAAAGGCAGAGAACGAAAGGTATACACATAATAATTGATAATTCCTATTATCATGGCGGCTATTCCTTCTGCCCGAAGTGCCCATTTTAAATTCCGAAACAGAAAAAACAATATAAGCATCAACAGTTCATACAAAACAATGTTAAACAACTGCGACCACGGTCTTACCATTGAAAAACCACTATGGGTATACGCTTCCAACAGATAAAAATGAACAATTGGAAATAAAAACATCCCTATCCCTGTATATATTCTTTTAAGCTTTTCTGGTCTCGTTTTCATCTAGTTTTCCTTTTTTCAAATAAATCAGTCCAAATGTACCCAATCCGCAGTTACTTGAAATCGTTGCTGAAGATTTCTGGAATACCACATATTTGAACTTCATATATCTTTCTACTTCTTTCTTGATTTCCTGCTGCTGTTTTAAGGAACAGCCACAATGTGTAACAAACAGAATATCATCCCTGATTTTTCCTCTGTTTTTCATTTCACGACGAATATATTTTTTATAAACCTTATCCATCCTGCCAATTTCTATTCTGCAGCATAGCATCTTACTTCTTTTTATCGTAAGCACAGGATGAAGTGCAAAAATTTCGCAGCAATCCCTAAAACGCTTGCCAATTCGTCCGTTCTGGTAAAGATACTGGGTAGATGGCACAATAAAGCTTGTAGAAATCTGATTCTTCACATCCTTTAGTTTTTTACAAATTTCCTCTGCACTGCAGCCTTCTTCAGCCATTTTTACTGCATACATGACTAAAAGTCCCATACCACTTGACAGATGCCCGGAATTGACAACCGTTACATTATCAAAGCCTTTTGCTGCTGATACTGCGGTCTGATAGCCCTTGCTGATTTTTTTAGCCAGAGAAATATGAATCACTTTTTCTGCCTCTTCTAATGCATCGGCAAAAAATGCCTCATATTCTTCTACGGAAGCAGGTGTCGTATGTATTTGATTCTCTTCTTTTTTCATGTAGTCCAACAGATTATCGGAAGAAATCTCTTCAAGATCGCAGAATCGACCTTCGTTGGTATACACATAACAATACATATTTCGGATATGAAACTGCTTAAACCATTTCTCCGGCAAATCGCATACACAATCCGTAGAAATAACCACTGATTTTTTTCTTTTACCGGTAACTAACTGCAAGCCTGCCTGCTCTTCCTCTGCATCTTCTGCTTCCGCTGTAAAAATCACCAGATCTTTTGGCAGATATTTTAACAGCATAGCTTCAAACAATGCACTATTGACAGGTTTTGCCAAATACCCCTGAAAGCCATATCTCTCATAAATTTCTTCTGCTCCTGACATAGCATTTGCTGTCAATGCAATTACCGGCACCTTCTGACACATACCTTTTTCATGATTTCGCAGCTTTTGAAGTGTTTTTACCCCATCCATATCCGGCATAATATGATCCATAAAAATCACATTGTACATCTTATGCTTCGCTTTTTCCAAACATTCTTTTCCGCTGGATGCTGTATCAATCTGTACCTTCGTTCCCCGAAGCAGCTTACATGCCACCATCAGATTCATGGCATTATCATCCACAATCAATACCTTTGCCTCCGGTGCTTCAAAGCGCTGCCTATACTTCTTTCTGTCAAAGAGCTTTTTATGCAGCATAAAATCCATATTTCCTAAAGGACTGCTGTCTACAATCTTCTGATTGAGAATTACCGTAAACACAGACCCCTTTGTATAAATACTGTCAACGGTAATTTTTCCACCCATCATTTCTATTAGCTGCTTGGAAATTGCCAATCCAAGTCCTGTTCCTTCGATGCTGCTGTTTATAGTTTCATCCACCCGTTTAAAGGAAGTAAATACATTCGCTATATCTTCCTTTCGTATACCCATTCCTGTATCTGATACAGAAATTCTAAGCTGAACCGTATTTGGTGCAACCTGCTCACTCTGTGCTGTCAGCTTAATGGAACCTGTCTGCGTATACTTTACTGCATTTGTCAAAAGATTCGTCAAAATCTGCTTGATTCGTATTTCGTCTCCATACAGCATAGATGGAATATCCTTAGAAATATCAATTTTAAAATCCAGCTTCTTAGCGTGGGCACGAATCCAGATAAGATTTACCAAATCACTAAACATTGCCCCCGTTTCGTACTGCACCGGTACAATTTCCATTTTTGCAGATTCAATTTTTGAAAGATCTAAAATATCATTTATCAAAGCCAACAAAATCTTACTGGCATTTTGGATATTAATGGAATTTTCAGCAATTTCATCCGATATTTCCTCCCGCAGAGTCATTTCATTTAAGCCGATAATCGTATTAATCGGTGTACGGATTTCATGACTCATATTGGCAAAAAATTTGCTTTTTGCCTGACTCATCTGTTGAATTTCTTCCTTTTGCTGCTCAGAACGCTTTCTTTCCGTTTCATATACATGCGTATGAAACTTTATCAGCCCGCCAATGACTATACTGATAATAATAACAGAGCTTGCAGAACCAATATATACCATATCTGTACTTTTTGTTGTCGTAATCCACTCCGGCTTTATATAGCCAACATAATATACAGCAATATAATTCATAACTGTTATAAACAGACACAGATAAAATTTCCATCCCTTAAACAGTAAAAATACATACACAATTCCAAGAACAAACCATACGCTTACTCCACTATTGACTCCACCGCTGACAAAAAAGGCTGCCGGAAATATCATCAGATTAAATACAATTTCCACAATGAGAGCTGCTAAATCAATTTTATGATATTTATACCCCAGCCATAGCGTAAACCCCAAGATACCTGCTCCTAAGAGCAATAATAAGGTAATCACCAATGCTTCACCAGAAATCAGCGCAGAAATACTTTCCAAAATTGCAGCTACAATGCCCATAGCCAGAATCATTTGAAATATAATTTCCCGCAAATCCTTTTCTTCACCAAACAGCTTATCTATCCATTTATCCAACATGTCAATCACCTCACCGCTTTGTACAGTGCATCTAATTCTTCTGCTGCTCCCATAAAATCAAACGCTTTTACCTTATCTGCTACAGGCTTTAACAACTCCTGTAATGCCTGACCATGATAAGCATATCCTGCTAATTCTTCAAGAATCTCTTCTACTCCGGCACTTTCAAAAGTATCCAGATTTTCCTGCAGCTTATGTAAACCTTCTTCTAACATTTCCTGCTCAATTTCCTGAATATCTGTTAATGGAAACGGCACTTCTTCACTCTTAATATTCTCCTCAATAATTGCCTGAATCCTTTGATATTCTTCCATCATTTCTTCATGATGCTTATGAATATAATCTTCTCTGCCTTTTTTGCCTGCCAATTCCATCTTTTCTGCCATTTTTGACAATTTAAAAGCACCAATTCCTTTAGAGGTACTCTTCACCGCATGTACGATAATCACATAATTTTTCCAATCTTTCTGCGTATAATATTCCTGCAGATTGGGGATATTCTGTACTCCTGTCTGATGATATACTGCAAGTACCTCCAGATAATCCTCTATGCTTCCGCCGCAATAGGCTTTTCCCTTTTCCACATCAATACCCGGCATTCTCAAGATTTGTTCTGTCTTTTGTGATGGCTTTTCTTCTACACTCTCTTCTTCTGCCTTTAGTATTTTATTTTCCGGAATATATCGGCGCAGCACTCGTTCTAATACGGATAATTCAATTGGCTTTGCCACAAAATCCTGAAATCCCTCTGCCAAAAACATCTCTCTTACACCACCAATAGCATTTGCCGTCAATGCAATAATCGGGACATTTTTGAAATAATTTCCGGGTTTTTGCCGAATACGATGCAAGGTCTCTACTCCATCCATTTCCGGCATCATATGATCCATAAATACAAAATCATAATCCATTCTTTCAATTTTCTGCAGCGCCTCTTTTCCGCTGATTGCCGTAAATACCTTAATCTTATATGGACGAAGCAATCCTTCTACAACCTTTAAATTCATCATATTATCATCCACAACTAGTATATTAGCCGCAGGTGCCACAAAACGATTATTCTGACAACCATTTTTCTCCATAGTCTTCATAATATTTTCTCCATTTAAAACTGCGGCTATGGATAATGCATAGAATGGTTTATAAATCTGCAATATCTTTTTGCCTGCTAAAGCAGATTTATTTCTGTCTAAAACAAGAATCACTTTGTGTTCTTCAGAAAGCTCTTCAAAATATTCTCTGTCCTCACAATACTCATCCCAACTGATGAAAATATGCGTATAGACCTCTTTTTTTACCCGATGCTTCAATTCTTGCAGATTGTAACACTGACGATAGGTAATGCCTAACTGTTCTGTTAAATGCTTGATTGTATTCGTATATCCTTCTCGAATAGAACTAAACTGATATTTCTCCATATTGATATAACCAGCCACATGAATACTGTCCGGATCTTTCAGCGATACAATCGGTGTTTCGTCTAAGACCTTCTGCGGAATGACAAACTGTACTTCACTTCCTCTTCCCGGTATACTGCTCACATTGATAAAGCCACCCATTTTTTTTACAAGCGCGTGGGAAATTGCCAATCCTAATCCAATACCACCCTCCTGACGATTTTTTCTGGTATCCACCTGATTAAATGTGGTAAAAAGCTTTTCTAAGCTTTCGTCAGACATACCAATACCGGTATCCTGTACTTTTATACATAAATTGACGCCATATTCTTCTTTTCTGGCAGAAAAGATAATTGTGACACAGCCTCTTTCTGTAAATTTAATGGCATTATTCACAATATTCATAATCACTCGGCGAATTTTCTGTTCATCCCCTACCAGACCGCTTGGTATTCCGGCATCACAATCAACGATTAGTTCAATATCCTTACCACTTTTCTGCGCAGATGCCACATTTATCACATCATTGATTGTTGAAGTCAGATTATAGTTTTCTTCCACCAACTCCATTTTGCCACTCTGCAATTCTGTAAAATCCAAAATATCACTGACTATGGATAACAGACTTCTTCCCGCATTCTGAATATCAAAGGCATATTCCCTTACTATATCTGTAATTTCTTCCCGTAATACCATTTCACTCATACCACAAACCGTATTAATCGGGGTTCGGATTTCATGGGATACATTTGCCATAAAATCGTCCTTGCTCTGTTCTGCCTTTTCCAGATTTTTAATTGTTTCCATTAATTCTTCTTTTAATTCTACATGGGTCTTGACCAGATAATAGGTCACGCAGAAAATGATAAAAAAAGAAACCACCTGCAATAGCTTGCGCGTACCATCCTCTATAGATGTAAACTGTATGGTTTTCGCAATGAAGCCGTGATAAAGCAGCAACAGCAAGGATATCCCTGCTGCCTGATACAAAATTTCCGGAATATTTAATATAGCTAATAAAATTACTACAGCACCCATAGTAATCAATATGGAAAACAGACTTTCTGCAAATAATCCATAAACAGTGAAACTTCCCAAAGCAATTCCTGAAATGGTAAATGCCCGAAAACGATAGTTCTTCACCTTTTTTAAAACTAGCCACCAGCTTATTAGCAAGCCTGAAAAAATCGTAGGAATTACCCAGTCTGCCCAAGAAAGAAAACTGGCAACAATCAGCATAATTACCGTAAACAGGCTGTATATAATCATAACAACCTTTTCTTTTCTTGTCTGATTTTCTTCTATATATTTTTCCCTCTCCAAGATATACCTCCATTACTAATCAAGCAATGCTTCTAATCTGTCCCGCATGCTGATAAATACATCTGTCATTACCGGATCAAACTGTGTGCCTTTTCCCTCCGTCAGAATTTCGACAACTCTATCCATTGGACGAATCGCCGGCTTGTAGCACCGTTCTTCACACAACGCATCGAATACATCAGCAAGTGCCATAATCCTTGCACACAATGGAATTTCTTCACCTGATAAGCCCTTAGGATATCCCTCTCCATCCCATCTTTCATGGTGATACAATGCAATTTCCTTGGCGATTTTTAGATATTTTTCATCCTCTACATCCCCGATAATATCCTGAATGATATCCTGACTGTATTCTGTATGCCGTTTCATTTCTGTATACTCTTCCTCTGTCAAACTCCCCGGTTTTTGTAATATTCCATCCGGTACTTTGATTTTGCCCACATCATGAAGGGGGGCAGCTTTGATGATATTTTGTATATATTCTTCGTCTAGGATTTCTGTATACATCTTTCTTTCCCAAAGTTCTTCTGCTAACAGCTTCACATACTGTTTTGTATTCTTTACATGCTTTCCTGTACTATTATCCCGACTCTCAATCAGATTTGCCATACCTTCAATGACATGCTCTTGAATTTCACTAATTCTTCTGGTACGACTGGTAATAATTTCAGCCTGTTCTTTTACCATTTCTTCTAGTTTTGTATGATACTTCTCTAATTCTAAAATACGCTTTACCCGACTTTTTAAAATTTCCGGCACAAAAGGCTTTCCTACAAAATCAAGTGCTCCTGTCTGAAAGCATCTGGTTTCTGTTTCCACACTTTTATCCGCTGTCAAAAAAATCACCGGAATATTGTTATGCTTCTCATTTTGTTTTAATCTTTCCATTGCCTCAAATCCATCCATTTGAGGCATATTAATATCCAACAAAATCAAATCCGGTCTGTTTTTCTCCAGATATTTAAAAGCTGCCATTCCTGAATTCGCAGCAGCTACGCGGTATTCTTTTCCCAGAATCTTTTGCGCTAACATAAGATTTGCACTATCGTCATCTACTACCAGAATTATTTCGTTCATACCTTCACCCACTCTTCATAAAGCACTATTTTTTGATTTTTACAGTTTTTGCCTTGCTCCATGTACCATAAGTTTTTTTACCGGAAACAGATTCTTTCTGATACATCCGAACCTGCACATAGTATGTTTTGCCTTTTTTAAGCTTACTGATATCTACGCTTGTATCTGTAATCAGCTTTTTCTTTGAAGAGGACATATTTTTCTTCAAAGAATATCGAATCTGATATCCGCTTGCTGTTTTTATCTTCTTAATTTTGATACGCATCGTTCCTTTGGAAGAATTCTTTACACTCGAAACAGACGCTTTTTTAGCCTTAATTTTTGCCCATCGGGCATAATAGGTCGTATTTCCCGTAATCTGTGTATTACCTGTTATCTGACTTCCACCGGATTTTGCTGTATACCAGCCAAGAAATGCATATCCCTTTTTCTTTGGAGAAGGGAGACTGCCTACTTTTGCACCATAGGCTGCTGTTTTACCGGTTTTTTCCACAGTCTTTTTGCCAATATATCCACCATTGGCATGGAAGGTCGCTGTATAACTTGGCACAGCATATGCTGTAGCTATGCTGCTGTCATACTGCCCGTTAGTTACTGCAATCGCTTTTATCGTAGTTGCCTGTGTTATCGAAAATCCCCCTGTATACCTTGTCGCTTTTGCAGATGCAATTCCCGGATTTGTCCCATCTGTCGTATAATATACACTTCCACCTAAAGGTACGGAAATTGTTATCATATCATTATCTACGATAATCTGTGGCTCTACCGCCGTTGCTGTAGGCATATATACTGTTCCCGCATCTGTCCATGTAGCACCTGAATCATAGGTTAAAGCCGGAAGATATCCTATCCAACGGTCTTCTAATGTATGCATTTTTACATTTCCTTCTGTATCATCCGCATAACGGGCAAAGCTTCTGTTAAAATACATATATCCTATGTCCTGCCCATACTTTATTGCAGCATCTTCTGACAAATCATCCCATGTCAGATCCACATAATACCATGTACCATTGATACGGATAATATTCCATTCATGCTCTAAACTGGTAACTACACCACAATCAATGCCTGCTGCATTCATCAGCATCTGCATTGCCTGAGAGTAGCCTGCACATACGGTAGAATCTGTACAAAATACACTGTATGCCACCTGATTGAATTCATTCATTGTCAGTATGCTTGCATAACCCGGATCATAAATGACTTTTTCACAAATCAAATCATGTGCTTTTTTTTCTTTTTCCCACTCGGTAGGCTGTGCATTGATTTGCATCATCCAATTGTCAATCACAGTCTTCATGTTCTTTGTCGCTGCCATACGCTCTACACCATTTGCAAAATCGTCAAATACTTCAAAGCATATATATCCGCCATTGCCTCTTGGAATACTGTAAATCCCTAAATCCAGAAAATAATACTGCGGATTCGCCAGCTTAAACTTAAATGCCAGTTCCAAAGCCATATTACCTGACATTCCTGTATAGATAATATAATCTGTCAAATATTTCATACCGCTGCCGGTTTCCTTTTGAGTAACTGTCGCAGTACCAACCAGATACGAAAGACACAAACTATCCAGCTTATCCCAAAATTCTTTTTGAGCTGTTGTCAACTGATTGTAATAATAATTTGTTGAATACTGATCCCATTGTGAATGATAAATGGATGCTCCTCTTGTATAGGAATTTTCCTCAGTTTCAAATTCTTCCGGAAGGTCTTCTAACAGCAACTCTCCATATTCCGGCTGTAAAAAGCCACCGGAAGAAACCTGCAAATCTGCTGTCACCTCTGCTAAATTTTCCGCTTCACCGTTTTTTGGAGAAGCCCAAACACTCTCCACTGCTCCTGATATAAATAACACTGCAGCAAGCATACATGCAATCAGTCTTTTTTTCATGATTTTCTCCTTACTTTATGTCCTACTGATTTATTTTTTGATTTTTATAGATTTCTTATTACTCCATGCACCATAGACAAGTTTTCCTACAGAATCCTTTTGATACATCCGAACCTGAACATAATATATCCCGCCTTTCTTTAACCCGGATATAACAGCCTTATCACCCGAAGTCCTGACTTTTTTGGCAGATTTCATGTTCACTTTTCTTGAATAGCGAATCTGATACCCCTTTGCCCTCTTAGTATTCTTTATGGTTATCAGCATTGTTTTTGCTGTTTTATTGGTCAAAGAAGTAATCACTGCTTTCGATGGCTGCAATACTTCCCACTGGGCATAAAGCACACAATTTCCTGTCAGATACACCCTGTCTTTTTTTGTAATCTGCATTCCACCGCTTCGCTTTGTATACCACCCCTTGAAAAGACAGCCCTTTTTCTTAGCTTCCGGCAAAGCTCCATATAATTCACCGTTTACAACCTTCTTGGTCTGAAAAGCAACAGATTTTTTCCCGATATAACCGCCATTGGCATTTAAGCGCAGCGGATATGTCCATCCCTGCCACTTTGCA
This sequence comes from Lachnospiraceae bacterium, assembly GCA_017625255.1. Lineage (GTDB taxonomy): Bacteria > Bacillota > Clostridia > Lachnospirales > Lachnospiraceae > Roseburia_B. Next base: position 14,372 of record JAGALK010000091.1, read on the forward strand.
TACAAAATGACATCTGCTAAAACCGGTGTAGTAAAATTATACGGTCTTGTCAGTGCCGCATCTGTATACCACCCGGCAAAAATATAGCCATTTCTCACCGGTGTCTGCGGACATACTGCCATTTCCCTTTCCTTTATATGTTGACTCGCCACATCATTTCCGCCATTAGAATAAAATCGGACGGTATATACTCCACGAATCCATTTAGCATATAAGATAAAATCCTCTGTTACCTCAGCAGAGAAATCATAGGCATTTACATATGCCGCATCTGTATACCAGCCACAAAACTGATACCCACTCCATACAGGATCTGACGGTTTTTTTAATGTACTGCCTTCTGACACCTCCTGTGTTTCTACCTTGCTTCCGCTATAGGTATAAAACTGTACTGTATGGTTGATTGTCTCTACCTCAAATTCTGTTACTTCACTATCCCAACTGGCATTTTTCACCGCTATTGCCCGAATAATATCGCCATCCTCTACAGGAAAAGCTATTCTGTAACAATCGGATTTATTCTCTGCAATCGTCGGCATTTCTCCATTAACTGTATAATAAATACAAGCTCCCTGTTTTGCTGTAATCTCTGCCATACCTTTATCAGCAAAAATTACCGGTGCTTCTAATTTTTCTACAGGTATATGTACTTTTCCCTCTGAAAAGAAATCTGCACCGGAATCAAAGGTTAATTCCGGCATAAGCTCTTTCCAATAGTCTAAAACAGTATGATTAGAAATGATATAGGAATCTTCTCCTAAAAATTCTTCCGTACTTCTATTAAAATAGGTATAGCGCAGAGCATATCCGGATTCTCCGTCCAAATCTCCCCAGGTAGGGTCTACATTATACCATGTATCATTAATTCGGATAATATTCCATTCATGCCCTTCACTGGTAACCGCTGCGCAGTCAATGCCAACCGCATTCATCAATAACTGCATCGTCTGAGCATAGCCGGCACACACTGTATTTTCCGTAAAAAACAGACTATATATAGATTGTCCATAGGGATTTCTTAAAGCAATATCCTCATAATCTTTATCATAGGCTATATGATTGCAAATCAAATCATAGGCTGCTTTTTCCTTTTCAAAATCTGTCACTTTTGTATCCAAAACAGAAACCCATACATCAATTTTTTCTTTTAGCTGTGCTGTAACCTTAGCCCGAGCCTCTCCATCTGCAAATGCAGGATACATTGTCAGACAATATGAACCCTGTGTATCTGCTGCATTACTTGTACTGTATGTCATAGTCTGAAAGAAATAATACTGCGGGTTCGAATAGCGAAACATAAACAATATTTCACTTGCCCGTTTGGCAGTAAGCCCTTCATAAGCCACCGGCGGTGTGATATAATACTCCATCACATAACCGTCTGCCATAGTATAAGAATCCTGCTCAATTAAGGATTCATTTCCCGTTAAATAGCGCATACCCAGAGCATCTAAGGTATCCCACCATATCTGTTCTGTTTCATTTAGCTGATTATAAAAGTATTTAGAACCATATTGCTGCCATTGTTTTTCTTCCAATGTCAAGCTTGCATCATGAAATACCTCTACAGCTTCTTTTTTTGTTTCGGCAAGCTTTTCTGTCGGCATCTTTAGATTAATAAATGCTTCCAGACTCCCCCATTCCATTTTCTTTACTTCTTCTGCAAAAACCTTTTCTTTCGTTCCTGCAAACAAAATAAGCATCAGAAAAAGAGCCGACAATACCATTTTTTTCATTCGCATATACATCCCAAAACCTATTCCTAAAGTTCTTTATTTAAACGAAAATTCATATTTTATATTTTCTGCTTCAACGAGCCGAACCAGATTTTTAACTCTCTGTTTGATTTCATATGGATCAAAAGGTTTTTCTATTACATCTATTGCCCCCCGCTCTAAGGCACTGATTTCATCCTCTGTTTCACTTGCAGCAGTTATCACCACAGCCGGAATATGACTAAGCACAGGACTTGCTTTCATTCTATCCAATAATTCAAACCCATCCATAATCGGCATACTGATATCTGTAATCACAAGATCTACCATCTGTGACTTTTCCTTTAAGATATTTAGTGCTTCTTTTCCATTTTCAGCTTCAATAATATGATAGTCCTCTTCTAAATTGCACACTACTGCGGTTCTGCTGATTTCCATATCATCTACAACCAATATGGTTCGTCTGTCATCCAATGGTCTTGTCAGATTTTCCACAACCTCACGGCTGCACAAAAGTGCTTCGTAATCTGCAATATCCAACGGTTTTGAATAATAGAAGCCCTGTATACAGTCACAGCCGCAATGTCCTAGAAAATCTCTTTGATTTTCTGTTTCTACACCCTCTGCTACGATTTCCATATTCAATGCCTTTGCCATGCGCACTACATAGGCAAGAATATTACTTGCCCGTTCAGATACTTCTAAGTTTCGGATAAACATCATATCAATCTTCAATACATCCACTAATACATTTTTAAGCATATTCAAAGAAGAATACCCGCTTCCGAAATCGTCCATCATAATTTTAAAACCGTTTTTCTGCAATGTTTCCATTGCTGTTAACATCTGCTGTGAATTTTCCGTATAGGCACTTTCTGTTACTTCTAATTTCAAGCAGGAGCTTTCTAAATTGTATTTTTTCAACAATCCCATCAAAAACTCACATAAATCCGTACTATAAAAATTCACTCTGGACACATTAATGGAGATTGGCATAGTTTTAATTCCACGACTGCGGAAATCCGCAAGCATTTTACAAACTTCTTCCCATACAAAGCGGTCTAATTTCATGATAAATCCATTTTTCTCTGAAAGCGGAATGAATTTTCCCGGTGAAATTACTCCTTTTTCCGGGTGACGCCATCTGACTAATGCCTCTGCACTTACCGGAAGTCCTGTTGCCACAGAATATACCGGCTGTAGATTAATAAAGAATTGTCCTTCGTCTAAGGCATCCTTCATTTGTCCTGCCAATTCCTGCTCTTCTAGCATTTCCTGACGCATTTTCTCATCATAAAAGGCATATCGCTTTACATAGCTGTCTTTGATCGTCTGCAATGCCATCTCTGCACGGTTACACATGGTATTTAAAGGAACATTTCTATCCTCTATCTCATAAATACCTATATGAATATATACCGGATAGTTTACCCCTACATCTGTCATTCCGTTTTCCAGCAAATCCATCAGCTCCGGCATATTCATAAAAAATACATCCTTCTCCATGCAGGAAACAAAATGGTCTCTTTCTTCTCTTGCCGCAATTCCATATGTACCGGTATTTTCCTTGATAATCTTTGTAAGACACAATAATACCCTATCGCCAATTTGCGTACCAAACAATTCATTCACTACTTTAAATCCGTCTACATCCCATTTGATAATGACATATTCCTTATCCGGATTAGACTGAATCATTCTTTCCGCTAC
>JAGALK010000092.1 GCA_017625255.1 Lachnospiraceae bacterium
GATAAAGATAATCCTAAATTTTCTTCAAAGAATGGCATATTGTACAACAAGAAAAAAACTGTTCTGGTACGGTGTCCCTATGCCAGAAAAAATGTAACCATACCAAAAAGTGTAAGAACCATACAAGCGAATGCTTTTTTTTCTGTACAGTTAAGAAAAATCATTATACCAGACACGGTAAAGACAATAGAAAGAGCGGCCTTTTCTGGCTGTACGAAGCTAAAAAGTATAAAACTGTCAAAGAATTTACAAGTGCTCCATGATAGAACATTTGAAGAATGTCTTAATCTAAAGACTATTAAGATTCCGGACAGTGTAGAAAAAATAGAAGAATTGGCATTTTTTCTTTGCAGAAATTTACAGTCTGTTGAAATAGGCGAAAATCTAAAGGATATCGATGAAGAGGTATTTATGGGTTGTAAAAAGCTAAAAAAGATAACGGTAAAAACAGAAAAGCTTAAATACTTTCCATTTCCAACTACCCGCGACATAGGAAAAAAGAAAAATGTGCTCATTATTGCCAAAAAAGATAGTTATGTCTATCGAATTGCAAAGAAAAAAGGATTTAAAGTACGGGCGTTCTAGAATCGATTGGGCAAGTATATCTGCCTGTGACTAGAAAGGAGAAATAAGAAATGGAAATGCGTTGGAAAGGTTTAAAATGGTTTGTGTTAAGTGTATTCGTATTTACGATAGTCTGTTTACCAGCTTCAACAGTAAAAGCAGAATATGAAGAAGAGGAAGAAGAGTATTCCCGATACTGGGAAAAAGATGATGATTCTGGAGATAGTATTAAGGAAAAAGATGGATTCGTCTATTATATTTATAAAAATAAGGTGATAGTAATAGACATTATATTAGAACTATTAGAAGATGATAAAGAAGTAACCATACCGGAAAGTATTGACGGATATCCTGTTGTAGAATTTTCTGGATATTTACCAACTGAAGTGGAAAATCTATATTTGCCGAAGACCTTAAAATACTGGGATATTGAGGGGACATACACACCTGATGATTCCGATCATTTGAAAAATATCATTGTAGATAAAGATAATCCTAAATTTTCTTCAAAGAATGGCATATTGTACAACAAGAAAAAAACTGCTCTGGTACAGTGCCCATCTACTAGAAAAAGTGTAACCATACCCAAAAGTGTAAGAACCATAAAAAACAGTGCTTTTACTGGTGTACATTTAAGAAAAATTGTTATACCGGACACGGTAAAAACAATAGAAGAATTTGCCTTTTCTGGCTGTACAAAGTTAAAAAGTGTAAAACTGTCAAAGAATTTAAAAGTGCTTGAACAAAGAGCATTTGAAGAATGTTTTAATCTAAAGACTATTAAGATTCCGGACAGTGTAGAAAAAATAGGAGAATTGGTATTTTTTCTTTGCAGAAATTTACAGTCTGTTGAAATAGGCGAAAATCTAAAGGAGATCGATGAAGAGGTATTTTGGGGGTGTAAAAAGCTAAAAAAGATAACGGTAAAAACAGAAAAGCTTAATGGCTTTCCATTTCCAACTACCCGCGACATAGGAAAAAAGAAAAATGTGCTCATTATTGCCAAAAAAGATAGTTATGTCTATCGGACTGCAAAGAAAAAAGGATTTAAAGTACGGGCGTTCTAGAATCGATCGGGCAAGTATATCTGCCTGTAAAACAGGTATGTAGCATATAAGAAATGGTATAAACAGTATAAATGCTACTCTAATGTAAAATTACATACATATAATCCATAGTAGGATAAAAGCATGATACATTCGCTTTGACTGGTGAATGTATCATGTAATTTCTTAAGTGTCTTTGGAAAGTACTGATACGACAACTCACGATATAATGGAGAGAAAAGAAGTGTGAGAAGAGAAAAAATGTTAAATATTGCCATATGTGATGATGATTTAAAATTTGCAGAAAGTTTTATGAAAATGATTACAGAAGACTTTGCAAAGGAAAATATGGATTGTAATATCGTTTGTTTTGAAAGTGGAGAAACGCTTTTAGAATCGAAAGAAGTTTTGGATTTATATTTTCTGGATGTTGAGTTACCACAGGCAAGTGGATTAGAAATCGCAGGAGAAATAAGAAAAAAATTTGGGCGAAAGCCTGAATTGGTTTTTGTTACAGTACATGATAATGCAGTTTATGATGTGTTTGAGTATGAAGCTATCGGATTTATAAGAAAAACGAATATAAAAGAAGATTTAGAAAAAACAATGTCAGTCATTCTGCGAAAAGTGTTAAGAAAAAGCTATCGATATGAATTTAAGTCAGAGGGTTCAACTATTTATAAATATATTGATGAAATGATTTATGTGGAAGTGTATTCTCACAAATTAATATTGCATTGTATAGATGGAGATTATCCCATATGGGGAAGTTTGGATGAATTAGAAAAAAAGCTTTCACAAGCTGATTTTATCAGACCGCATCGATGTTTTTTGATAAATCCCCAATTTATCAAAAAAATTCAGAGACAGTCAATTATTCTTGAAACACCAGAATTAGTAGAAATTCCATTTAGTAAATATAAAGCAGCAGAAGTTAAAAGAAAGTATTTTGATTATATAGTAAATGGATAGGTGCGGATTGATGAATTGGTTAGAAATAGGAGTAAACTTTATTGATTCAATTATCGTGTATGATTCTAAAGGATATATAGAAGTTGGACTTTGGTGGATTATATTATTGTTATTAATTAAGTCCATTTATATCGGAGTTACAGAATTAATTTTACATAATCAGGTTAAGGATAAAGTGTATGTAAGTAATAAAATATACATGAAACTAAACATTGTTGCATTCTCTTTGTTAATTGTTTTCAATTTTTTTAGAGGATTTACATATCGAAATTCATTGAATGACAATATCATTCATGATGTTGAATTATTGTTTTTTTTCTTAATTATAAGTGATATTACAATTTATGTATTGTTTATTAATCTGGCGAATACTCGTATTAGATTAATGAAAGAGCAGATGAAAGCAGCAGCTTATGAATATAGAGTAAGCAATGTACAAGCTATGAAAGAAATGCATCATCAGAGTGAAAAAATTAACCACGATATTAAAAGTAAACTTTTGAATATCAGAGTCATGGTTGAAGCAGGTAAAATTGAAGAAGTAAAGAAATATCTTGATGAGACATTAAAAGTAAGTATGTCTGTAAAAAAGATTGTAGTTACAGAAAATTTGTTGCTTGATGCAGTACTTAATCATCATTTGGATATATGTGAGACAAAGAATATTAATAGCAAAATAGAAGTTAATTGTGTTATAGAACCGCATATGGAAACGGATGTTGCGGTAATGATGACCAATTTGTTGGCTAATGCAGTTGAAGCAGCAGAGAAAACGAATGAAAAAATAATTGAGATATTAGTCAGCCGTAAGTCCGATTATTTGTATGTATTGGTAAAAAACTCTTTTGATGGAGTACTAAAGAAACATAATGAAAAATTGTTGACCATTAAGGATGAAAAGAATCTGCACGGATATGGTTTAATTAATGTGAAAGATATTGTTCGTAAATATGATGGTATTTATGAATATGCTGTAGAAGATAAAGAATTTTGCACGAAAATAATGCTTTATGCCAAATAGAAATGTCCATTCATGCAAAAAAATGTCCATTCGCGCAAAGTCTATTGAATAATGTAAAGTAGTAGGTTATTCTTTCTATCCATGAAAATATTATCGTGTTGTTTTAGATAGGGTAGCTATAAATAGGAGGTGGATAATGAATATTTGGAAATATAATTGCCATATGAGAAGCGAAAGAGTGTTACAGTTGATTTTGGAGTTTGATAATATGATGGCAAGGAGATTGTATTTGACATCAATACAGCGACATTGAATTTGTTTAAACAGTTAAGAGAGTAGGATAAATTATTTTAATTTTTTATGAGGGTGTCCCAAAAGTCATGAAATGGCTTAAGGGATACCCTTTTTATTTTACAAGTACAACACTTATTGAAAGAAACAAAAATTTATGATACGATTAGTCGAAAAGGGTACTAAAGAACTAGAGGAGATAATCAATGAATTATAAAACTATAGATGAAATCCATCATTTCAATTTTTCAGAAGCCCATATTGCAGATGTACAGGTGACAGACAGTATGTTTCATTTGATATTAGATAATGTAACCATTCTGCCGGAAAATTCCTGTAATCGCGATATTCGTGAAATGCGTACAAACGGACTTTTATTTAAAATAGAAGAAAGCCAAATCTGCTCTATTATAGAAGAAGGGTATAAGATTTATGATGCCAATGGCAATTTAAAAGAAAACCACGAAGATATAGCTATTTCAGAAGCAGATTATACAAATACAGCAAAATCCTTTGCAGAAGGTATTATATACCAGTTAGAAAAGAAAGAAAGCCAATACATTTTTTATATTGATGCGGAAAATGAAAGAACCTATCAGATGTGTGTTATAGGAAGTCATGATATACAGGAATGGGACAGATTTTTTAATAAATAGGCAGGAATATTTACGGAGGAATTAGAGCATTATTATCAGCATATCACCGAAGATAGTTTTTTAGAAGCTTATCGTGTCAAGGTTCATAGTATGAAAAATGCTGCAGGCATGATTGGAATATTGCCATTAGCAGGCATGGCAAAGATTTTAGAAGATGCTGCAAATCACAAAGATATAGGCAGACTGACAGCCTGTCATGAAGTGTTCTTATCGGAGTGGCGAGAGTATAAACAAAAGCTGCAGCCTTGTATAAATGGAGAAGCTGAGGAAAGAATTGCTGTGGGTACAGAAGTAATTGCTGAACTGCTTTTGATGCTAAGAGAAGCTGCAGAAGATATGGATATTGACAGAATGGATAATATTGCACTTCAGTTAAATCAATACCAGTACACACAGGAAGATGCGGTTAAGCTTGAGAAAATCTCAGAAGCTGTAGCAAGGTTTGACTTGGATAAAATTATGGAATTGACAGATGCTTTTTAAAGGTCTTGGCGGTTGTAAATTTATGCAAAATATGATAGAGTAACTTTAAATATAAGAAAGCGTACAAACAGAGAAGGACAGATTGGAGCGAAAGATATGTCATTGGATAAGTCAGAATTAGATAATCGGCTGTTTGATGGGTTTGCAGATACCTCTAAGCGGAGTTATGTGTATTTATGCAATATGAAGACTGGGGTAACAAGGTGGTCTAGAAATATCGTAGAGGATTTTGGACTTCCGGGAGAATATCTTTTAGATGCAGGGGATATATGGGGAGAACATATTCATCCGGATGATAGAGAAGGGTATGTAAAAGATTTAAGGGAAGTTTTTACAGGCAAAAAGGATTCTCACGAGATGGATTATCGTGCTCGTAATAAGGATGGCGAGTATGTGATGTGCACCTGTAGAGGTCATGTGATAAAGGGAAGAGAAGGGGAAGCGGATTTGTTCATGGGTTCTATTGAAAATCATGGAATTATGGACAATGTAGATGCGACCACAAATTTATATAATATCTATGAGTTCTGGAAATACATACAGAAGCTTAAAAAGGAAAAAGAATCTGTTACTGTTCTTATGCTCGGACTTAATAATTTTTCGGAAATCAATGATATGTATGGCTATGCCTTTGGCAATAAAGTGCTGCGGGAGTTTGGCAGCAGAATACGGGAAGTAGTGAAGGACAAGGGGATTTTATATCGTATGGATGGTGTACAATTTGCCTGTTGTCTAAAGGATATTTCCCATGAAGAAATCGAGGAATTATACAAGGATTTTCGGTATCAGGCGAGACATAAGATTTTTGTAGAAGAGGTGCGAATTGCAGTCAGCATATCCGCAGGTGCGGTGGTGTATGATTATAATGATGATGTACAGGCACTGCTGACGAGTGTGCGTTATGCCTATGAACAGTCTAAGCATAAGCACCATGGAGAGCTCGTATTTTTTGATTATGAATTGTTAAATGACAATAAGAAGAATTTAGAGTTTATGAATGTTCTTCGTAAGAGCATCATCAATCAGTTTGATGGTTTTTATCTATGCTTTCAGCCGATTATGGGAGCAAAGGAAGAGACCTTAATAGGAGCAGAAGCCTTACTTAGGTGGAGAAAAGAGCCTTTTGGAGAGGTTCCGCCGGGGTTGTTTATTCCATGGCTTGAAAACGATCCTTGTTTCTGGGATTTGGGAAGATGGATTATGAAACAGGCAATGACGGAATCAAAGCTGCTATTGAAGAAGTTTCCTGATTTTGTATTAAATGTCAATGTGGCGTATCCACAGTTATCCCATAACCGGTTCTGTGAAGTGGTGCAGGAGGTTTTGGTAGAAACGGGATTTCCGGCAGAGAATTTGTGCTTGGAGCTGACAGAGCGATGCAGACAGTTAGAAAAAGATTTTTTACAGGAAATTGTTGGCACACTTCGCGGCTATGGTATAAAGATTGCCATTGACGATTTTGGAACAGGATTTTCTTCCTTGAATCTTTTAAGTGAGTTAGAAATTGATACCTTAAAGATTGACAGAGGTTTTGTCTGGGATATCAAGACAAATCGTTCAAATCAGGCAATTGTAAAGGCTGTTACGGATTGTGCGGATGATTTGGAAGTGCATGTTTGCTTAGAAGGGTTAGAAGATCGGGAAATGATCGACTTTGTCAAGCAGTATGCGGTATACAGTTATCAGGGATATCACTTTTCCAAGCCGATTCCAATGGCAGATTTTATAGAAAAATATGCATCTGATTTAAATCAGATGGTATAAAAATGCAGAATATGTGGGCATCAGAACAGAAAAGTTCTGATGCCCCTTTTGAATCCTGTCAAGAATATATAGTGTAAAAGTTTTCGACAAAACGCGAAGAATGTCGAAAAAATATTGTAATTATCCACAATATGTGGAAAAAAGAGTGGATAAAATGTGAAGTATTCTGAAAATTGAAAATATTAAAGAAAAATGAAAAATAGCAAAATTCGTTGAGATTATAAACCAGATGCTTTATACTTTTAACAAGTGTGAAAATACGAATAGAATTTATTTTGTATAGATGAGGAGAGAAAGATGTCAGAACAGGATATGAATAATGTGACAGAAGAAATCACAGAAGAAGTTAAGGAAGACGAATACGAACAGATTTGTTATATGTGTCGTCGACCGGAGAGTGTTGCCGGGAAAATGATACAGATACCGGGCAATATCTGCATATGTCAGGATTGTATGCAAAGAACCTTTGATACCATGAATAGTGCGCCATTTTCCATGGATGACATGATGAATATGAGCAAAATGCCTAATATCAGTATGATAAATCTTTCTGATTTGCAGGGATTCATGCCACAGCAGCAAAAAATTAAAAAGAAGAAAAAAGAGAAAAAGGAAAAACCGGTATTAGATATCCATGCAATTCCGGCACCACACAAGATAAAAGCAAGTTTAGACGAGCATGTGGTTGGTCAGGAGCATGCTAAAAAGGTTATGTCTGTAGCGGTATATAACCATTACAAACGAGTGATGTCCGATGTAAATGACGGTATTGAAATCGAAAAATCCAATATGTTAATGATTGGACCAACAGGCTCAGGAAAGACCTATATGGTTAAAACCTTAGCAAGATTATTAGATGTGCCTTTGGCAATTACCGATGCGACTTCTTTGACAGAAGCAGGATATATTGGTGATGATATTGAAAGTGTAGTCAGCAAATTATTAGCAGCAGCAGACAATGATGTAGAGAGGGCAGAACAGGGAATTATTTTTATTGATGAAATAGACAAGATTGCCAAGAAAAAGAATACAAACCAAAGAGATGTCAGCGGTGAGTCTGTACAGCAGGGAATGCTAAAGCTCTTAGAAGGTGCAGAAGTGGAAGTGCCTGTAGGAGCCAGCAGCAAAAATGCTATGGTGCCGATGGTAACTGTTAATACAAAAAACATTCTTTTTATCTGTGGCGGTGCTTTTCCGGATTTGGAGGAAATTATTAAAGAACGGTTAAATAAGGCAGCATCTATTGGATTTAAAGCGGATTTAAAGGATAAGTATGATAAGGAAGAAAACCTTTTAAGTAAGGTGCAGGTAGAGGATATCCGTAAATACGGCATGATTCCGGAGTTTTTGGGTCGTCTGCCAATTATATTTTCCTTAGAAGCATTGACAGAAGAGATGTTAGTTAGAATTTTGGTGGAGCCAAAGAATGCCATTACCAAACAGTATCAGAAGCTTTTGGGTATGGATGAGGTAAAATTGGAATTCCAACAGGAGGCATTAGAAGCAATTGCCAAAAAGGCAAAGGAGAAAAAGGTTGGAGCTAGAGCCTTGCGGGCCATTATTGAGGAATTTATGTTGGATATCATGTATGAGATTCCAAAGGATGACAATATCGGTATGGTAACTGTGACAGAGGCCTATGTGGAAGGAACTGGCGGGCCGATGATTACCATGCGGGGATGTTTAGAGCTGGAAGCTAAATCATAACCTTTTAACTATGTAATCAGACAATACTCTTTAGAATATACTGTAAAAAAACAGCGGGGAAATCTATGGATTGTCGTACGCAGGTATATTCTGAAGAGTATTTTGATTTAATCGTAGATAATGCCAATGTAGTTTTGGGGGCAGAGAATATTTGTCAGCAGAAAATTGGCGGCTTCTATACGGTATATTATGTGGATAGAAATAGTGTACCGCCTTTAGATATTGGAATATATAAATATTCTACAATTCCCAAATGTTATACTATACTCGATCAGACTGCTTTGGAGGTCAGCGGAATCATTAGAGCCCAGAATCAGCGGAATTTAGAACTGAAGGGTCAGGGGATTTTAATTGGATTTGTGGATACGGGAATTCGCTATGAAAATAGTGCTTTTCGGACTACAGATGGAAGCAGTCGTATTGTATCTATATGGGATCAGACGATAGATACACAAAAGCATCCTAAAGGGTTTATTTATGGAACAGAATTTACAAAAGAAGAAATTGATGCAGCATTAAATGCAGAAAATCCACAGATGCTTGTTCCGGTAAGGGATGAAAACGGACATGGTACAAGAATGGCTTCTATAGCAGCAGGAAGTGAGGATGTTGAAAATGATTTTATTGGTGCTGCGCCTTATGCTGATATTGCGGTGGTAAAGCTAAAGCCGGCGAAAGAGTCCTTGCGGGAATTTTATTATATTAAGGAAGGGGCTATTGCATATCAGGAAAACGATATTTTAACGGCAGTGGAATATTTACGACAATTAGCAGAATTAAGAGGTCAGCCATTGGTGCTATGTATTGGTTTAGGAACAAATCAGGGGGATCATGGCGGAGGAGATCGGATTTCTTCATTTATGGATAGTATGGCGTTATTATATCGACATGCGGTTTGTATTGCAGTAGGGAATGAAGCCAATGCCAGACATCATTTTTATGGGAAAGTAAAAGAAGAAACTACAGAAAAAGTAGAATTGAATGTAAGTGCGGATATGAATGGACTTGTGATGGAGCTGTGGGGAAGAGCACCGGAATTGTTTGCTATTTCTATTACCTCTCCCACAGGAGAAGTATTGCCAAGAGTTCCGGTATGGAATGGACAGCAGCAGAGACATCGTTTTTTACTGGAAAATACCAGTGTGATTATCGATTATCAGTTGACAGGGATACGAAGCAGAGATCAACTTATATATATTAAGTTTGAAGGAATTGTTGCAGGCTTATGGATCTTAGAAGTATTTCCTTATCGTGTATCTGCCACAGGAAGCTACAATATATATCTTCCTATATCGGCATTTTTAGAGGAGGAGGTGTATTTTCTGCGTTCTAGTCCGGATTCTACCATAACAGTTCCTTCTAGTGCAGAACTTCCGATGGCGGTGGGCGGATATGATGCAGTTTCAGGAGCTTTCTATATTGATTCCGGCAGAGGCTATACCATAAGTGATGAAATTAAGCCGGATTATATTGCTCCGGCAGTCAGTGTATATGCGCAAAATCAATTTGGGCAGTATGATTATATGACCGGTACAAGTGCGGCGACGGCTGTTGCAGCAGGAGCAAGTGCATTGCTTTTAGAATGGAATATTAATTATCTGGGAAATCAGATAGTCAATTCTATTGAAATCAAAAATCAACTGATTAATGGAGCTAAAAAGCAGGAAAATCAGTTATATCCCAATCGTGAAGAAGGCTATGGAAGACTGGATGTATACCAGTCCTTATTGAATATGCGTAATCTTTAATATTTCATTAACACATTTGTATGCGGCTGTGTTATAATGAGGCTTAAGACAGGAGGCAGTAAAATGAACAGAATACTAATGATGGTAGCAAAAAATTTCTGGAAAGTACCAGGTGCATATGCAAAGCTATGCTATTATGCAAAGCATACAGATGAATACCCGGAGAATGTGAAATACAACCATATCCGTTATATTTTACAATTGGCAGTAAAGTCAGGAAATATTGATTTGCAGATATATGGAAAAGAGAATATTCCCAAGGAAAATGGGTTTGTGATGATTGCCAACCATCAGGGATTATTTGATATTTTAGCAATGGTAAATGCGATTGAAAGACCATGGGCGGCAATTTTAAAAAAAGAATTATATAGTATTCCTTTTATGAAGCAGTTAGTATATTGTACCAAATCCTATCCGATGGACCGCGACGATATCCGACAGTCTATGGAGGTTATTATAGCAGCCACCAAGGAAGTAAAAAGTGGAAGGAATTATCTGATTTTTCCGGAAGGTACCAGAAGTAAAAATGGCAATAATATGTTAGAATTTCACAGCGGAAGCTTCAAGATTGCCACAAAAGCAAAAGCACCTATTCTGCCAATTGCTTTAATAGACAGCTTTAAGGTATTAGATCAAAAGGGCAGTGCACCGGTAGCTGTACAGATTCACTTTTTAGAGCCGATTCTTTATGAAGAATATAAGGAAATGAATACTGTAGAGCTTGCTGCTATGGTACATAGCCGGATAGAAAATAAAATAAAAGAGAGGATTTAACATTTCTTTAACATTTTTCGAACATTTCTCAAACAATGAAGTATTAGGATATAGGCATCATACAGAATATTTCATTAAAGGAGAATCGTTATGGAAAATAGTTTTGAATATACTTATTCAGCAAAACAACAAAAAGAAATTGAGGAAATAAAGAAGAAGTACTTGCCAAAAGAAGAGGACAAAATGGAAACCCTAAGAACATTAGACAAAAAGGCAGAAAAACCGGGAACCTTTGCTGCATTGACAGTGGGAATAATAGGTACGATGTTGTTAGGTATTGGAATGTCCTGTACAATGGTTTGGAGTGATATATTGTTAGTACCGGGAATTATTGTAGGGCTTTTGGGCATTGCTGTTTTATCTGTAGCGTATCCGCTGTATAAAAGAATCACAAAGTCACAAAGAGCAAAGTTTGCAGAGCAGATATTGGCACTTAGCGAAGAACTTTCAGTATAAATGCAATTAAACGGGCAGTTTTATCAGAAATTGGTAAGATTGCCCGTTTATTAATTTATCTTTGGATATTGTCGTTATAAAAATGAATATTTAACATTTCAGAAACATTTTTCGAACATTTCACAAACAATTGCAGGTTATTATACATACAACAAAGCGAACAACAAATAATAAATCAAAGAAACAGGAGGAAAATCAAATGGCAACATCAAAATTAGCAGAGGTAAATAAGAAAATCGAGGAAACAGTAGTAAACGGATACAAAAAAATCGAAGAAGATGCGGTAAGCGGTTATAAAAAAATCGAAGAAGGCGCAGTTGAAGGATTTCAAAAGGTGTCCGATAAGTTTGTAGATAAATTTTTAACAAAAGAAGGCGAATCTGTGGAAGAAGCCAAAGAACGCATGGCTAAAGAAGTAGAAAATTTGAAATCTAAATAATATAGTGGCTATGAATAAAAAGCTAATTGGTATTGGTGCCGATTAGCTTTTTATTAAAGTTTCCGGCAGGATGCGCAGCTTCGCGTGCGGAACACACTTTTGTTCCATGCAAATCTGAAAAAAATATAAAATATTATGAAAGGTATTTCAGAATGGAAAAAACTGTGATAGAATTACAGTCGTTTCTTATTATATATAACATTATAGTATATCATGAAGTTAGTTGTATTTAACAAAGTGGTCACGATGGAGGAAATCATGATAAAGTACAGTGTAAAAAAACCATTTACTGTCCTAGTTGCGGTAATCGTTGTTTTGGTTATCGGATTTGTTTCTCTTACAGGAATGAAAACAGATTTGCTTCCGGAGATGAGTATGCCATACATGGTAGTTGTGACAACTTATCCTGGAGCTAGCCCGGAAAAAGTAGAAGAAAATGTAACAAAACCAATGGAAAGTACCTTGGGAACAATTAACGGTGTAGAGAATGTTACCAGTACCAGTGCTGAGAACTACAGTATGATTATGCTGGAGTTTGCAGAAGATACCAGTATGGACTCTGCTATGGTAAAGGTATCCTCTGCGGTCAACCAGATTGAATCTTTTTTGCCGGATACCTGTGGTACGCCTAATATTATGGAAATCAGTATGGATATGATGGCAACGATGTATGCCAGTGTCAGCTACGAGGATATGGATATTTATGAGCTTTCTGATTTTACGGAAGAAACCGTTATTCCATATTTTGAACGGCAGTCCGGTGTAGCTAGTGTATCTGATATTGGAATTGTTGAAAAAACTATTGAGGTTCGGTTGAATCAGGAAAAAATCGATAAAATCAATGAAGAAATTCTGCTTATGACCAATGATAAATTAGCAGAAGCGAAAACTGAGCTTTCCGATGCAGAAAATTCCTTAGCAGATGCAAAGGCAAAGATTAATAAGCAGGAGGATGAGCTTTCTAAGCAGCAGGATACTACAACAGCAGAGCTTGCCGATGCTACACTGCAGTTAAATCAGGCGGTAGCCACAAGAGCTGCTTATGAATCGGAGCTTACCAGCTTACAGGCGAGCAAGGCTGCCCTAGAGGGAGAGAAAAAAGCATATAAAAAGAATAAGATTTCCAGTACATATAATAGCTTAAATGAAATGTTTGCCCAGTTGTATGCAGCAGCACAGGGGATGCAGGCGCAGCTTGGGGCATATAGTCCGTTAGATGCAGCACAGATGCCTGTAGATATCAAGGATGCCATTGATAATCCTGACAAGCTGAAATATTTTAAGACAGCCATAGAAACACTTGCTGCAATGCCAGATTCACAGATAGACGAAGCTATGGCAAAGCAGGCAAAGGAGTTAAATAAAAAGACATTAAAACAGTTATATGAAATTGTAAATGTCAGAATACCACAGATTGATACAGAGCTTGCCAATCTTGAAATTGAAATAAAAGCCGCAGAAGCTGTGTTAGAGCAGGTAGAAGGGCAGATGGCTACGATTGACGATGCTTATAAACAGGCAGAAGAAGGTAAAATTGCAGCCGCAGCCGGTTTTGGTTCTGGAAGTGCTCAGCTTTCAGCAGCAAAAACAGCCATGGAAGAAGCACAGGAAGAATTGGAAAAGGCCAATGAAACCTATCAGGATTCTGTGGAAGAAGCCAGAAAAAATGCCAACATTGACCAGATGCTTACATTAGAAACCTTATCTGGCATGATTTATGCCCAGAACTTTTCTATGCCGGCGGGATATATTGATGATGAAAATGATCAACAATGGTTGTTAAAAGTTGGAGAAACCTATAATTCTGCTGAGGAATTAGAGCAGATGGTACTCTGTGAAATTGATGATATTGGAGATATCCAATTAATAGAAGTGGCTGATATCGTAACCATTGATAATGCGGGGGAATCCTATGCAAGGGTCAATGGTAATCCAGGTGTTATTCTTTCTATTTTTAAAGGAAGTACTGCAGGTACAAGTGAGGTATCAGAAGCATGTACAGAGGCGATTGATGAATTGCAGGAAAAATATCCGGGATTAAGCATAGTACCATTGGTAGATCAGGGTGAATATATTGCTATGCTGATTCAGAGCATTGTGTCTAGTATGATTATTGGTGCATTGCTTGCGATTGTCATTCTTGCCATATTCTTAATGGATATAAGACCAACCTTAGTGGTTGCATTTAGTATACCATTTAGTGCTCTTGCAGCTATTGTAATTATGTACTTTACAGACCTCTCCATTAACATGATGTCACTGTCTGCATTGTCCTTGGCAGTAGGTATGTTAGTGGATAACTCGATTGTAGTAATAGAAAATATTTATCGTCTGCGTTATCGTGGATTAGAAGCACCACGAGCAGCCGTTCAGGGAGCTAAGCAGGTGGCAGGAGCGATTATTGCTTCTACACTTACGACTATTTGTGTGTTCTTCCCAATGGTATTTACAACGGGTATGGTGCGAGAATTATTATTACCATTTGCTTTGACTATAGCTTTTGCATTGATTGCATCCTTAGTAGTTGCATTGACTGTAGTACCTACGATGGGATCAGTGATGTTAAAGAAAGCGAAGCCAAAGGAGCATCGTATATTTGATAAAATTCAGGATTTCTATGCTGTGATTTTGAAGTTTTGCTTAAAAGTGAAAATTGTTCCGCTTGGAGTTTCTATTGCACTTTTAGTATTTTGTATTGTAGAAGTTTTAAATATGGGTATTGTACTAATACCGGATATGGGAAGTGAACAGATTTCTGTTACTGTAACTATGCCTGAAGAAGACGATAAGGATACCGCTTATCAGAAAGCCGACGAGATTATGAACGCTATTGTGGCTGTTGAGGGTGTAGATTATGTAGGTGCTATGGATGGAAGCAGCTCATCGAGTCTTCTTGGTGGTATGGGTGCAGGCAGTGAAGAGAATTATGGCAGCTTTTCATATTTTGTTCTTCCGATGGAAGAGTATAGCGATAAAAAGCAGGTTGAAACTATTTGCTCAACGATTGAAGAGGTTACAAAAGATATCGAATGTGAAGTTCTTGTAAGTAATTCCATGATGGGTGAAATGGAAACTATGCTTGGCAGTGGCTTACAGATTAATATCGAAGGATCAGAATTAGATACTTTAAAAACTGTCAGTGAAGAAATTATTGGTATAGTAGAGAATGTAGAAGGATTTCAAAATGTTACCAATGGACAGGAAGAAGCTGATGAAGAAATTCATTTAAGCATTGATAAAGACGAATCCATGCGTTTAGGATTAACAGGAGCACAGATTTACAGTGAAATTTCTAATCGTTTAACCACAGATAAAACAGCAGTAACCATGACTGTTGATGGCACTGACATGGATGTTGTGATTGTAAATGAAACAAATCCATTGACAAAAGAGAATCTTATGGATATGGAATTTGAAACTCAGTCACAGGATGAGGATGGAAAGACGATAACCGAAATTCATAGATTAAGTGATTTTGCAACCTTAGACTATGGCAGTTCTGTAGCTTCCATCAATCGTGATAATGGTAATCGAATTATGAGTGTAACAGCAGAAACCATGGAAGGCTACAATACAACACTTTTATCCAGAGAGGTAGAAGAGCTGTTGGCAGATTATGAACTGCCGGATGGATACACGATTGAATTTGGAGGAGAAACCTCCAATACAACAGATATGATTAATCAGATGGGTAAACTCCTATTGTTAGGCTTCTTATTGATTTATCTGGTTATGGTTGCTCAGTTCCAGAGTTTATTATCACCATTTATAGTTATCTTTACCGTACCACTGGCATTTACTGGTGGATTGTTAGCGATGATGGCAACGGGAGAACCGATGTCTTTAATTACCTTGATGGGATTTGCGGTATTAATGGGAACTGTTGTAAATAATGGTATCGTATTCGTTGACTATACTAACCAGCTTCGTATTGGTGGTATGACAAGACATGATGCCTTAATAGCAACTGGAAAAACTCGTATGCGTCCGATTTTAATGACTGCATTTACAACTATTTTAGCCATGCTTGCTATGATTTTCAGTAAAGATACAGCCAGTGAAATGGGGCGAGGTATGGCAATCGTAGTTGCAGGTGGTCTCGCTTATGCAACACTTATGACAATGTTCGTTGTACCGGTTATGTATGATATTCTCTATAAGAAGGAAGTAAAAGTTGTAGATGTCGGTGATGATACAATCGATGATGTACCGGATGATGCGGCAGAGTTTATAGAGCAGATGCATTCGGAATTGTAGGATTAAGATTTTGTATAGGTAGTGCGGCATAAAAGATGGGTAGGGTATTTTCGTGTGACGGTTGTTTGCGTGTAAGTGTTTCTAAATGTCACTCGAAAATACCCTACCCATCTTTTATGTAATCTACTTTATTGGAAAATATTTATACCTAAAATTCCTCATAGTGTATTTGAGTGGCTTCATTATCGCAGTCTGGCTCATTACAGTAGATTTGAAGTCCGAATGGCTTGCTGATGTGAATATGGAAGAGATTAAAATTTCTTAGTATTTCCTGCTAAAAACAGCTATTTTCGTGCATGGATGCACGAAAAAACCCCAGCCGCGACAAGGATGTCGCGTCTGGGGTGGTAGCGTCCGTTATCAAAAAACGATTCGGAAATACTTAGAAATTATTATCTCTGGAATCTGAGCATCAGCAAGCCATTCGGACTTTAAATACCACAGCCATACAGCCAGACGGAAACTTAGCCAATAATTTCCCAATTTCTACTTAACCGAAATTTTCTCCGCATACTCAATCGCATCCACAATATTCGCTCTGAAATTCTCTTCACCAATACGCTCAAAGAATCCATCTTTTTTCATAGCGGACAATGGCTGCTCATTTACATGAGAGAATACAAGGGAAATTTTCTTGCGTTTTGCCCGATCTGCAAGATTATGCAGAGAACGCATAGCACTGGCATCAATGGAAGGAACACTACGCATACGAATAATAATTACCTTTGTATATTTCTTAGAATCAATAGAAGCTAATTGGTCTGCTGCAGCGAAAAACATAGGTCCACTGATTTCAAAGACACGGATGTGCTTTGGAATAGACAGCATTCTTTCTGCTTCACCTTCGGTAACATCTGGTTCTTCAATATATTTCCAACCGGTAACATCCGTTACTTCAGCCATGCGTTTCATGAATAATAATGCAGACAATACAACGCCTACTTCAATAGCCACTACAAGGTCAAAAATAACAGTTAAGAAAAAGGTTAATACCAGTACAATAGAATCACTCTTTGGTGCGGTTTTTACTAGATTAAAGAATGCTTTCCAATCACACATATTCCATGCAACAATGATTAGTACAGCACCAAGAGTAGTCATTGGAATTAATGCAGCAAGCGGCATTAAAACTAAGAGGATAATCAATAAGGTGATACTATGTACAATACCGGCAATTGGTGTACGACCGCCATTTTTTACATTAGCTGCTGTACGGGCGATAGCACCTGTAGCAGGAATTCCGCCAAAAAGTCCGGAAAAGATATTTCCAACACCCTGTCCGATTAATTCTGCATTGGAATTGTGTCTGTCATTAATCATACCATCAGATACAACACAGGATAATAAGGATTCAATACCTGCAAGAATAGCAATGGTAAATGCAGGTGAAACCAGTTTAGAAATCATACTAAAGTTCAAATCCGGAATGCTTAAAGCAGGAAGAGAAGAAGAAAGCTCTCCATATACGCTGCCGATGGTATTTACCGGAAGGTTTGTAAATTTGACAATTAGAGTGGTAACAATAATTGCAATTAAAGATCCCGGAAGCTTGTCTGTAACCTTAGGCCAGAGAATCAAAATTGCAATGGCTAAAAGTCCGATAGCTAAAGCATAAGGATTTACAGTAGTGATATGCTTTGCATAAGCTGCGATTTTTTCCAAAAATTCAGAAGGTACAGCTCCCATATCTAGACCAAGAAAATCCTTAATCTGTCCGACTAAAAGGCTTACACCAATACCGCAGGTAAAACCGGTAGTAATTGTATAAGGGATGTATTTAATCAGAGAACCAAATCGGCAGACACCCATGATAATAAGGAAAACACCTGCAAGAATGGTCGCTATGATTAATCCGCTTGTACCGTGTTCAGTAACAATACCATAAATGATGACAACAAATGCGGCAGTCGGTCCACCAATCTGTACACGGCTTCCGCCAAAAAATGAAATAAAAAATCCGGCAATAATTGCAGTATAAAGACCGGCTTCCGGGCCAACACCGGAAGCAATAGCTAAAGCTATAGATAACGGCAGAGCAATAATTGCCACAATAATACCTGAAATAATGTCTTTGATGAGCTGTTCTTTAGAATATCCTTTGAGCACCTCAAAAAGCTTTGGTTTTAATGATTCCATAAAATCTCCTCCTAAATGGTTAAAAATAGATTTTTTTCTCACAAGGACTGATTTTAGCACTGCAAGTGTTAGGAAACAAGAAAAAAATGTAAAAAAAGCGCAAAAAACGGCAAAAACCGTCATTTGCGCAAAAATTGAAATAATTTCAAGGGATTTATTGGAATTATTGTATAGAAGCTTTTACTGTAGGGAGATGGCTTAAATTGTTGTTGTCTGTACCGTCAGGAATGGATTTTAAATATTCTGTATCTTTTCTGTGTGCGACACCAACACCTGCAATTTCACCTGCTTTTGCAAGCGCGACACCTTCTTCTCTGCTGACAATTCTTTGGTCGGATAATTGATAACCGGTAATTTTACTTCCTTTTTTTACTAAACCAATGATTTCCTTAGCATCTGCTTTAGGCTGTGGAATATCATCCAAAGTATTTGCGGCAAAAGATATACCTGTATTTTCTTCTAAATTCATAGTTTATCTCCTATTCTGTTGCAATTTTGAAAATATTTTATATTTGTTGTAATATATTGTGTGGAATAAAAAGAAATTATGCAAAAACACAAAATAAAGGGTGCGTAATGCGGAGAGTTATGTTATAATTTCCAAGAATACGAACAGATATGTATTATAGAAATGAAAGAGAGTACAAAGAAGAGATGAATAAAGACATTGAAAAAACCCTGGAATTAGTCAAAAAGTATAAAGACAATCCAGGAAAAGAAACCTTTAAAGAAATGGTTCGTCAGATTCAGGAAACTACCTTTTTAGTTCCGGCAACACTTCCTGATATGGATCCGGAAGAGATTAAAAGACGAGCAATAGAAAGTGCCGGAGCACCATCTAAGTTGCCGGAAGGAGCAAAACCTTTCCCATGTATTTTAAAGAATGATGAAGGAAAAGTATATTTTCCAATTTATACCACACAGGATGGAATTCCAAAAGAACCAAGATATGATGTGTTGATTACGATCCCATTTAAATCCTGTATGGAGTTAGCAGGAAATCCTAAAATGAATGCAGAAGGAATTGTGTTAAATCCATTTACAGAAAATATTTTGTTGAATAATCAGTTATTAGAAGCATTAAGAAAAGAAGATATCATGAAAATGAAAGCAGCCGGAGCAAAACAAGTGCAGGTTACACCGGAGCAGTTCAGAGTGATGATGCGCCAGAAAGCAGAATTCCATGATTTTCCAATGCGCACATTTAAAGAAGGCAAGGAATTTATCCATAAGCTCAGTGATGAGCAGGAACAGCTTATGAATGTAATCTATCGTGAAGCGTTCCAGAATACAGATTTATATCCGTATGGCGAGAGCGATTTTGCGGTTATGTCCTTAAATATCAGTGAGGATTTACTGTTGGTTCGTGTGGATGTACCGGAAGTTAAGGTGGCTGCCCGTTTATGCTACCGTATTTATATTACGCTGAATCCAAAGAATGATGAAATTCATTATTTTACCATTGAGCGTGGAAAAGAAAAGGGAACGAGAAATATTGTGCAGATTACCGGAGAAGGCAAACAGATTTTACATGGTGAAGCACCGGTAGAAGGTGCAGAAATCCAAAGAGTTATGGATTTAATCAAGCAGGAAAAAGAAATGACAAGTTAAAGGATTTCGTTTGTTTGGGTTTTGAGGGACGGACGAAGAAGGAACAGGGCATAGATAACTCACGCAACCGCTGGTAACGCGCCCGACTGAACTAACTGTCAACAGTATCTAAGACGCTCAGCAAAGGCTTCGCGCCTAAGATACTGTAAACAGTGGATTTCATCGGCGCTAAAACCACCAGCCAGATGGTTGCGTGCAGTTATCCATGCCCTGTTCCTTCTTCTGTTCTCCGATAAAACGAATCGTTTAATTGTATTTGCGGATGTAGAAAAAGAGTGATTTAATCCGTATAGCCAAAGGAGATATCATTTTCAAAGTCCATACATATTTTTCATAAATAAACATTTTAGTTTAGTATTTCCAACGAACAGAAAACGACAGCAGGGGTGGTTGCTTAGCGACTA
Organism: Lachnospiraceae bacterium; assembly: GCA_017625255.1. Taxonomy (GTDB): domain Bacteria; phylum Bacillota; class Clostridia; order Lachnospirales; family Lachnospiraceae; genus Roseburia_B. The sequence continues at coordinate 20,270 of JAGALK010000092.1, forward strand.
CCCCTGCTGTCGGTTTCGTCCGTTTATCACTAACTAAACAAAAACCGCTTATTTATTACTTCTTCTCCAGATTTTCATTTTTTCAGCATCTTTAATCAATTCATCTCTAAATTGTGGATGTGCAATATTAATCAATGCCTCAGCTCTCTGCCATGCAGAAAGTCCCTTCATATTTGCTTTACCATATTCGGTTACTACATAATGTGTGTTTGCGCGGGTATCTGTTACAATAGAACCCTGACTTAATGTAGGAACGATACGGGATCTTAATTCGCCATCCTTAGTTTTGTAGGTGGAAGAACAGCAGATAAAGCTCTTACCTCCATTAGAAAGATAAGCACCGAGTACGAAGTCTAACTGTCCGCCTGCACCACTGATATGCTTTACACCAGCGGATTCTGCGTTAATCTGTCCGAACAAATCCAAATCTACGGCATTATTAATAGAAATAAAATTGTCTAATGCAGAGATGGAACGGATATCATTGGTATAGTTTACAGGAGCACTCATAAGCTCTGGGTTTTCATCCAGATAATCATACATTTTCTTTGTACCGCATCCAAATGCATAAGCCTGACGGAAACGGTCAATATTTTTCTTAGAACCGTTAATTTTCCCTGCTTTTGCAATGTCAACAAAGGCATCTACATACATTTCTGTATGTACACCAAGATCCTTTAAATCAGAGTCTGCAATCATAGAACCTACAGTGTTTGGCATACCACCGATACCAAGCTGTAAGCAGGCTCCGTTTGGAATTTCTTCTACGATTAATTTGGCAACTGCGATATCTACATCTGTAGGAGCACCGCCTGCGCCCATTTCACCGATAGGTGGATTTTCACCTTCAACGATATAATCTACCATAGAAATATGTACACCATTTTCTGTACCGCCAAGACAACGAGGCATATTCTGGTTTACTTCTACGATGACAGTTTTTGCAGTTTCACACATTGCCATTAAATGAGAAGCATTTGGCCCAAAGTTAAAGTATCCATGCTTGTCCATTGGAGCAACCTGAAACATAGCAACATCATCCGGTGTAGCTGAGTCACGGTAATAACGAGGAAGCTCTGAATAGCGGATTGGTGCATAGTATGCACAGCCGCGGTTGATTAACTTTCTTTCGATACCGGACATATGCCAGGAATTCCATGTGAAATGTTCTCCGGCATCTTCTCTTTCAAATACCGCCGGAACTTTTAAAAGGATACCACCTCTTAAGTTTACATTTGTCAATTCGTCAGTTCTTTTTGCAAGTGCTTTATCCAAAGCATCAACAGTTCCGTTACACCAGCCGTAATCTACCCAGTCACCGGATTTGATGACTTTTACAGCTTCGTCAGCGGACACAAGCTTCTGTTTGTATTCATTTAAATAGTCCATGAAAACCTCCTCAAAAAGTTTGTTAAATTTTTATCGTTTGATTCTATTTTATACTAGCACGACATATCGGAAAAAACAAGCAAGTGTTTTAGGAAATGCGAGTTGGCCATTCCCCCTTTTTTTCCTGATAGGTCTGATTTAAGTAGTCCGTAATCTCTTCTAACGAAGCTGCTTCAAAAGGAAAGCTTTTTTCTGTGCGAAGGGATGCATCTGTGTTGGCATAACTATATGGTCCCGACCAGGTGGTTACTAAAAATACCGCAGTTTCGTCAATGGCAGCTTTTTGTATAAGGTAACGCATACCCTTGTAGCTGCCGGTAAATTTTTCTTTTTTATAAAAGTCAAAAGCCAGTAAATCTTTTCTTTGAATCATAAAAACACCTCCAATAATCCATTATAACAAAAAATGGCAGAATTGACAAAAAAGAGGGGAATGTGCTACCGTTTTATTATTAATGAAAGAGGAAAATGTATATGAATCAAAGAAGATATGTGTTATTAGATACCATCAGAGGTTTTTCGCTAGTCAGCATGATACTTTATCATGCCATATGGGATATAGTCTATATATTTGGTGTGGATATGCCGTGGTATAAGTCTCAAATGGCATATATCTGGCAGCAAAGTATCTGTCAGACATTTATTTTACTGTCAGGATTTTGCTGGCATTTTGGCAGAAGAAAATTAAAAAGAGGCTTAATAGTATTTGGCTGTTCCGTGGTGATTAGTCTGGTTACAATATTTTTTATGCCGGACAGCCTGATTCTTTTTGGTGTATTAAGTCTGATTGGTTCGGCAATGCTTGTGATGATACCCTTAGATAAAATACTAAAAAAAGCAAATCCTTATGTGGGAGCAGTTGTTTGTCTGCTGTTGTTTTTGCTGACAAAAAGTATAAATAGTGGAACAATAGGCTTGGGAAATTTATTTTCTATAACGATATCGGATGCGCTATATACCAATATGTTTACAGCATATTTAGGATTTCCGCCTGAGGATTTTTTCTCCTGTGATTATTTTGGGATTTTTCCATGGATATTTCTGTTCCAAACAGGATATTTCCTATATTATTGTCTGCAAAAGAAACAGCTTTTAGAAAAACTGCCGGATATAAGTATTTTACCATTGGCATGGCTTGGCAGACATTCATTGGTGGCTTATATGCTGCATCAGCCAGTGGTCTATGGTGTATTGTTTTTTGTGTTTGGCTAGAGGATTGTAAAATTCTCTTGTTTTTTGAAAAGTCATATGCTATAATACTTCAATGACTGCGAGTGGTGGAGTATGCCTATTTACAGGCGGCATAAGCAATCAGGCATTTTACCCGCAGAGAAAACATGAGCGTACATCTATTTATATATAAGGAGGAAATAGTTATAATGAGTGTACAGGTAGAAAATTTAGAGAAGAACATGGCAAAACTTACCATCGAAGTATCCGAGGATAAGTTAGAAGAGGCATTACAGAAAGCTTATTTAAAGCAGAAAAATAAAATCAGCCTTCCAGGTTTCCGTAAAGGTAAAGTGCCAAGAAATATGATTGAAAAAATGTATGGACCTGAAATCTTCTTTGAAGATGCAGCA
>JAGALK010000093.1 GCA_017625255.1 Lachnospiraceae bacterium
ATAAACAAATGGATTACAAGAATTCTGGTGTTGATATTGAAGCAGGTTACAAATCAGTTGAGTTAATGAAAGAACATGTAAAAAAGACCATGAGACCAGAAGTATTAGGTGGTCTCGGTGGATTTTCAGGTGCATTTTCCCTTGAAAAAATCAAGGATATGGAAGAACCTACTTTAGTATCCGGTACAGATGGCTGCGGTACAAAGGTAAAGCTTGCATTTATCATGGATAAGCATGACACCATCGGTATCGATGCAGTTGCTATGTGTGTAAATGATATTGCATGTGCAGGCGGCGAACCATTATTTTTCTTAGATTATATTGCTTGTGGCAAAAACTATCCGGAGAAAATTGCTACCATTGTAAAAGGTGTTGCAGAAGGCTGTATCCAGTCCGGTTGTGCATTGATTGGTGGAGAAACAGCAGAGCATCCGGATCTTATGCCGGTGGATGAATATGATTTGGCTGGTTTTGCAGTTGGTGTAGTTGACAAAAAAGACATCATCACAGGCGCAGATTTAAAAGCAGATGATGTAATTATTGGTATGGCATCTTCAGGTGTACATTCCAACGGTTTTTCATTAGTTCGTAAAATCTTTAAAATGGATGCAGAAACCTTAAATACATATCATGAAGAATTAGGAAAGACACTTGGTGAAGCATTGATTGCTCCAACAAGAATTTATGTAAAAGCATTAAAATCCATCAAAGAAGCCGGTGTTACTGTAAAGGCTTGTAGTCATATTACAGGCGGCGGTTTTCAGGAAAATGTACCAAGAATGCTTCCGGAAGGAAAACATGCGGTAATTAAAAAGAACAGCTATGAAGTTCCTGCAATCTTTAAAATGATGGCAAGAGAAGGAAATGTAGCAGAAGATATGATGTACAATACCTACAATATGGGTATTGGTATGATGGTTTGTGTAGACCCTGCGGATGTGGACAAGACTATGGAAGCCATCAAGGCAGCCGGAGATACACCATATGTTATTGGTAAGATTGTAGATGGAGAAAAAGGAGTAACCTTATGCTAAAAATAGCTGTTTTAGTATCCGGTGGCGGAACAAATCTTCAGGCAATCATGGATGCCATTGAGAATGGAAAGATTACAAATACAGAAATATCTGTAGTTATCAGTAATAACAAAAATGCCTATGCACTAGAACGGGCAGCATCTAAAGGGATTGAAGGAATTTGTATTTCTCCAAAGGACTTTGAAAGTCGAGCCGAGTTTAATGCGGCTTTCCTTGAAAAATTAAATTCCTATCAGGTGGATTTAGTTGTTTTAGCAGGATTTTTAGTGGTAATTCCACCGGAAATGATTGCACAGTATAGAAATCGTATAATTAATATTCATCCATCCTTGATACCGTCTTTCTGTGGAACAGGTTTTTATGGTTTAAAGGTTCATGAAGGTGCATTGGCACGAGGCGTAAAAGTGACAGGTGCAACTGTACATTTTGTGGATGAAGGAACGGATACAGGACCTATCATTTTACAGAAGGCTGTAAGTATTTTAGATGATGATACCCCGGAAATTTTGCAGCGCAGAGTTATGGAAGAAGCGGAATGGAAGATTTTACCACAGGCAATTGATTTGATTGCAAATGGTAAGGTGAAAGTAGAAAATAACAAAACAAAGATTATGTAGTTTGTGGGACACAGCAGGGATTTCCTGTCTGTGTCCTATGTTGCAGATATTTAATCGCAGAAAGGAAAAGATTATGAAAGTACTTATTGTAGGAAGCGGCGGAAGAGAGCACGCGATTGCAGCAAGTGTTGCAAAAAGCAGTCGTGTAGATAAGATTTACTGTGCACCGGGCAATGCCGGAATCGGCAAAATTGCAGAATGCGTAAACATCGGTGCTATGGAATTTGATAAATTAGTAGCTTTTGCAAAGGAAAATGAAATCGATTTTACCATTATTGGTATGGATGATCCATTAGTAGGCGGAGTAGTAGATGCGTTTGAAGAAGCAGGCTTAAAGGTATTTGGCCCTAGAAAAAATGCAGCTATTTTAGAGGGGTCTAAAGCATTTTCCAAGGATTTGATGAAAAAATATAATATTCCAACAGCCGGTTATGAAACCTTTGATGATCCTAAAAAAGCATTGGCATATTTAGAAACAGCCAAAATGCCTATCGTATTAAAAGCCGACGGACTTGCTTTAGGAAAAGGTGTATTAATCTGTAATACCTTAGAAGAAGCAAAAGCCGGTGTAAAAGAAATCATGGAGGATAAGAAGTTTGGTTCTGCCGGAAATAATATGGTAGTAGAAGAATTTATGACAGGTCGTGAAGTATCTGTACTTTCTTTTGTAGATGGAAAGAGTATTCAGATTATGTCTTCTGCACAGGATCACAAACGGGCAAAAGACGGTGATCAGGGCTTAAATACAGGTGGAATGGGAACATTCTCTCCAAGTCCATTCTATACAGCAGAAGTGGATGAGTTCTGCAAGAAATATGTTTATCAGGCGACGGTAGATGCTATGGCGGCAGAGGGAAGAGAATTCAAAGGTGTTATCTTCTTTGGCTTAATGCTGACAGAGGAAGGTCCAAAGGTATTAGAGTACAATGCCAGATTTGGTGACCCGGAAGCACAGGTTGTTCTTCCAAGAATGAAAAATGACATTATCGATGTTATGGAAGCCTGCGTAGATGGTACATTAGACCAGTTGACATTAGAGTTTGAAGATAATGCGGCGGTTTGTGTGGTATTAGCTTCAGATGGTTATCCTGTGGCTTATGAAAAAGGATTTGAGATTACCGGAGAAGAAAACTTTGCAGGAAAAGATGGATATTATTGTTTCCATGCGGGTACTGCTTTGAATGAAGCTGGAAAAGTAGTGACAAATGGTGGCCGTGTACTTGGTATTACTGCAAAGGGAAATGATTTAAAAGAAGCAAGAGCAAATGCTTATGAGGCTACCAAATGGGTTTCCTTTGAGAATAAGTATATGCGTAATGATATTGGTAAGGCGATTGATGAAGCATAAAATTCCGGTTTGATGATTAAATGATATCCCGGAATGTTGTTGTAAAACGGACGACAGATGTGCTTTGTGTAAGGTTTCCGTCCGGGGTTTTATGGTGTATAGTGATGTCAGAACGAGCAGGGGCTGTGGGTAGGCGAAGTGTTCGGGAAAGAAGGGTTTCTAAGCATTTTCATATCAGTTATGGTAACGCACACTACCACTGTCAACACGGCGTCCCTGCCGTGGTGACAGCTTGCACCGACATCCGTGTCGGTGCATAGTTGTGTGTTGCAGAAATTGCTAAGAAACA
>JAGALK010000094.1 GCA_017625255.1 Lachnospiraceae bacterium
GCAAACACTTCGCTTGAGAAAAAACTTGTCAAAATTGAACCTAGGGATTAAAGTAAAGCTACAAGTCATTACCTGATGCTTTATCAGTGTATCGTGGGTGAACTCCATCCTCTTAAATCCGAAGGTAAATTTACGCAGTCTCAAGCAAGATGTATTGTGGATAAAACAAAAATATATTATAATATATGAGTAATGGTTCAGGTGGGAGCGTAGTAAAAAACAGAGCATCTGAACAGAAGCTATATATAAAAAACAGACACATCTGATAAAAACAGAAAGGACTGCATGACTATGAAAAGAATCGGAATGTTGACAAGTGGGGGAGATTGCCAGGCATTAAATGCGGCAATGCGAGGCGTAGTAAAAGGATTGAGCAACAATGTAGACGAGTTGGAAGTTTACGGTTTTTATGAAGGTTATAAGGGGTTAATTTATGGAAAATATCGTCTGCTGACTTCCGCAGATTTTTCCGGAATATTGACCAAAGGTGGTACAATTTTAGGTACATCCAGACAGCCGTTCAAACTGATGCGTGAGCCTGACGAAAACGGTTTGAATAAAGTAGAAGCAATGAAGCAGACTTATTATAAGCTGAATTTAGATTGTCTTGTCATTTTAGGTGGAAATGGTACACAAAAAACAGCAAATCTTCTTAGAGAAGAAGGCTTAAATGTTATCCATCTGCCAAAGACAATTGATAATGATATTTATGGAACAGATGTAACCTTTGGTTTTCAGAGTGCCATTAATATTGCTGCAGAAGCCATTGATTGTATTCATACAACCGCAGCATCCCACAATCGTGTATTTATTGTAGAAGTTATGGGACACAAAGTAGGCTGGCTTACTTTGTATGCCGGAATTGCAGCAGGTGCAGATATTATTCTCTTGCCGGAGATACCATACGATATCGATAAAGTAGTAGAAGCTATTCAGAGAAGAAGCAGAGCAGGAAAAGGATTTACGATTCTTGCGGTTGCAGAAGGTGCGATTTCCAAGGAAGATGCAAAACTTTCCAAGAAAGAATACAAGAAAAAGCTTGAAAAATCACTTTATCCATCTGTATCCTATGAAGTGGCAGACCGCATCAAAGAAAAATTAGGTACAGAAATTCGTGTTGCGGTTCCGGGACATACGCAGCGAGGCGGCAGTCCATGCCCATATGACCGAGTACTTTGCAGTCAGCTTGGTGCAGCAGCAGCTCAGGCAATTATGGATGAAGATTATGGTCATATGATTGCTATGGTAAATAGTAAAACCACTCGTGTTCCATTAAAAGATGTTGCCGGTAAATTAAAAACAGTAGAACCAAATTGTCAGATGATTAAAGAAGCCAAAACCATGGGAATTAGTTTTGGAGATTAAATGTTAGAGTAAGTGAGGAAAAGACATGTCTTATACTGCGCTGTATAGAAAGTTCCGTCCCCAAGAGTTCAAAGATGTCAAGGGACAGGATCATATTGTGACAACCTTAAAGAATCAGATTCAAGCCGACAGAATTGGACATGCCTATCTGTTTTGTGGCACAAGAGGTACAGGAAAGACCACAATAGCCAAGATATTTGCCAAAGCAGTCAACTGTGAGCATCCGATTGACGGAAGCCCCTGCGGGGAATGTCCATCCTGTAGGGCAGTTGCTGCCGGCAATTCCATGAATGTGATAGAAATTGATGCTGCTTCCAATAACGGTGTAGAGAGTATTCGTGAAATTCGTGAGGAAGTAGCCTACCGCCCCACAGAAGGCAGATTCAAAGTCTATATTATAGACGAGGTTCATATGCTTTCTATAGGGGCATTTAATGCGTTATTAAAAACCTTGGAAGAACCACCATCTTATGTTATATTTATTCTTGCGACCACAGAAGTACACAAAATACCGGTGACTATATTATCCCGTTGTCAGCGGTATGATTTTAAGCGGATTTCTGTGGAAACCATAAGTGAAAGACTGCATGAGTTATTAGCAGAAGAGCAGATAGAAGCCGAAGAAAAGGCGGTTCATTATATTGCAAAAGCAGCAGATGGAGCTATGCGAGATGCTTTAAGTCTATTAGATCAGTGCATTGCCTTTTATCTGGGACAGACATTGACTTATGATAAAGTTCTTGAAGTATTAGGAGCGGTGGATACGGAAGTGTTCAGTAATCTGTTGCGAAAGGTATTATCGCAGGATATCTCTAGTGTAATTGGCGCAGTTGAGCAGTTGATTGCAGATGGAAGAGAATTGGGACAATTTGTTGTAGATTTTACATGGTATCTGCGAAATCTCATGCTTTTAAAAAGCTCCGACGAAATGAGCGAAGTGTTAGATATGTCTACAGAAAATCTCATTCGCTTAAAAGAAGAATCCACACAAATTCATGATGAAGAGCTAATTCGATATATTCGGATATTTTCTGAATTATCCAATCAGATTAAATACTCTTCCCAGAAAAGAGTATTATTAGAAATTACATTAATCAAGCTTTGCCGTCCACAGATGCAACAGGATTATAGTTCTATTATTCAGCGTTTAGAGCAGATAGAGAAAAAAATAGAACAAGGCATTCCCGCTGTAGCATCGTCAGCGCCATCCTCGGTGTCAGCAACAGCTTCTGTATCACAGGAAATTCCTGTAGAGCCGAAGGTCTTACCCAAGGCAGTTCCCGAAGATGTAGAACAGGCAGTAAAAAGCTGGCGGAGCATCATATCTGCAATGCCGGGCTTGTCCCGCAGCTATCTATCCAAAGCCAGATTAACCTTAGGCGGCGGTAATGAACTGGTATTGGTATTTGAAGACACTATGGCAGCCGGCTATTTTAGTAGGGCAGAGGAAAAAGAACAGCTTGAAAATGCCATAGCAGAAAGAATTGGCAAGCAGATTAATGTTTTAATCAAAGAAAGCGATAGTAATCGTCCTTTTGAAGAATCTCATGTAGATTTGGAACAGGTAATTAATATGGAAATTACCTATGAGGATGAATAATAATATAAATCATTAGGAGGAAGAAAAATGGCAAAAAGAGGTGGATTCCCAGGTGGTATGCCGGGAAATATGAATAACCTTATGAAACAGGCGCAGAAAATGCAGCGTCAGATGGAAGAGGCTCAGAAGGAGTTAGAAGAAAAGGAAATTACAGCAAAAGCTGGCGGTGGTGCAGTAGAAGTAACTGTTTCCGGTAAAAGAGAAATTACCAAAATTAAATTATCCGAAGAAGTAGTAGATCCGGATGATATTGAGATGTTAGAGGACTTAATCATGGCGGCTACCAACGAAGCACTTCGTGAATTAGAAGAATTTTCCTCTAATTCCATGTCTAAAATCACAGGAGGAATCGGTGGACTTGGTGGTCTCCCATTCTAAGGTTGTAGAAAATGGAATATTACAGTAATCAAATCAATCGATTAGTAGAAGAGTTATCCGGTTTGCCGGGAATTGGAAGCAAGTCTGCTCAGCGGTTGGCATTTCACATTTTGAATATGCCAAAAGAAAATGTAGAAAAGCTTTCATCAGCAATTATCAATGCAAGAAGTAATGTCCGTTACTGCAAAGAATGCTTTACTCTGACAGATGAAGAGATTTGTCCGATTTGTAAAAATACAAATCGGAATCATAAAGTTATTATGGTAGTAGAAAACACCAGAGATCTTGCTGCCTACGAAAAAACTCAGAAATTTGAAGGAGTTTATCATGTTTTACATGGGGCAATTTCGCCAATGTTAGGTATAGGACCTTCCGATATCCGGTTAAAGGAATTGATGCAGCGCTTACAGCAAGAGGTGGACGAAGTTATCATTGCTACCAATTCCAGCTTAGAAGGAGAAACTACGGCAATGTATATCAGTAAACTGATAAAACCGACAGGAATTAAGGTTACAAGAATTGCCAGTGGAGTTCCGGTGGGCGGGGATTTAGAATACATAGATGAAGTAACCTTGCTGCGGGCATTAGAGGGAAGAACAGAACTGTAAACGACAAAAAAACGCAAAAGGCATGTTAGATTTTAGGTCTGATATGCTTTTTTTGTATACATTTGTCGATATGTTTTTGTCATACGCTACATAAACCGTCAAAAAATTTACTTTTCTTATGTTAAGGTAAATGCATCAGAAAGGAACACGCATGAACAGTATTTAAATTAGGAAGAAGGGGTAGTGCATGATAGAAATCATACAGGAAACAAAAAAAACAGAGGACAAGTTAGAAGGGAAACTGCCAAAAAACATTCGTCAAATTGGAAATCCGGAAAAAGATTTTCGTATATATATGGAAGACTATGTATATACCTATCTTCATCCGGCGCAGATTCAGGGAATGGAAAATGGAATTTTGCCTCGTTTGTTAATTCTTTTAGGTGAAATCGATCATTTTTCTAATCGAAGCTGTGCTTTTATCAGCGGGGCTATACAGGTACATAATGCAGAATATCCGGAAGAGCTTCCGGAGCTAAACGATGAAACTTGGAGGGAAATTCATCTGCAAATCCGCGAATATTTTGAAAAATGTGAAATTGTTGGCTGGGTGTTAGATATTCCCGGAAACACACTTCAAATTACAGAAGAGATAGAACTGATGCATAGAAAAAATTTCATCGGAACCTATCAATTTTTCTTTTTGATGGATTCAAAAGAGAGAGAAGAGGCTTTTTATACATGGAAACAGGGGAAATTAACCAGAAAAGAAGGATACTTTATTTATTATGAAAAAAATCCTCAAATGCAGGAATATATGATTCAGCAGAGAGAAAAGCGCTTAGGAAAAGCCGTTTCATCGGAGGTTGTAAAAGATCAGACGACAAAGCACTATCGGGCATTGATGTTAGAAAAAAAAGAACAGCCCAAGAAAAGAGGTGCCGGGGTATTATCCTATATAACATCCTTTTTAATGGTTATTACATTATGTGTTGTCAGTGTAGTTCTTATAGGTCACATAGAACGCATGGACAAAATGGAAGAAACCATATCTGTAATGTCTGTAGCAAGCAGTACTGAAGAAAACCAGACAGCGCAGGTTTCGGTAGAAACCATTCAGGGAAATGTCATTCCGGTAAAAGAAAATGTGGACAAATCAACCGAAGTAAGCGCTAGTATAGAGGAAAATGCAAAGCCGGTTGCTACTTCAGCACCGGTGGAAATACAGGCACAGGAAACGGCAGCAGAAGCAGTACCTGTACAAGAATCTGCGCCGGCGCAAGAACCGGCAGCTGAAACTGCAAATACAGCACCAGAAACACAAGATTACAAGGCACAAGGCTATTATATCGTACAACAGGGAGACAATCTTCAAGAGATATGTTATAAAATTTATCAGACGGATGCCGTTTTAGACAAACTGTGTGAAATAAATGCCATTGACAACAAAGATTCCATTTATGTAGGTCAGAAGCTTACACTTCCATAAAAAAGTACCCCCTTTTTTAAAGGTATGTTATAATAATCAGGTATATCGCCTAAGACATAGGCAATATGCCTGATTAATATTATAAACAGGAGTTATATTCAATGACAGACATAAGAAAACAACAGTTTCATACTGTAGAAAATAATTTAGAAGAAATGGAAAAGAAACTGCGTAAACATCGTAGAAAAATTGCTATACGAATAACGGTGTTGGTTATACTGGCATCGGTATCATTAGCAGCCACTGCAGTTTATTTTCAGCAAAAAGAATATACAGATTACGAAGTGCGTTCTGAAATAAAAAAAGCAGACAGTGAAGCTACCCAATATGAGGATTTTGCAGGATACATTCTTCGTTATAATAATGATGGAGCATTTTGCGCAGATTTATCCGATAATTTGATTTGGAATCAGGCATATGAGATGCAGACACCAATGGTAGACATCTGTGAAACCTATGCTGCCATTGCAGATAAACATGGAACACAGATTTATATCATGGATACTGTCGGTGTACAGGGAAAAATTGAAACCAGTAAGCCCATTCAGGCAATTTGTGTTGCTAATCAGGGAAGCGTTGCAGTGTTGACACAGGAAGAGGGAACAAGCAATTTGGAACTGTATAATAAGAAAGGAGAAAGTCTTGCGTCCGGAGAAATTCATGTAGAAAACAGCGGTTATCCATTGGATATAGCACTATCAAATGATGCTAATAAATTAGCAGTATCCATCTTAGATATCAGTCAGGGAAAAGCAAAGACAAATATTGTATTTTATAATTTTGGTTCTGTAGGGCAGAATGAAATTGATAATATGGTGGGTTCTTATTCATATAAAGATACTGTCATTCCGGAAATTGATTTTGTTACCAATGAGAGAATGCTTGCATTTGGAGATTCTCGGATAGTTATTTTTGAAGGAACGCAAAAACCTGAGGAAACAGCTAAGTTAGAGCTTAAAAAAGAAGTAAAAAGCTTATTCTTCGATGAAGAATATATTGGACTTGTATATGGAAACAGCGAAGAAGGAAATTCTCATAAGATGCATATATATGATATGACAGGAAAACTAAGGTTAGAGAAAAGTTTTAAAATGGCATATCAAAATATAGAATTTCTGAAAAATCATGAGATATGTATAATAGAAGATAATTCCTGTATACTATATACCTTACGAGGGGTAAAGAAATTTACGCATACCTTTGATGCTGGTATACACAAAATATTATCCGGTCAAACAAGCCAAAGTTATACTTTTATTTTAAGTGATGTTATGGAAAAGGTAAAATTAAAATAAAGGAGCAGATATGAACGGATTAGAAATAGTGGTAATAGGTATTATCGCTCTTTGCGCATATGCAGGATACAGAAGGGGATTTCTTCGTGTGATATATTCTTTGATGTCATGGATACTGGTACTTGGTTTTGTAACATGGTCCACACCATATATTACAGAGTATTTAGAAGAAAAGACAGAATTAAAAGCATATATACAGGAAAAATGTCTGGAACACATAGAACAGTCTGCAGAAGCCAAAATAGAACAAAATGCACTGGAAATATCCACAGATACACAGAAGGAGATGTCAGAGATTGGAATATGGCTTCCGGAAAGTATTATGGAAAAATTTTCGGAAAGTTCCATGCAAACGGCAGAGCTGTTATTTGAAGAAAGTGGGATTTATACTGAGATAGCTGATACCATAGCTCATTTTATAATAGAGGGGATTGCTTTTTTTGCAGCATTGCTTACAGCGAGTATTGTTACCAGATATTTGGCAAGTGCACTGGATTTAGTGTCATATCTTCCTATTATAAAAGGAGCCAACAAAATGTTGGGTGTAGCAGCAGGCCTTTTGAAAGGATTGATTATTATTTGGCTTGGCTTCTATATAATAACAATATGTGCAGCCAGCGACATAGGAAATCAATTACTCGCCTATATAGAAGAAAGCTCATTTCTTCCATATCTATATAATCATAATATTCTGTTAGAAATTATCATGATATTTTTATAAACAAAAAAAATTAAAAAAATTCAAAAAAGCTGTTGACAGATGTCGTCAGTGATGTTAATATAGACAAGCTGACGGCAGGGAACAGCAACGAGTGCTGAAAACAATGCGTTGGCATCAAAAAAAGATTGCAAAAAAATGAAAAAAGTTGTTGACAAGCGATAAGAGCTGTGTTATTATAAACTGGCTGTCGCGGAAACGACAACAAAGAACATTGATAACTGAACAGTGAAATAACCTTGAAAGATTTTGAGAATAATTCAAGAACAGCAACGAAAGTTGCAAACCTTAAAACAGTAAACATCACATAAGTGATGAAACGGAACA